>NZ_JBEXHC010000013.1:0-176967 GCF_040607655.1 Streptomyces sp. NPDC005266
AGACGCCACCAGGCGACAGCCCGACACAGCCACTACCAACGACGATCCGCCGACGAACCTGCTGGATAGATCACGAAACCGCACTGGAGTACTAGGCCGGCCCCTGCCCGCTGTCCACCAGCGACCAGGCGGTGGCGAACAGCTCGGGCAGGGTGTGCGAGGGCAGGGGGGATGGTTGTCCAGGCGCCCGTTGCGGGAGCGCCGCACACGGTGCGTATCCGCCTTCCACGCCTCCCTGAATCGGCCAGGCCCGGCGGGCGCCGAGCACCCGCTGACCGGCCGGGTCGCGCGGGTCGACCCTGGTACTGTTACCGCACCGTCGCCCCGAGGAGGTGAGACCCATCAACGCCATGTCAGGCTGGGTGCTCTCTTCTCGAGGCCATGTGGTCGAACCGATTTAGGTGACCGCGGGAGCGCCCTGGGTATCCCCGGAAGGCTCCATGTCGACTTCACCGTCACCCCCGTCATCACCGTCCTCCCTGTCATCTTCTCCGCTTCTCTCCTTCTCCGCCGTCGTCGGCAGGTTGCGCGCCGCCGGGTGTGTGTTCGCCGAGGACGAGGCGGAGTTGCTCGTCGCCACCGCCGGAGGCCCGGCCGAGCTCGACCGGATGGTGGACCGGCGTGTCGCCGGGCTGCCGCTGGAACATGTCCTCGGCTGGGCGGAGTTCTGCGGGCTGCGGATAGCCGTGGATCCGGGGGTCTTCGTCCCCCGGCGGCGCACCGAGTTCCTGGTCCGGCAGGCCGCGAGCGTGGCACCCGCGCGGGCGGGGGCGGTGGTCGTGGACCTGTGCTGCGGATCGGGCGCGCTCGGCGCCGCGCTGGGCGCGGCGCTGGAGCGGGTCGAGCTGCACGCGGCCGATATCGACCCGGCCGCGGTACGGTGCGCCCGCCGCAATATGGGCGCGGCCGGAGGCCGGGTGTACGAGGGCGATCTCTACGAGCCGCTGCCGGCCGCGCTGCGCGGCCGCGTCGATGTACTGCTCGCCAATGTGCCGTACGTGCCCACGGAGCAGGTCGAACTGCTGCCGCCGGAGGCCCGGGTCCATGAGGCGCGGGTGGCCCTGGACGGCGGGGCGGACGGACTCGATGTGCTGCGCCGCGTGACGGCCGCGGCGAGCGCGTGGCTGGCGCCGGGCGGGTCTTTGCTGTTCGAGACGAGCGAACGGCAGTCGGCGTCGGCCGTCGACATCGTCACCCGCGATGGGCTGATACCGCGTGTGGCGGAGTGCGCGGAGCTGGAGGCGACGGTCATCATCGGGACGAGGCCGTCGGCCGGGTCTCCCGCCGTCCGCGCCATCGGCGATTGAGCCCACCCCCACCGCCCCGGCGGCGGCCGACGCGTCCCGCGCCCGCCCCGCGCCGACCACGCCCCAAGGCGTCAAAGGCACGAGACGGCGCCGCGCGGAACCGAGCCGCGAACCCCGGCGGGCCGGGGGCCGACAGACCCCGGAGCCAGCGGGCCGGGGCGGCGGCAGCCCGGGTGCTGGGGCAGTAGTCCCAAAGCCGGCCCCCCGGGGCGGCAACCCCAGGCCCCGGCCACCGGGCTACCCACGGCCAGCACGCCGAGCCGGCCATGCACATCCGGGCCGCGCTCACCAACGGGCTGACCCGCGAGGAGATCGGCGAGGTGCTGCTGCAGAGCGCGATCTACTGCGGCGTCCCCGCGCGAACGCGGCCTTCGCCACGGCCCAGCGCGTCTTCGACAAGCTCGACGCGGCGCCGGACCCTGGCCCTGGCCCTGGCCCCGGCCCCGGCCCCGGCCCCGGCAGCTGATATACGGCCGCAACGCCCCTGTCGTAATCCGCCCCCATCGTTGATCGTTGGGTCATACGGTGACCAGGAGACGAGGGAGCGAGGGGGCGCACACCATGTCCATCAGCCGCAGACGACTGCTGGGTACGGGCGGAGGGCTCGCGCTGACCGGGGCGCTGGCCGGTGCCTGCGGGTCGAACACCGGGCGGGACGACGGTGGTTCAGGCGGGAAGCCGGTCCTTTCGCAGTGGTACCACCAGTACGGCGAGCCGGGCACCGAGCAGGCCGTCAAGCGGTACGCGGACGCCTACGACGAGGCCGATGTCAACGTCCAGTGGCGGCCGGGCGCTTACGACCAGCAGACCGCCGCCGCGCTGCTCACCGCGTCCGGCCCGGATGTCTTCGAGGTCAACGGCCCGACGCTGGACCAGATCCAGGGCGGTCAGGTCGTGGATCTCACCGACCTGCTCAGCGAGGCGAAGGACGACATCAATCCGGCGGTGCTCGCCCCGAAGACGTACCGGGGCAGAATCTGGGCCATTCCGCAGGTCATCGACATGCAGCTGCTCTACTACCGCACCAGCATGCTGAAGGACGCCGGGGTCGAGCCGCCCCGGACGCTGGACGCGCTGGTCGACGCGGCGAAGAAGCTCACCACGAAGAACGTCAAGGGGCTCTTCCTCGGCAATGACGGCGGACCCGGTGTCCTCGGCGGCACCCCGCTGAACGCCGCCGGTCTGGAACTGGTCACCGAGGACGGCAAGGTCGGCTTCGACGACCCGGCCGCCGCCCGCACGCTCGGCAAGCTGCGTCAGCTCTACGCCGAGAAGTCGCTGCTGCTCGGGGCCCCCTCCGACTGGTCGGACCCGGCCGCGTTCACCCAGGGGCTCACCGCCATGCAGTGGTCGGGGCTGTGGGCGCTGCCGCAGATCACCAAGGCGCTGGGGGGCGACTTCGGGGTGCTGCCGTTCCCCGGGGACGGGGCGGACGGCAGGCCCGCGGTACCGGTCGGCGCGTACGGGTCGGCGGTCTCCGCCCGCGGCAGGCACAAGGAGGTGGCGAAGGCCTTCGTGAAGTGGCTGTGGGTGGAGAAGACCGAGTACCAGGAGGACTTCGCGCTCACCTACGGCTTCCATATCCCGGCCCGGATGTCGCTCGCGAAGAAGGCGGCCAAGCTGCGGGAGGGGGCGGCGGGTGAGGCGGTGCGCTACGCCACCGACCACGGGCACGCCGAGCCGCTGCTGTGGACCCCCGCGAGCAAGACCGCCTACCAGGACGCGCTGAGCCGCGTCATCAAGGGCGGCGCGAACCCGGAGAGCGAGCTGAGGGCGGTCGTGCGCAAGGCCGACGCGGAGCTGCGGCGCGTGCAGAAGAAGAGCTGATGCGCCGTCCGCTGGTGCGCAGGCCGCTGATGCGCGGGCCGCTGATGCGCCGTCCCCTGGTGCGCCGTCCGCTCGTGCGCCGTCCGCTGATGCGCCGTCCGCTCGTGCGCCGTCCGCTGATGCGCAGGCCGCTGGGCCCGCAGAACCGGACCCTCTGGTTCTGGATCTTCGTGGGCCCCTTTGTCCTCGGCCTGACCCTCTTCACCTACGTCCCGCTGGCCTGGAGCGTCTACCTCAGCTTCTTTGACGCGCGCAACACCGTCTCGCCCACCGAGTTCGTCGGGCTCGACAACTACGCGGCGATGCTGGCCGACGACGCCTTCACCGACTCCCTGCTGACCTTCCTGGTCTTCACGGCGTTCATCGTCCCGGCGACCTATGTGCTCTCGCTCGCGCTCGCGCTGATGGTCAACCGGCTGCGCTGGGCGCAGGCGTTCTTCCGGTCGGTCTTCTTTCTGCCCGTGGCGTGCTCGTACGTCGTGGCGGCCCTGATCTGGAAGATGTCGATCTTCAACGGGGTGCGTTTCGGGCTGGCCAACACCGTCCTCGGCTGGTTCGGCGCGGATCAGATCGCCTGGCTGTCGACGACCGATCCGCCCTGGTACTGGCTGGTGATCGTGACCGTAAGGCTGTGGCTGCAGGCGGGCTTCTACATGGTGCTCTTCCTGGCCGGGCTGCAGCGCATCTCGCCACGGCTCTACGAGGCGGCGGCCGTGGACGGGGCGCGGCCGGGGTGGCAGGTCTTCCGGCACATCACCCTTCCGCAGCTGCGGGCCACCTCGGTCGCCGTCGTCCTGCTGCTGGTGATCAACGCCTTCCAGGCGTTCGACGAGTTCTACAACCTGCTGTCCGACTCGCGCGGCTATCCGCCCTACGCCCGCCCGCCGTTGGTCTACCTCTACTACACGGCGCTGGGGCAGGGGCAGAACCTGGGCCTCGGCAGCGCGGGCGCGGTGATCCTGGCGCTGATCATCGCCGTGGTGACGGTGGTGCAGGCACGCTGGTTCGGCCTCGGCCGGAGAGAGGAGTGAACCGGATGCCCGACCCCCGGCAGGCGCGCGACCCACGGGACGCCCTGGTCGCCGCCGGGCGCGCGGTCCGACTGGTGCTGCTGATGGCGCTCGCGCTGCTCTTTCTCGTCCCGTTCTATCTGCTGGTACGCAACGGGCTGTCCAGCGAGGCGGACATCACCTCGCCCGAGTGGACCTTCTTCCCGAGCGAGCTGCGCTGGTCGAACGTCCCGGAGCTCTTCGACGACCCCAATGTGCCGATGGCGCACGCGCTGCTCAACTCCTCGCTGATCGCGGTTCTCACCACGGTCGGCACCCTGCTGCCGGCCTCGCTCGCCGGCTACGGGCTGGCCCGGATTCCGTACCGCCACGCCCAGGTGGTCTTCTACTGGATCCTGGGCACCCTGATGGTCCCGGCGGCGGTCACCTTCGTGCCCAGCTTTGTGCTGGTCAGCTCGCTCGGCTGGGTCTCCACGCTGCGCGGTCTGGTGGTGCCCACGCTCTTCAGCGCGGTCGCGGCGTTCATCTTCCGCCAGTACTTCCTGAGCTTCCCCCGGGAGTTGGAGGACGCGGCGCGGATGGACGGGCTCGGCTACTGGCGTACGTACTGGCGGGTGGTGGTGCCGAACTCGCGGCCGGTCTTCGCGGCGGTCGGCACCATCGTCTTCATCGGCGCCTGGAACGCCTTCCTGTGGCCGCTGGTCATCGGCCAGGACCGGGAGGCATGGACGGTCCAGGTGGCACTGTCAACCTTCACCACCGCCCAGAGCGTCAACATCCATGAGCTCTTCGTGGCGTCGGCGGTGTCGATCGTGCCGCTGCTGGTGGTCTTCCTCTTCCTGCAGCGCTATATCGTCGCGGGCGTCGAGCGTTCGGGCATCGACGACTGACCTTCGTTCGGGCATCGACGACTGACCTTGGGGCACGCACGGGAGCGAGGGGCCCATGACCGACCAGCCGCCGACCGGCCACTGGACGCTGGACCCCTCCGTGGTCCATCTCGACCACGGCTCGTTCGGCGCCGTCCCGCGCACCGTCCAGGCCGCCCAGCGGGCGCTGCGCGGCTTCCTGCGACTGTCGGCCCGTCTCCACAACACCGTCAGCGACTGCGCACACCTGGCCGAACGCCTCCCGGGCTGTCTCACCGCGTGACCGCCGGGAACGCCGTCGGCGCGCCGAAGACCCGCTCCCCCGGGGCGGCACCACCGCGGAGCAGGGCCGCGCCGAGTGGGGTCAGGGTGTGCAGGACGGCGCTGCCCTGGCGCAGGGTGTGCACGAGCCCGGCCTCGCGCAGCACGCTGGCGTGCTGGCTGGCCGAGGCGAGGGATACGCCGACCCGGCGGGCCAGTTCGCTGGTCGTACAGCCGCCGCCGACCTCCAGCAGCACCTCCGAGCGGGTCTGGCCGACGAGCTTGCCGAGCGAGCGGGCGCAGCCGGACGTGCCGGCGGGCCGCTGCTGGGGGCGCGGCGGGGCGCCGCGCCGGGCGTGTTCGACCGGGTAGACCAGCACCGGGGTCAGCTCCGGGTTCCGGAAGGTCACCGGGGTGCCCCGGCAGAAGAACGACGGCAGGAGCAGCAGCCCCCGTCCGCGCAGGTGGAGATCGCGGTCGACCGGATAGTCCACCTCCAGCACGGGCGAGCGCCAGCGCATCGTCGGCGGCAGCGAGGCCAGCAGGCCGTCGGCTCCCCCGTCCAGCAGGGCCCGGCCCCGGGCCGCCCGGTCGGCCTCGATCCGGGCCTGGATATGCGCCCAGTACGGGGCGACGGCGGCCCGGTGATAGGCGCGCAGGGTGGTGACGAGCCGGTCCAGCGACCGCGTCCCGCCCTGCGCCAGGTCGCGTATCCAGCCCGGCAGCGCAGGGGCTCCCGGGAGCCGGGATATCTCGGAGTGCAAGCGCTCTCCCGTGGTGGCGCGCAGCGCTTCCATGGCGCTGTCGCAACCGATTACACCTTCGGCGGGTGTCAGGAAGTCCGGGAAATAGCCACGCGAGGGAATGAGCGGGGCAAGCAGCCGCGCCTCCCCGTTGAGCCGGTTTCGCGCTTCCGAACGCCATTCCCCGTATACGTTCTCCGCTCGTTTCTCGCGCAGGCGATGCAAACTTAAAACGGTCTCCCAGAGCACATCCGGGCGGATCGCCATCCGCAGCCGGGCCAGATCGAGTTCAGCGAAATGAACACGCAGCACCTAGACCCTCACAAGTGACAAGCCGACCGCCCCCCGATCACCGTTGAGTATGCACGCTTACACGTTCAGTCACCACGCCCTTTTGGCCAGATGTGAAACCGGATGCGGTGCGGGGGGCGGAGAAGGAAAGCTGTTCAGCGTGAAAGCCGGGGGCCGCCGGTAAAGACATACGGTGGCCGTCCGGAATTCAACAGGCGGTACTCAGCGCCAGATTGCTCGTTCCCGTGGGGGGTGACGAGTACGTTACGGCGGCTGGGTACTTGTGTTGCCGCGCGTAGCCGATGCGAGCGGCAACAGCTCCCGTGGGGGGAGTGAGAGGGGGCGGCACCTCCGCACAAGGTGCCGCCCCCTTTAAGAGCCGGAGCCGAAACCGGGGGTGAGGGTTGGGATTCCCGGCCGACTCCGGTGGCCTCAGTGGCTGTTCACCGCCGCACGGCCGGCCTCCAGGCGGGCGACCGGGATGCGGAACGGGGAGCAGGAGACGTAGTCCAGGCCCACCTCGTGGAAGAAGTGGACGGACTCCGGGTCGCCGCCGTGCTCGCCGCAGACCCCGAGCTTGAGGTCGGGGCGGGTGGCGCGGCCCGCCTGCGCGGCGTCGCGCACCAGGGCGCCGACGCCGTCCTTGTCGATGGTCTCGAACGGGCTGACGCCGAAGATGCCCTTCTCCAGGTAGGCCGTGAAGAAGCTGGCCTCCACGTCGTCGCGGGAGAAGCCCCAGACCGTCTGGGTGAGGTCGTTGGTGCCGAAGGAGAAGAAGTCGGCGGATTCGGCGATCTGAGCGGCGGTCAGGGCGGCCCTGGGCAGCTCGATCATGGTGCCGAGGGTGAGCTTGAGGTCCACGCCCCGGGCCCGCTCGACCTCCTCGATGATCTGCTCGGCCTCCTCGCGGACGATCTCCAGCTCCTGGACTGTTCCGACCAGCGGAATCATGATCTCGGCACGCGGATCACCCTTGGCCTCCCGGCGCTCGGCGGCGGCCTCGGCGATCGCTTGTACCTGCATGGCGAACAGACCGGGGATGACCAGCCCGAGGCGCACTCCGCGCAGGCCCAGCATCGGGTTCTGCTCGTGCAGCCGGTGCACGGCCTGGAGCAGCCGCAGATCGTTCTCGTTGTGGTCCTTGCGGGACTCGGCCAGCGCGACCCGCACCGACAGCTCGGTGATGTCCGGCAGGAACTCGTGCAGCGGCGGGTCGAGCAGCCGTACGGTGACCGGCAGCCCGTCCATCGCCTCGAACAGCTCGACGAAGTCGTCCTTCTGCAGCGGCAGCAGCGCGCCCAGCGCCGCCTCGCGCTCCTCGTCGGTGTGGGCGAGGATCAGCTGCTCGACCATCTCCCGGCGCTCGCCGAGGAACATGTGCTCGGTGCGGCACAGGCCGATGCCCTGCCCCCCGAACCGCCGGGCGCGGGCCGCGTCCTCGGCGTTGTCCGCGTTGGCCCGCACCCGCAGCCGGCGCACCCGGTCCGCGTACGCCATGATCCGGTGCACGGCGCCCACCAGCTCGTCGGCGTCGTCGGCGCCCGCGTGCATCCGGCCCTCGAAGTACTCGACGACCGGGGACGGCACGACCGGGACCTCGCCGAGGTAGACCTTGCCGGAGGAGCCGTCGATCGAGACGACGTCACCCTCCTCGATCACCAGCCCGTCCTTGCCGTCCCGGCCGGGCGCCGTCATCCGGCGCCGCTTGGTGTCGACTTCGAGCTCCTCGGCGCCGCACACACACGTCTTGCCCATGCCGCGGGCGACGACGGCGGCGTGCGAGGTCTTGCCGCCGCGGGAGGTCAGGATGCCCTCGGCGGCGATCATGCCGTCGAGGTCGTCGGGGTTGGTCTCACGGCGGATGAGGATGACCTTCTCACCGGACCGGGACCACTTGACGGCGGTGTACGAGTCGAAGACGGCCTTGCCGACGGCGGCGCCCGGGGAGGCGGCGATGCCCCGCCCGATCTTCCGCACCGAGTCGCCCGCGGCGGCCTCCTCGTCGAAGCGCGGGAACATCAGCTGCGCGAGCTGCGCCCCGTTGACCCGGCGCAGCGCCTCGGCCTCGTCGATCAGACCCTGGTCGACCAGCTGGGTGGCGATCCGGAAGGCGGCACCGGCGGTGCGCTTGCCGACCCGGGTCTGGAGCATCCACAGCTTGCCGCGCTCGATGGTGAACTCGATGTCGCACAGGTCCCTGTAGTGCGTCTCGAGGGTTTCCATGATCTGCATCAGCTGGTCGTACGACTGCTTGTCGATCCGCTCCAGCTCGGCCAGCGGGACCGTGTTGCGGATGCCCGCGACGACGTCCTCGCCCTGGGCGTTCTGCAGGTAGTCGCCGTAGACGCCCTGGTGACCGCTGGCGGGGTCGCGGGTGAACGCCACGCCGGTGCCGGAGTCGGGGCCGAGGTTGCCGAAGACCATGGAGCAGATGTTGACCGCCGTGCCGAGGTCGTGGGGGATGCGCTCCTGACGGCGGTAGAGCTTGGCGCGGTCGCCGTTCCAGGAGTCGAACACGGCCCGTACCGCGAGGTCCATCTGCTCGCGCGGCTCCTGCGGGAAGGTCCGGCCGGTCTCGCCCGCGACGATCTCCTTGAACTCGCCGACCAGCTTCTTGAGGTCGGCGGCGTCGAGGTCGACATCGACGGTGACGCCCTTGGCGCGCTTGGCCTCCTCGATCGCCTCCTCGAAGAGATCGCCGTCCACGCCCAGCACGGTCTTGCCGAACATCTGGATGAGCCGGCGGTAGGAGTCCCAGGCGAACCGCTCGTCACCCGCCTGCGCGGCGAGCCCTGCCACGGAGTCGTCGGAGAGCCCGATGTTGAGGACGGTGTCCATCATGCCGGGCATCGAGAACTTGGCGCCGGAGCGTACGGATACCAGCAGCGGATCGTCCGGCTGGCCCAGCTTCTTGCCCATCTTGCCTTCGAGGGCTTCGAGGTGCGCACTCACCTCGTCGCGCAGGGCGGGGGGCTCCTCGCCGCTGTCGAGGTAGACCTTGCACGCCTCGGTGGTGATCGTGAAGCCGGGTGGCACGGGGAGACCGAGGTTGGTCATCTCGGCGAGGTTGGCCCCCTTCCCGCCGAGCAGGTCCTTGAGATCCTTGTTGCCCTCGGTGAAGTCGTAAACGAACTTCCGCTGATCTTGTGTTTCCGGCACGGGACTCGATCTCCTCGGCTCGGCTGCCCTGACGGCGGGGAGCGTACCCACATCGAAGGCGCCTGAGCAGGTCCACTCCACCGTCATCGGGCTGTAACCACCCGCCTGCCACGTGTTCGAAAGCGCGAAGCCCGGACGAGGCGTTTTCCATAACCCTTCAAGACTCGAACACACACCCACCCTGCGCCTCCGGCATCCCCGAAGAATCTTACTGTGCGTAACCGATGATTCGAGGTGTCGAACATCAAGCGGGTGGCACTGAGTGTCACGTATTGGAGAGGTGAGCGCAGCGCCGACACCCCGGAGCGCCCCCCGATGTCCGCTCATCTGAGCAGGGAGGCGATCAGAGTGGCGAGAATCACGCCCATATGGAGAGCATCATCTCGCCTTTTGGATACAACGAGAAGCCCCTCGCTCACATGAGCGAAGCGCTTGGTCCCTCCTGCCCGGTTCCCGCCCCGGCGCACCGTGGAGGCCGTCCGGTGCGGGTATGTTGACGTCGCGTTCCCTCAGGAGGAGGCATCTTGACCAGCGCACGGCCCGCGTCGGCCACCTGGGTGAGCGACGCGCGGCGAGTCCTCGACGAGAACTGGACCGGCTCCTCCACGGTCCCCTCCCGCAGCCTCTACCCCCACCAGTGGAGCTGGGATTCGGCGTTCATCGCGATCGGATCGCGCCACCTTTCGGCGCGGCGCGCCCAGCGGGAGCTGGAAACTCTGCTCGCGGCCCAGTGGGGCGACGGCCGGATCCCGCATATCGTCTTCAACCTCTCGGTGCCGCAGGGCGCGTACTTCCCCAGTCCGGACTTCTGGCGTTCCTCCACGGCGGGCGCGTCCGCCGGCGCCCCGGCCGGGATCGAGACCTCGGGGATCGTCCAGCCCCCGGTCCACGCGCTCGCCGCTCTGCTGGTCCACCAGGCCGACCCGGCCGCCTCGGCCCGCCATGGCTTCCTCGCCCGGACCTACCCCCGGCTCACCGCCTGGCACCGCTATCTGACCGGCGCCCGCGACCTGGGCGGGCACGGTCTGGTCTCCGTGGTCCACCCCTGGGAGCCCGGCATGGACAACAGCCCCTGCTGGGACGCCCCGCTGGCGCGCGTCGAGCCGGTGGAGCCGGGGACGTTCCAGCGCGCCGACCTCGGCCACGGCACCGCCGCCGACCGGCCGACCGACCTGGACTACGGGCGGTACGTACGGCTCGCAGCGGACTACCGGGACGGCGGCTACCGGGACGCGGGGGCCGGCCATACCTTCGTGGTCGAGGACCCCGGCGTCAACGCACTGCTGATCGCCTCCGAGCACGCCCTGGCCGAGATCGCGGCGCTGACCGGCGCCGACCCGTCCCCCCACCGCGCCCGCGCCGCCCGCCTCACGGCCGCCCTCACGGCCCGGCTGTGGGACCCGGCGGCCGGGCTGTTCCTGTCCCGCGATGTGCGGGGGGACGTGCTGATCCCCGAGCTGAGCGCGGCGGGCCTGCTGCCGCTGCTCGTCCCGGATATGCCCCGCGAGACGGCCGCCACGCTCGTCCGTACGGCCTGCGGTGCCCACTTCGGGCTGGGGTCGTCCGTACGGCTGGTGCCCAGCTACGACCTGCAAGGCCCCGCCTTCGACCCGTCCCGCTACTGGCGCGGCCCCGCCTGGCTCAACGTCAACTGGCTCCTGGAGCGCGGCCTGCGGCTCCACGGCGAAGCGTCACGGGCCGACGCGCTGCGCACCGCCGCCCTGGAGACGGCCGTCTCCTCCGGCTTCGCCGAGTACGTCGATCCGCACACGGGCCAGCCCCGCGGCACCCGCGACTTCAGCTGGACGGCGGCGCTGGCGCTCGACCTGGCGGTGGCGGCGGGTCACGCCTTCTGAGCACCGATCAGCCGCCGGAGGTGTCCAGCTCGGCGTCCGCGCTCACGCCCGCGCAGTCGTACGGGTCGTCCAGCCAGCCGTCCGGAAGGACCACGCGGTTGCGGCCCGAGGTGCGGCCGCGGGGGCCGTCGGCGCCGGGGGGCCACTCCTGGTCCAGGTCCAGCTCGGCCAGCAGGGCGTCCAGCTCGGCCAGGGACGAGGTGATCGCGAGGCGCTTGCGCATCTCGGAGCCGACCGAGAAGCCCTTGGTGTACCAGGCGACATGCTTACGGAAGTCGATCACGCCGCGCTCCTCGTCCTCCAGCCACTGGGCGAGCAGCTCGGCGTGGCGGCGCATGACGGCCGCGACGTCCCGCAGCGTCGGCCGGGCGCAGTCGGCCGGGCCCGGCTCGAACGCGGCCACCAGATCGCCGAAGAGCCACGGCCGCCCCAGGCAGCCGCGCCCGACGACCACGCCGTCGCAGCCCGTCTCGCGCATCATCCGCACCGCCTCGTCGGCCGACCAGATGTCGCCGTTGCCCAGCACCGGGATCTCGGGGACGGTCTCCTTGAGCCGCGCGATGGCGTCCCAGTCGGCCGTGCCGCCGTAGTGCTGGGCCGCGGTGCGCCCGTGCAGGGCGATCGCGGTCACGCCCTCCTCGGCGGCGATCCGGCCCGCGTCGAGGTAGGTGATGTGATCGTCGTCGATGCCCTTGCGCATCTTCATGGTCACCGGCAGCGATCCCGCGCCCGTCACGGCCTCACGCAGGATCGAGCGCAGCAGGTTCCGCTTGTACGGGAGGGCCGAGCCGCCGCCCTTACGGGTGACCTTGGGGACCGGGCAGCCGAAGTTGAGATCGATGTGGTCGGCCAGATCCTCGTCCACGATCATCCGGACGGCCTTGCCGACGGTCACCGGGTCGACCCCGTAGAGCTGGATGGAGCGCGGCTTCTCGGTGCCGTCGAAGTGGATCAGCCGCATGGTCTTGGCGTCGCGCTCGACCAGCGCCCGCGTGGTGATCATCTCGCTGACGAACAGCCCCTTGCCCCCGCTGAACTCCCGGCAGAGGGTACGGAACGGCGCGTTGGTGATCCCGGCCATCGGTGCGAGGACGACCGGTGGCTGAACCGTGTGCGGGCCGATCTGCAGCTGCGTCTGCGTCATGGGGTGGGCTTCCTCGGGGTTTGGCTGAGTGACGTTCGTATGGGCCGGACCTCTTATTGTCCCGCACTCGTGCGGGCGAATCGGCAGAGCGGTTCTCACGGCCGCTGGGACGATATCGATGTAGCGTTCAACCATGCCCGAGATGAGCCATCGGCGGCGCATGCTCGTGCTGGCGATCTGCTGCATGAGCCTGCTGATCGTCAGCCTCGACAACACCGTCCTCAATGTCGCCCTGCCCTCGATGCGGGGCGAGCTGCACGCCTCCGTCTCCGGGATGCAGTGGACGATCGACGCGTACACCCTGGTCCTCGCCGCGCTGCTGATCCTCGCCGGCTCGACGGCCGACCGGGTCGGGCGCAAGCGCACCTTCCTGGCCGGGCTGGTGATCTTCACCCTCGGCTCGGCGCTGTGCAGCCTCGCGCCCAACCTGGAAGCGCTCATCGTCTTCCGCATGGTGCAGGCGATCGGCGGGTCGATGCTCAACCCCGTCGCCATGTCGATCATCACCAACACCTTCACCGAGCCCAGGGAGCGGGCCCGGGCGATCGGGGTGTGGGGCGGGGTCGTCGGCATCAGCATGGCGGCCGGCCCGATCGTCGGCGGGGTGCTGGTGGAGTCGGTCGGCTGGCGTTCGATCTTCTGGATAAACCTTCCGGTCGGGATCGCGGCACTGGCGCTGACCGCGCGCCATGTGCCGGAGTCGCGGGCTCCCAGACCACGCCGGGCGGACCCCGTCGGCCAGCTGCTGGTCATCGCGGTGCTCGGCTCCCTCACCTACGCGATCATCGAGGCGCCGGACCGGGGCTGGGGCTCACCGCTGATCGTGGCCTGTACGGCGGTCGCCGTCGCCGGGCTCGCCGCGCTGATCCGCTACGAGCGCCGGCGCCCCGAGCCGCTGATCGATGTGCGCTTCTTCCACAGCGCGCCGTTCAGCGGGGCGACGGTCGTCGCGGTGTGCGCCTTCGCGGCGCTCGGCGGCTTCCTCTTCATGAACACGCTGTATCTGCAGGACGTGCGGGGCCTGAGCGCGCTGCACGCCGGGCTGTGGATGCTGCCCATGGCGCTGATGTGCTTCGTGTGCGCGCCACTGTCGGGGCGGCTGGTGGGCGCCCGGGGGCCACGGCTGCCGCTGCTGATCGCCGGGGTGACGATGACGGCCAGTGGGGTGCTGTGCGCCGTGTTCGACGCCCAGTCCTCCAATGCGCTGCTGCTGACCGGTTTTGTCCTGTTCGGCATCGGCTTCGGCCTGGTCAACGCCCCGATCACCAATACGGCCGTCTCGGGGATGCCCCGCTCCCAGGCCGGCGTCGCCTCGGCCGTCGCCTCGACCAGCCGCCAGGTCGGCCAGTCGCTCGGCGTCGCGGTCATCGGCGCGGTGCTGGCGGGAGGCGCCGCGTCGGCGGCGGGGGCCGCCGGGCACGCCGCCTCGGCCGCCGAGGCGGCGGCGTTCCTGGACTCCGCACGGCCCGCGTGGTGGATCATCGCCGGATGCGGCGCCGTCATCCTGCTGCTGGGGCTGGTGACCACCGGCCGCTGGGCGCTGCGCACCACCCGCCGTGCGGCGGCCCTCTTCGAGGAGGGAGCGCCGACCGGTCAGGTCTCCACGAGCGCCAGCGTGTGAAGCCGCTCCAGGCGCTCGCGGGACTCCGCGTCCGCCGGGGTGTAGGTGAGCAGCTTGGGCCCCTGGTTCGGACCGGTCCACAGCCCGGTGGAGGCCAGCCTGACGATGCCCACGCGCGACTGGCGGAAGACCTTGATCTTGTCGCCGGGCCGGACCACCTCATGCCGCGCCCAGATCTCGCGGAACTCCTCTGAGGCGTCCTCAAGCCGCTTCACCAGCGCCTTCCAGGCGGGCTCGGCGACGCGCTCGGCCATCGCGGCGCGGAACTTGGCCGCCATCAGCCGGATCGTCTCCTCCCGTTCGACGAGGCTCGCGCGCCAGTCGTCGTTGGTGAAGGCCAGCCACAGGCAGTTGCGGTCCTCCGGCGGCAGCGCGTCCAGATCGCACATCAGCAGCCGGTAGGTGCGGTTGTAGGCGAGGATGTCGAACCGGCTGTTCTGGACCACGGCCGGGAACGGCTCCAGCTGCTCCAGCATCAGCCGCAACGCCTGCGGAACGCCGGTGCACTCGCTCCAGGGGCTCGGATCGACGGTCCCGGCGAGCGCGAAGAGATGGGCGCGCTCGCTGCGGTCCAGCAGCAGGGCGCGGGCGATGGCGTCGAGGACCTGCGCCGAGACATGGATGTCGCGGGCCTGCTCCAGCCACGTGTACCAGGTGACGCCGACGGTCGAGAGATGGGCGACCTCCTCGCGGCGCAGACCGGGCGTCCGCCGGCGGCGGCCACGGGGCAATCCGACCTGCTCGGGGGTGATCCGCTCCCGCCGGCTGCGCAGAAACGCGGCCAGCTCGCTCCGCCTGATCTCGCTGATCTCGGCCCCGGTACCGGCCGCGGTGTCCCGCACCATCGTGGTCATGGGTCCAGAGTGCCCCAGCGGCTCAGCGGGTTGCCAGGTACTTCTTGTACCAGGATAAAGACACTCTGGTACCAGTCTGAGCGGGTCGCGATCGTCATCATCGTGACCGAAACCGAGATACGCATCAGAACCGCCGCCCCGGACACCGCGAAGGCCGCGGGGCGGACCAGCGACGCCGCGGGGCGGACCAGCGACGCCGCGGGGCGGACGCTGAGCCCGCTCGGGCTGTTCACCGTACTGCTGGGTGCGGCGCTGCCCCTGATCGACTTCTTCATCGTCAACGTCGCCCTGCCCACCATGGACCGCGATCTGAACGCGGGCCCGGCCGTGCTGGAGCTCGTCGTCGCCGGATACGGCGTGGCGTACGCCGTCCTGCTGGTGCTCGGCGGCCGGCTGGGCGACTCCTTCGGACGGCGCCGGCTCTTCCTCGCCGGGATGGCGGCCTTCGGGCTGACGTCGCTGGCCTGCGGGCTCGCGCCGAACGCGTGGAGCCTGGTCGGCGCCCGGGTGGCGCAGGGCGCCGCCGCGGCGCTGATGCTGCCCCAGGTGCTCGCCACCATCCACTCCGCCACCGCCGGCGCCCGCCGCGCCCGCGCGCTGAGCATGTACGGCGCGACGGCCGGGCTGTCCATGGTGGCGGGTCAGATCCTGGGCGGCGTCCTCGTGGCCGCCGATATCGCGGGCACCGGATGGCGCGCGGTCTTCCTGGTGAACGTGCCGGTCGCACTGATCGGGCTGGCCCTCGCCGTGCGGACGGTCCCGGAGACCCGCTCGGAGCGGCCCGCGCCGATCGATGTGCCGGGCACCGTCCTGCTGGCGCTCTCGCTGATCACGCTGATGGTGCCGCTGACCGAGGGACGGGCGACGGGCTGGCCGCTGTGGACCTGGCTGATGCTGGGCGCGTTCCCCTTCGTGTCCGCCGCGTTCTACGCGGTGGAGCGCCGCGCCGACAGGGCGGGCCGGACCCCGCTGCTGCCGCCGAGCCTGTTCGCGCTGCGCGGGCTGCGGCGCGGGCTGCCGATGGTGCTGCCGTTCTCGATCGGCTTCGGCGGATTCATGTTCGTCATCGCGGTCGCGCTGCAGCAGGGCCTGCGGTACGGGCCGGTCGAGGCCGGAATGGCGCTGGTGCCGATGGCCGCCACGTTCTTCGTGGCGTCGCTGATGGGGCCGCGGCTGGTGGGCCGGTACGGCAGCCGCGTGGTCACCACTGGCGGGGTGGTGCAGGCGGTGGGCCTCGCCCTGCTGATGCTGGCCGTGTGGCGTGACTGGCAGGGCCTGTCCCTGGCGGGGCTGCTGCCCGGGGTCGCGCTGGCCGGTTTCGGGCAGGGGCTGCAGCTGCCCGTGCTGTTCAGGATCGTGCTGGCCGATGTGCCGACCGACCGGGCCGGGGTGGGGAGCGGGGTGATGGTCACGACGCAGCAGTCCTCGCTGGCGCTGGGCGTGGCGACCCTCGGGACGCTCTTCCTGTCCCTGGAGCCGTCGGTGGGGATGGGCCATGCGCTGGTGATCACGCTCGCGGCGCAGCTGGCGGCGGTGGCGGTGACCCTGCTGCTGAGCCTGCGGCTGCCGCGCACGGTGGTATGAGCGGAGGGGGAGGGGGTGGTGTGAGCGGAGGGAGCCGGGGGACGCGGGGGGGACAGGTAGCGCGTAAGGGGGTTCGGGTGACGGATTCCGGGTGACACATGAGCGATGACAGATATTGAAATCTGTCATCACACATGTCAGGCTTGGAGACGTACGCGATACCGGCACCCCCGGCCGAACTCCCTCCGCACTCCCCCGCCCCCAAGGAGCCCCCGTGCAGAACCGTCAGCTCGGCACCACAGGACCCCATGTCTCCGCGATCGGCCTCGGCTGCATGGGCATGTCCGCCCTGTACGGCGATGTCGACCGAGCCGAGTCCATCGCCACGATCCACGCCGCGCTCGACGCGGGCGTCACGCTGCTCGACACCGGCGACTTCTACGCCATGGGCCACAACGAGCTGCTGATCGACGAGGCGCTGAGCACCGCCCCCGCCGCCCACCGCGAAAAGGCCCTGATCAGCGTGAAGTTCGGCGCACTGCGCGACCCGGACGGCGGCTGGTCCGGCTATGACGGACGCCCGGCCGCCGTCAAGAACTTCGCCGCCTACTCACTGCAGCGCCTGGGCGCCGACCACATCGACGTCTACCGCATCGCCCGCGTCGACCCCGACGTCCCCATCGAGGAGACGGTCGGCGCCATCTCCGAGCTGGTCAAGGCCGGGTACGTACGGCACATCGGGCTCTCGGAGGCGGGGGCGGAGACCATCCGCCGGGCCGCCGCCGTCGCCCCCATCTCCGATCTGCAGATCGAGTACTCCCTCGTCTCCCGCGGCATCGAGGACGAGATCCTGCCGGTCTGCCGCGAGCTGGGCATCGGCATCACCGCGTACGGGGTGCTCTCCCGCGGCCTGATCAGCGGCCACTGGACCCGTGACCGCCGGCTCGCCCCGAACGACTTCCGCGGCTTCAGCCCGCGCTTCAGCGGGGACAACCTCGACCACAACCTCGGCCTGGTGGATGCGCTCCGCAAAATCGCCGACGGCAAGGGCGTCAGCGTCGCGCAGACCGCCATCGCCTGGGTGCTCGCCCAGGGTCCCCGGCACGCGGCGGCCATCGTGCCGCTCGTCGGGGCGCGCACGCGCGAGCGGTTGGCGGAATCGCTCGGGGCGCTGGACGTTACGCTCGACGCCGACGATCTGGCCGCTGTGGAGGAGGCCGTTCCGGCCGGCGCCGCCGCGGGCGAGCGCTATCCGGAGGCCCAGATGGCCCACCTGGACAGCGAGAAGAAGTAAGGGACCCGATGCCGCCGCCCGTAACGCCCCTGACCCCCGAGCGCATCCTCGAAGCCACCGAGGACGTCCTGCGCCGCTACGGCCCGGCCAAGGCCACGGTCGTGGACGTGGCCCGTGTGCTGGGGGTCAGCCACGGCAGTGTCTACCGCCACTTCCGCACCAAGGCGGCCCTGCGGGAGGCGGTGACCGAGCGGTGGCTGGACCAGGCGCACGACGAGCTGTCCGGCATAGTGGCCCGCAAGGGCCCGGCGTCCGACCGGCTGCGCGACTGGCTGATCGCCCTCTTCGCCGCCAAGCGGCGCAAGGCGGGCGACGACCCGGAGCTCTTCGCCACCTATCTGGCCCTGGCCGAGGAGAACAGCGGCACCGTCGCCCGCCATGTCGAGACGATGGTCACGCAGCTCACGAAGATCGTCGAAACCGGGATGGCGAGCGGCGAGTTCACGGTCCGGGACGCGCCGTCCACGGCACGGGCGCTGTGGGACGCGACGGGCCGCTTCCACGACCCGGTCTACGCGGCGGAATGGTCGGCCCCGGACGTGGACCTGGCCTTCGCGGCGGTCTGCGAGCTGCTGCTGAGCGGCCTGCGGGCGTAGGCCGTGACCGCCGCCGCGGACCGCCTGGTCCGCGGCGGGGTCCGAGCGCCGGGTCCGAGCGCCGGGTCCGAGCGCCGGGTCCGAGCGCCGGGTCCGAGCGCCGGGTCAGTGCACGCCCAGGAAGCGCAACACCGCCAGCACCCTGCGGTGGTCCGCGTCGGCGACCGGCAGATCCAGCTTCACGAAGAGGGAGTTGATGTGCTTGGCGACCGCGCTCTCGCTGATCACCAGCGCCCCCGCGATCCCGGCGTTCGACCGCCCGCCGGCCATCAGCTCCAGCACCTCCCGCTCCCGCGGCGTCAGCCGGTCCAGCGGGTCCCTGTGCCGCCGCACCAGCAGTTGGGCGACGACCTGCGGATCCAGCGCCGTACCCCCGCCCGCCACCCTCCGCAGCGCGTCGATGAACTCCTCCACATCCGCGACCCGCTGCTTGAGCAGATAGCCGATGCCGCTGGTGTGCGCCGTCAGCAGATCCGCGGCGTACCGCTCCTCCACGTACTGCGAGAGCAGCAGCACCGCCGTGTCCGGCCACTGCTGCCGGATCAGCAGGGCGGCCCGTACGCCCTCGTCCCGGAAGCCAGGCGGCATCCGGACGTCCGCCACCACGAGGTCCGGGCGGTGTTCCTCCACCGCCGTCAGCAGACCGTCGGCGTCGGCGGTCTCCGCCATCACCTCGAACCCCGCCATCTGCAGGACTTTGACGAGGCCGATCCGCAGCAGGACCGAGTCCTCGGCGATCACAGCACGCACGGCAGCTCCACGGTGATGACGGTCGGGCCCCCGCGGGGGCTGCGGATGTCGAACGTGCCGTCCACCGAGCCCGCCCGCTTCGCGAGCCCGGCCAGGCCGCTCCCCCGGGACGCGTCGGCGCCGCCGACCCCGTCGTCGGAGATGACGACCCGCAGCGAGTCACCGGTCCGTACGACCGTGACATCGGCGCGCGTCGCCTGGGCGTGCTTGGCGATGTTGGCGAGGGCTTCGGAGACCACGAAGTAGGCGACCGCCTCGACGGTCGGCGCGGCCCGTTCGGGCATATGGACGTGCAGCCGCACCGGCAGTGGCGCGCGCGCCGCGATGCCGGACAGGGCGGCGTCGAGCCCCAACTCGTCCAGGACGGCCGGGTGCAGCCCGCGGACCAGGTGGCTCAGCTCCTCCACCGCGCCCTTGGCTTCGCGGTGCGCCTCCTCGATGACCTCGCGCGCCTCGTCCGGCAGATCCTTGAGGGTCGCCTTGGCCAGGCCCAGGTTGACCGCCATGGAGACCAGTCGCTGCTGTGCGCCGTCGTGCAGATCGCGCTCGATGCGGCGGCGTTCGGCGTCGGCCGCGTCGACCGCGCCCGCGCGGCTCTCGGTGAGGTCCTCGACCCGGCGCTCCAACTCCCGGGCGGGTACCGGTCCGAGCAGGGCGGTGGCGGCGCGGGTGTCGAGCCGTACGAGGGCGCCCACGAGCCAGTAGGCGATCGCCAGCAGGACCAGACCGCCGAGGGTGACATAGGCGGCCTTGGTCGAGTAGCCGACGTGGTCCAGCCGCCAGGACAACGGCAGGCCCCACACCCAGATGTAGACGGTGACGGCGGCGAGCCCCCCGAGGGCCAGGCCGAGGGCCACCACCCCGCCGAAGGCGACGGCCGGCCCGGCCAGCAGGTGGTACGACAGCTGGCGCCAGGCCGTCCGGGGCCCGGTGATCTCCCTGCCCAGCAGCGCCCCGAAGCGCAGCCGCTGCACCCGCGTCAGCAGCGGGGTGGCCGCGGCCGGGACGACGAGGGGGACGGTGAGGGCAAGCACGATCTCCGGGAGGGAGGCCACGTCCTCAACGATCAGCCAGGGCACGGACATCGGTAACGCCCAGGCGATCAGCTGCACCGCCATGCCCGCGCATCCGCAGACGGCATCGCGCCGCAGTCGTTGGATTGCGGGCCGCAGCCACTGGAGCAGGCGACGCAGCTCGCTGGGGATCTTCATGCGCTGACTTTAGAGCGCGGACGGCGGCCTGCGCACTGCAGCACGAGCCCGGAAAAGGGGTGCACCCAGTGCCACCCCAAGTCGGCAACTGCCATGACCGACAGGGGCGATGGCGCCGACGAGGCTGAGGGACGTGCCCGATGAGCGGGCCGCCCGGAAGGAGACCCGCACCATGACCGCCCTGTACGCCACCACCCCGGCCGCCGCGTCCGCCCGCCGCACCACACGAAGGGCATGGCTCGCCCGCGTCGTCCGCGTACGGCCCGAGTCGGTGCTGTTCGTCTCGGGGGCGGCGCTGGTGCCCTGGCTGTATGTGCTCGCGACAACGCTGCCGTCCACGGCCCGGGTCACGCATTGGAACGCCGCGTGGGTGGGGTTGGACGCCCTCCAGGCGCTCGGGCTGTTCTCGACCGCCGCGCTGCGCCGGCGCGGCGACAACCGCCATCGCCTCACCGCCGCCGCCACCGCCGCGCTGCTCGTGGTGGACGCGTGGTTCGACACGGTGACGGCCGCCCCGGGTGGCGAGCTGGCCGTGGCGGTCGCGATGGCCGTCTGCGCGGAGCTCCCGCTGGCCGCCGTATGCGCGGCCCTGGCGCTCGGGACCGACACCGCTTAGCGGCCCAGCGCGGACCGCAGGGTCACTCCGTACCTGCTGCGCAGGCGGTGCACCTCCCACACCGACAGCGCGGTCACCGACAGGGGGCCGCCGAGCAGGAACGCGTTCAGCACCACGGGCGGGGCGGCCACGTCGGCGTCGTCGAAGAGCTGGAGGGCGAAGAGCGACCAGACCAGCAGCGGGGAGAGGACGGCGGGGAGCAGCTCGTGGACGTCACCGACGCGGAAGCAGGAGTTGAGCCCCTTGACCGCGGCTACCAGGGTGAAGCACACCGCCACCAAGAGGACGACGACACAGAGAAGCCCGGCGGCGATGAACAGCAGGCCGATCACGAGTCCGCTGATGATCCTGCCGAGCGTCTCGCCCAAGAGCCCCAGGAGGAGATCGTGTGAGCCGACGTCCGACATGGAGACGATGTCCCCGCTGAGTGCGGAGACCATCAGCCAGACGACGCCCGCCCCGAGCGGTAGCGCCCCGAGCGCGCGCAGCGGGGCGCCGAGGCGGCTCGTGTACAGGCCGCCGAGGGGCGGGCGGGCCGCGAGGATGAAGGCGGTGACGCCGATGAATCCGGCCACCAGCAGGACGCCGCAGCCGAACAGCAGCTCCTCCAGCTTCCCCAGGACGAATTTCTCGCCCCCCTTCGTCAGCGGGTAGGCGAGCAGCAGCCATGCCGTGGCCGCCAGGCCCAGGAGCGTACGGCCGCGCCACAGCCAGGCGATGACCGGATCCTGGATGCGGTCCGGGCGGGAGGGATCGGTCAGTGCGGAGGCGAGCGTGATCGGATTGGGCAGGGACCTGGCCGGCGCCGTCCAGCGTTGACGGGTCGTGTTCACCTGTGTTTCTCCCCCGGGATGATGCACACCCGCAAGCGAGTGCATGACAAGCCGTCCACCCTAGCTGATCATGGTCACGTCGTTCATCCCGACCTCGGGGCAGCCCGGCGCCTCGCCTCCGTCACGCCTGGGACGCCGCCCACCACAGCACGACCGCGGCCACCGCGAAGCACGCCAGCATGATCAGGACGGCCTGGCGCCGGGCCGCCGCGTCGGCGGTCATCCGTGGCGAACCGAGGGCGCCGTGTGCCTGCGCGAGGTGGTCGAGGCCTTTGTGGCGGGCGCCGCCGTAGGTGATCCGCTCCGTCCAGTCACAGTGCCGGCAGCCGAGCAGCCGCCGCTGCCCCCGGCCGTAGCCATAGCTCACCTCGAAGACGGTGCCGTCCTCGCGGGTGGCGGTGATGTGGTGCGTCACGCTTCGCACGATGTGCTGAACCCCCCCGTTCCCGCCGAGCGACGGGCCCCGGCGCCGCGGCATTGTATCCGCGGGGCCGGAGCCCGTCGTCGTGTGTGTCCGGGCCGTGACCCGGTCAGTGGCCGGTCGAGCGACCGGTCAGCAGCCGATCAGGCGGCCGCCGAGGTAGGACTGGATCTGGTCGAGGGAGACCCGCTCCTGCTTCATCGTGTCGCGCTCGCGCACGGTCACCGCGTTGTCCTCGAGCGTGTCGAAGTCGACGGTGACGCAGAACGGCGTGCCGATCTCGTCCTGGCGGCGGTAGCGGCGGCCGATCGCGCCCGCGTCGTCGAACTCGATGTTCCAGTGCTTGCGCAGATCCGCCGCGAGCCCCTTGGCCTTCGGCGAGAGCTGCGGGTTGCGGGACAGCGGCAGCACGGCGACCTTGACCGGCGCGAGGCGCGGGTCGAGCCGCATGACGGTGCGCTTCTCCATCTTGCCCTTGGCGTTGGGCGCCTCGTCCTCGACGTACGCGTCGAGCATGAAGGCCAGCATGGCGCGGCCCACGCCCGCCGCCGGCTCGATGACGTAGGGGGTCCAGCGCTCGCCGGCCTCCTGGTCGAAGAACGACAGGTCCTGGCCGGACGCCGCGGAGTGCGCCTTCAGGTCGTAGTCGGTGCGGTTGGCCAGACCCTCCAGCTCGCCCCACTCGGAGCCGCCGAAGTTGAAGCGGTACTCGATGTCAGCGGTGCGCTTGGAGTAGTGGGAGAGCTTCTCCTTGGGGTGGTCGTACCACCGGATGTTGGCCTCCTGGAGACCGAGGTCCCGGTACCAGTTCCAGCGCTGCTCCATCCAGTACTCGTGCCACTTCTCGTCCTCGCCCGGCTTGACGAAGAACTCCATCTCCATCTGCTCGAACTCGCGCGTGCGGAAGATGAAGTTGCCCGGCGTGATCTCGTTACGGAAGGACTTGCCGACCTGCGCGATACCGAACGGCGGCTTCTTGCGCGAGGTCTGCTGCACGGCCAGGAAGTTGGTGAAGATGCCCTGGGCGGTCTCGGGGCGCAGATACGCGACCGAGCCGGAGTCCTGGGTCGGGCCGAGGTGGGTGGCGAGCAGCCCGGAGAACTGCTTGGGCTCGGTGAAGCTGCCCTTGTTGCCGCAGTGCGGGCAGTTGAGGTCGGCCAGACCGTTCTCGGGGAGACGGCCGTGCTTGGCCTCGTACGCCTCCTCCAGGTGGTCCGCGCGGAACCGCTTGTGGCAGGAGGTGCACTCGGTGAGCGGGTCCGTGAAGGTGGCGACGTGGCCGGACGCCTCCCATACCTCACGGGCCAGGATCACGGACGAGTCGAGTCCGACGACGTCGTCGCGGGAGGTGACCATGGCACGCCACCACTGCCGCTTGATGTTCTCCTTGAGCTCCACGCCGAGCGGTCCGTAGTCCCAGGCGGCGCGCTGGCCACCGTAGATTTCGCTGCTCGGGTAGACGAAGCCACGGCGCTTGCTCAGGCTGACGATGGTGTCGATCTTGTCGGCGGCCACGGTGCTCTCTTCATTGATGACGACATGAGGACGACGAAGCGAATGCTTCAGGTTACCGGCGGCGGCACCCCCCGGATCAAATCGATACCGTAAATGATCAGCGAGGGCCCACTTGTTGACAATCGTTTCCACCTTTGTTGAAAATGAGAGTCATGAACATACGCCGCCTGAGCCTCGCTACAGCCCTGATAGGGGCTGCGGCGATGAGCCTGACCACGCTCACAGCCTGCTCCTCCAACGCCGGAGACGGAAGGACGGACGGCAAGCTGGACGTGGTGGCGTCGTTCTATCCGATGCAGTTCCTCGCCCAGCGGATCGGCGGGGACAAGGTCCATGTCTCCAGTTTGACCAAACCCGGCGTCGAACCCCATGACCTGGAGATCAGCCCCCGCCAGACCGCGGACCTCAGCAAGGCAGGTCTGGTGGTCTACCTCAAGGGGCTGCAGCCCTCCGTCGACCGCGCCGTCGGCCAAGCCGAGCCCCGGCACGTCGCCGACGCCGCCTCGTACACCACCATGGAGGACCACGGCACGGAGGTCGAGGGCGAGCACGGCCACGAGGGCGAGGAGGGGCACGAGGACGAGCACGGCCACGACGACCACGCCCACTCCGGCGGCGACGCCGCCGCCGACCCCCACATCTGGCTGGATCCGGTGCGCTACGCCCAGGCCGCCCGGGGCGTCGGCAAGGCCCTGGAGAAAGCCGACCCCGACCACGCCGCCGCCTACAAGAAGAACACCGCGGCTCTGGTCAAGCAGCTGGACACCCTCGATCAGGATTTCCGGAACGGTTTGAAGGACCGCACCTCGGACACCTTCATCACCACCCACGCCGCCTTCGGCTATCTCTCCGAGCGCTACGGCCTGAGGCAGGAGGCGATATCCGGCCTCGATCCCGAGTCCGAGCCCAGCCCGGCCCGGGTCAGGGCGCTGCACGCGATCGCGCGGAAGGACAAGGTCAACACCGTTTTCTTCGAGACGCTGGTCAGCGACAAGACGGCGAGGACCCTGGCAGGCGATCTTCATCTGAAGACCGATGTGCTCGACCCCATCGAAGGCATCGGCGACAAGTCCAAGGGCCACGACTACCTCGGAGTGATGCGGTCGAACCTCAAGGCCCTGCAGCAGGCACTGGGCACCAAGTGACGGAGGACCCCATGGAAGCCGCAGCCGCAGCCACAGAGCCCGCACCCCCCGCCGCCGACCCCGAACCGGCCATATCCCTGCGCGGTGCCACCGCTTCCCTCGGCGGGCGCCCCGTGCTGCGCGGCGTCGATCTGGCCGTCCGCCGCGGCGAGGTCGTCGCCCTGCTCGGCGCCAACGGCTCGGGCAAGTCCACCGCCGTCCGCGCCGTCGTCGGGCAGGTCCCGCTGACCGGCGGCGAGCTGACCCTCTTCGGCACCCCCGGCCGCCGCTTCCGCGACTGGGCCCGGATCGGCTACGTACCACAGCGCACGACCGCCGCCAGTGGCGTCCCCGCCACCGTCCGCGAGGTCGTCGCCGCGGGCCGGCTGTCCCGCCGCGGGTTCGGCCCGCCGCGCAAGGCCGACCGTGCGGCCGTCCACCGGGCGCTGGAGCTCGTCGGCATGGCCGACCGCGCCCGGGACTCGGTGAGCGCCCTGTCCGGCGGCCAGCACCAGCGGGTGCTGATCGCCCGCGCGCTGGCGGCCGAACCCGAGCTGCTGATCATGGACGAGCCGATGGCCGGGGTCGATCTCGCCAGCCAGGAGATCCTCGCCGGGACGCTGCGCGAGCAGGTGGCCGAGGGCGCCACGGTCCTCCTCGTCCTCCATGAGCTCGGCCCGCTGGAGCCCCTGATCGACCGCGCGGTGGTGCTCCGCGACGGCTGCGTCGTCCACGACGGACCGCCGCCCAAGGCCGTCGGCCAGCATGCGCTGCCCGGCCATGACCACGTCCACCCCCACGCGGCGCCCGACGCCGAACCGATCCGGACAGGGTTGCTGACCTGAGATGCTCGAGATCCTCGACTACGCCTTTATGCAGCGGGCCCTGCTCGCCGCCGTCCTGGTCGGCATCACCGCCCCCGCCGTCGGCATCTACCTCGTCCAGCGCCGCCAGGCGATCATGGGCGACGGAATCGGCCATGTCGCGCTCACCGGCGTCGCCCTCGGCTTCCTGACCGGCACCAACCCCGTATGGACCGCCGTCGCGGTCTCCGCCCTCGGCGCCGTTCTGATGGAGCTGATCCGCTGGTACGGCAAGACCCGCGGCGATCTCGCGCTCGCGATGCTCTTCTACGGCGGTATGGCGGGCGGCGTGCTGCTGATCAACCTCTCGCCGACCGGCTCCAACGCCAACCTCACCACCTACCTCTTCGGCTCGATCACCACCGTCTCCCGCGAGGACGTCGTGGCGATCTCGCTCCTGGCGGCCTTCGTCGTGCTGATCACGCTCGGCCTGCGCCGCCAGTTGTTCGCCGTATGCCAGGACGAGGAGTTCGCCCGGGTGACCGGCCTGCCCGTACGGACGCTCAATCTGCTGCTGGCCGTCACCGCCGCCGTCACCGTCACCGTCGCCATGCGCGTTGTCGGGCTGCTCCTGGTCAGCGCCCTGATGGTGGTCCCGGTCGCCGCCGCCCAGCAGGCCACCCGGGGCTTCGCGATGACCCTCGCGCTGGCGATCTCCATCGGCGTGGTTGTGACCCTGTCCGGAACCGTCTTCTCCTTCTACCGAAACGTCCCGCCCGGCGCGAGCATCGTCGTCCTCGCCATCGGCGTCTTCGCCCTGATCACGGCCCTGGCCGCCCCGTTGGCGAAAAAACGCGCCGCGCGGACCGCCGCCGCCGAGGAACGGTGCACCCTGAAGGACGATGTGCTGGTCCAGTCGTAGCCGACCCGTAGCCAGGGCGTTAACTGGCACAATGGCCGGGCAAGGAGCGACGAGCAGGCGAGGTTGAGGAGGCACCTGTGGTGACCGCGGGTCCCCCGGTACGCGGCCGGTCCACCAGACAGCGCGCCGCGGTAGCGGCGGCGCTGGACGAGGTGGACGAGTTCCGCAGCGCGCAGGAGCTGCACGACATGCTCAAGCACCGAGGCGACTCGGTCGGCCTGACCACTGTCTATCGCACGCTCCAGTCCCTCGCCGACGCCGGCGAGGTCGATGTCCTCCGCACCACGGAGGGCGAAGCGGTCTACCGCCGCTGCAACAGCGAGGAACACCACCACCATCTGGTCTGCCGCGCGTGCGGCAAGGCCGTCGAGGTGGAGGGCCCCGCCGTGGAGAAGTGGGCCGACGCGATCGCCGCCGAGCACGGCTTCGTGGACGTGGCCCACACGATCGAGATCTTCGGCACCTGCGGCGACTGCGCGGCCACGAGCAAGGAGTAGCGCTGCCATGTCCGCGGTGACGGTCGCCGTCATGGCCGCCTCGCGGCCTCGCGTCGCCTTTGCGGCGAGTGAGGAGTGACGGCCTGCTGGATCCGGACAGCGCGGATACCTCGGCCGGCCCAGAGACGTGGTGCTGATCGCCGTCGCGATCTCGATGCCGCCTCGCTGACGAGGACCCGGGACTCCCCTTGCCCGTCGGTCAGCTGCCGCGATCCCGATCCCGGGGATCACCGCTCCGCAACCGCGCACCACCCGCGCCGCCCGGCCTTGGGTGGTGTGCCGCGCCCGGGCTCGCGAAGGGCCTGGGCCGTGTCGTCCACGGTGGTGCGGTAGGCCGGCCCCACCGCCCGCTCCCCCAGCGTCCCCCGCTGTCGCTCACGCCGGCTGCGGCCCGTCCTTCTTCAGCTGCTCCTCGTTGGGGATCGCCCCGCCGAAGCGGCGGTCGCGGGAGGCGTACTCCAGGCAGGCCCGCCACAGGTCGCGGCGGTCGAAGTCCGGCCAGAGCACGTCCTGGTAGACCATCTCGGCGTACGCGCTCTGCCAGAGCAGATAGTTCGACGTCCGCTGCTCCCCCGACGGCCGCAGGAAGAGATCCACATCCGGCATGTCCGGGTAGTAGAGGTACTTCGCGAACGTCCTCTCGTTCACCTTCGACGGGTCCAGCCGGCCCGCCCGGATGTCCTCGGCCAGCGCCTTGGCCGCATCGGCGATCTCCGCCCGGCCGCCGTAGTTCATGCAGAAGTACATCGTCATGGCGTCGTTGTCCTTGGTCTGCTCCTGCGCGACCTGGAGCTCCTGGGCCACCGACTTCCACAGCTTCGGCATCCGGCCCGCCCAGCGGATCCGGATCCCCATCTCGTCCATCTCATCGCGGCGGCGCCGGATGACATCACGGTTGAAGTTCATCAGGAAGCGCACCTCGTCGGGCGAGCGCTTCCAGTTCTCGGTCGAGAAGGCATAGAGGGAGAGGTTCTTGATCCCCATCTCCAGACAGCCCTTGAGCACGTCCAGCACGACGCCCTCGCCGACCTTGTGCCCCTCCGTGCGGGGCAGCCCGCGCTCCTTGGCCCAGCGGCCGTTCCCGTCCATCACGACGGCCACGTGCGCCGGCACCAGCTCACCGGGGATCTTCGGCGGCCGGGCGCCGGACGGATGCGGGTCCGGGGCCCGGTACTCGCGCCGCTGCCGGCCCAGAAACCCGCGTCCTGCCATGCCTGCCACGTCTCCCTCTGCCTGTGCTTCTCGTGCTTCTTACTTCTCTACGTACCGCAGCGACCGCAGTCCCCGCTCCAAATGCCAGTGCAAATACGCCGCCACGAGCCCGCTGCCCTCCCGGGCATGGCGCAGCTCACACGCGTCCGCCGTCTCCCAGTCCCCGGTCAGCAGCGCGCCCAGCAGCGTCAGCGACTCCGCCGAGGGTACGACGCTTCCCGGCACCCGGCACTCCCCGCAGATGACCCCGCCGGCCCCGACCGAGAAGAACCGGTTCGGACCGGGCATCCCGCACTTCGCGCAGTCGTCGAAGCTCGGTGCGTAGCCGTTGACGGCGAGGGAGCGGAGAAGAAACGCGTCAAGGACCAGATGCGGCTCGTGCTCCCCGGAGGCGAGGGTACGCAGCGCGCCGACCAGGAGCAGGTACTGCTGTACGGCGGGCTCACCCTCATGATCGGTGAACCGTTCGGCCGTCTCCAGCATCGCCGTACCGGCGGTGTAGCGGGCGTAGTCCGTGACGATCGCGCCACCGTACGGAGCGATCGTTTCACTCTGCGTGCACAGCGGCAGCCCGCGCCCGATCAGCTCGCCGCCCCGCGCGAAGAACTGCACGTCGACGTGCGAGAACGGTTCGAGCCGCGCCCCGAACTTGGACTTCGTCCGGCGCACCCCCCGCGCCACGGCGCGGACCCGCCCGTGGTTGCGGGTGAGGATGGTGATGATCCGATCCGCCTCGCCCAGCTTCTGGGTGCGCAGCACGATGCCGTCGTCGCGGAACAGACTCATGGCGTCATTGTCCCTCAGCGGGACACATGATCGAACCGCCCGGCCTTCACGGCCCGCGCGAAGGCGCGGAGGGCGGCGGGGGTGGTCGCGATCACGTTCTGGGGCTCGTCGCTCTCCCAGAGGAGGATCGCGGCGTCACTCTGGGCGAGCTCCACGCAGTTGCTCTCGTTCTGGTCCGAGTACGAGGCTTTGCGCCACTGTATGTCCGACATCTCAGCCTGCCATGTGGTCGCACTCTCCCGTCTTGACCCTCTCGATAAGCCCCCGGAGGGAAGCGGGGGTGATCGCGATGATCACGTCGGGGTCGTCGCTCTCCCGAAGGAGGACGGCCCCCGGTATGTGAGCGAGTTCCACGCAGTTGTGCGCATCCGACTCTCCGGAGTACGAGGACTTCTGCCAGTGCTGCACGTACGACATCCCATGCCCCCGGCTTCGTCAGCCAGCCAGGTGGTCGAACTCGCCGAGCTTGACGCTCTCGATAAGCCCCCGGAGGACAGCGGGGGTGGTCGCGATGACCGCACCAGGGTCGTCGCTCTCCCGAAGGAGGATCGCAGCGTCGGGGAGCTGAGCGAGCTCGACGCAGTTGTTTCCGGGGCCGTCCGCTGAGTAGGACGACTTCTGCCACTGTATGTCGGACATCTCGATGCCTTCAGAGTCGTTGGGCGATGGCATGAATGAAATCGCGGGTGTCTTCAGGGGTGAGGGCCAGCCCCTCCGTCCGGTCGAGGATCCGCCGGTAGTTGCCGAGGTGGGTCTCTCCGTCCAGAAAAGTCACGCCGGTGGGCGCGTCGAGCTGAACCGTATCCAGTTGCGGAACCACCCCGTACACATACGTCACGGAGGCCCCCGCGTGCGGAAAACCTCCGGCGGAGAACGGGATGGCACGGACGGTGACATTGTCCCACTCCGACGCCACCAGTAGGCGTTCCAACTGCCCGCGGGCCACCTTGGACCCGCCGAACTCCATCCTCATCGCAGCCTCGTGAATGAGGAAGGTGCACTGCGGAGGGTTGTCTCGATCGAGCACCTCACGGCGTCTCAGCCGGTACGAGACGTTGACTCGCAGTTGCGCCGGGGTAAGCGCGGGTTCGGCGGTGGAGAACACGGCATTGGCGTAGTCCTCAGTCTGCAGAAGCCCTGGAACATGCATGATCTGAACCGCACGCATACCCACGGCATGGAAATCCAGCTCGGCCAGATCCAGCGCGTCGACAGCCATCCTCTCCCGGTAGTCCTCCCACCAGCCCCGGCCTCGCTCTGTAGCCATCGCCGCGAGAGCGTTGACATACGCCTGGTCCCCACAGGAGTAGATGGCGGCCAGCATCCTGACGCGCTCCTCGCTCACGCCCAAGCGCCCAGCCTCCATATTGCTGACCCGAGCACCCTCGGCGCCCAGTTGCTGAGCGGCGTAAGCCACCGTCATCCCAGCATGCTCACGCATCTTGCGCAGTTCCGCGCCGAGTCGGCGCCGCCTCGCGCTCGGGGCTGTCTTATGCGTCATGTCCACCCTCCCCCTTTGACTGTCACACAGAGTCGCCGCGACCTTACCGGGCCACCATCATCGAGTGCATGTCTTTCCATGAATGAGTACAGGGTTGCACTCAATGCCTGATGGTCCTGCTAGCGCAGCGCATTGGAACAGTCACGCACCGCGTTGGGAGACACCGCCATGCCCGAACTCACTGAACCCCCACACGCCTACCGCTTCAGCGCCCCCAACTCCCCCAGGAGCCCCAGGGTGTGCCGCGACGCCATCGCCGCTCTCCTCCAGGCGAACGACCTGCACGACCTCGCGGACACGGCGCGGCTGCTCGTCTCGGAGGCGGTCACCAACGTCAACCAGCACACCAACACCCAACTGATCCACATCGACACCCTCGTACGCGACAGGATCGCGACCATCGCCGTACGGGACAGCTCGCCGGACCGCCACCCGTACCCGCGCGACGCGGGGCCCGACGAGGAGGGCGGGCGGGGGTTGTTACTGATGCAGGAGCTGGCCTACGCCTGGGGCGTCACCTGGGAGAACGGGCTCCAACCCACCGCCAAGCACATCTGGTTCGAGCTGCGCGGATCGGCCAAAGACGCCGTGAGCGAGTAAGTACACCTGTGCGCCCTGCCGCCCGGCCTGACGCCACGACACCATGGATCGCACCCAGTCCGGAGGGAGATCACATGGGGAAGCACGGAGGCAAGCCGGATCCGGCCGAGAGCGACGGGCACAAGCCGGACAAGCCCGTCCCGCCGCCCGACCCGAAGCGGCCGGAGCCGCCGAAGCGATGACCGGCACCGACACGGGCGCCCTTGTCCGGCAGCTCGTGGACGGCGGCCACCTCCCGGCCGCATGGGTGGACGCCTTCCGCCGCGTCGACCGTGCGGTGTTCCTCCCCGATCGCATCTGGGTCCGCGCCGCCGACGGATACGAGCCCGTTGACCGCACCGCCGAGCCGGAACAATGGCGGGAGCTGGCCTACAGCGACCAGGCTCTCGTCACGCAGGTAGAGGATCCGCCCGACACCGCAGGCGCCACGGCAGCGCGCACGCCGTCCAGCTCGGCGAGCATGCCGAGGGTCGTCGCGACCATGCTCCAGGCCCTCGACGTCCGCCCCGGACAGCGCGTTCTGGAGATCGGTGCGGGCACCGGATACAGCGCCGCGCTCCTCTCCGCCAGGCTCGGAAGCGAGCAGGTGACCACTGTCGAGGTCGATCCCGCGCTCGCTGACAGGGCGCGCGCCGCCTTGGGGCCGCGGGCCACCGGCCCGCGGTGATCACCGGAGACGGTGCCGTGGGATGGCCCGCGAACGCGCCGTATGACCGCGTCATCGCCACCTGCGCCGTATACGACGTGCCCCGCGCCTGGATCGAGCAGACCGCGCCCGGGGGGCTGATCGTCCTCCCCTGGGGAACGGTCCTGCGTAACGGCGTCCTGCTGCGGCTCACCGTCGAGTACGGCTCCGACGGAGCCGTGGCCTGCGGGCCGGTCGTCGGCGACAGCGCGTTCATGTGGATGCGGGCGCAGGCACCCGAGCGGGACGTCATGGCCGTCATCCAGGGAGAAGCCGACAACGGCAGGACGCGCCTCAATCCCAGTTTCCTCGGTGATGACGACGCGTGGTTCGCCGCCGGCGTCCTGGTCCCCGGCTGCCAGTGGGTCGTGGGCCACGGGCCCGACGGTGAGTGGACTCTCTGGCCCGCCGACTCGACCAGCGCCTCGTGGGCCTCTGTCGACTACGAGCCGGACGCCACCGAGTACGAGGTGCAGCAGCACGGGCCTCGGTTGCTCTGGAACGAGCTGGAGGCGGCGCACGCGTGGTGGGTGCGTGCCGGTCGGCCGACACGCACCCGCTTCGGGCTCACCGTGACCTCCGCCGGTCAGTGGGTGTGGCTCGACCATCCGGAGAACGTCGTCCCTGCTCGCTCTCCCGATCCCCGTGACGGCCCGCTATAGCGCAGGGCCGCCCCGCTCAACCGGCGACTTCGGCGATTTTCTCCGTCTGCTTGTCCACGATCTGCTGTGGCACATCGACAGCCTTCGCAAAGGCGGGGTCAGCCGCGCCGAAGCTGATCAGAGTGGAACCCTTGCGGGCGATCACATAGTTCAGCTTCCACGACGGGCCCTCCAGCAGAACGCCGATGGCCTCGTCGCCGCCTGTCGCCTTCTTCTGCCGGACCCCTGTGGTCTGCTGCAGCACGCTCTCCGTCGGGGTGTTGAAGCCGGAGCCGCACGCCTTGATCGCATCCCTCAGGTCGCTCATGGCCTTCTTGGCATCCGGCTCCTTGAACCCGGCGAGAATGACGGAGTATTGGCTGCCGTCCCCCGACTCGGTCGACGGATGTGCCGTGGAGAGCGTACCCGCCGTCGAGCTCTTGGCCTTCCGGCTCGCCCCGGGCGCTATGCCGTCCAGGATCGGCTGGCACTTGGCGTCGTCGGCCGTGATCCGGGAATCACGGGGACCGTCTTGGCGGGCCACCGTGTACCCGGGCAGGTCCCTGCCGGTGACCGCCGCCTTGCCGAGCTGCGCCTTGGACAGGGCCGGGTGATCCGTGTTCCCGCCCCCGCCGCCACACGCCGTGGCCAGCAGCAGGAGCCCAGCCGCCGACATGGCCATCCCGGTCGCCGTTCGCACGTCACACGCCTCGCTTCAGTTGTCTCAGTTATCGGTTCGTCGGGTCGAACGCCCGCATCATGACACGGCGGCGGCCTCCGTCCCGCAGCCCCCGCCAGACGTTCAGGACCGGACCAGCACGATCGTCTCGTTCGGCGTGAGCGTGCCATTCGCGCGGCGTTCGATGACGAGGAGGCCCACCGCGAGGTTCCGGTAGCTGTCCGCCAGGTCAGGCTCGCGCAGCAGAAGGTCGGCCACCTCGGCCAGCGCCAGCGCCTCAAGACGGAGGATGCGGGCCTCCGATGCCGTGATGGACCGTGACCTGTCGGCGAGAGCGGCGGTCGTGGTCGCGATCCCGGCGGCGATCTTGTCCAGGGCGCCGGGAATCGGAGTGGAGGCTTGGCTGAGGACCCGCATGGTCGCCGCCGCACTGTCCGCCAGGGCGGACAAGGGCTCCGGCAGCGGTACCCGTAGGCGCGAGGCGGTGAAGTGGACCCCGCAAAGCACCCGGCGCACGAGCGAGTCGAACGTGTCCAACCGCACGGTGTCGCGCCGGGAGTCCTGCCGCCGTCCGGCCAGGAAGAGCAGGAGGGCGGACAGCCTGGTGACCCGGTCGGCGGGGGAGGACGTCACGAAAACAGCACGGGGAACAGAAGAGGAGTCGAGGTCGCCGAGATCCAGCACGGGGTCCAGCCGCGGGTCGACGGCGTCGTGAACGGCATCGTGGACGGCATCGTGGACGGCGCGGCGGGTGGCGAGGTCCCTCGCGTCGGGCAGGGCACCGGAGCGGAGCAGAGCATGGAGGTCGTCGCAAGCGAGGGCCACCATCAGCACCAGGCTCGGGTACTTCGCCTCTCTCCAGGCCGCGTCGGGGCGCGGTGCACGCCCACGGCTGCCGCGGACAAAGTACGGGGTGTCCCGTGAGGGGATGAGGCCCGCCGTAACGGCGAGGTCTCGCACAATGCCAAGCCCCTGCTTCCCCATGTCCAGGATCAACTCGTCCTGCTCGCTGCGGCCGAGCCAGGAGTCGACCCGGTGGAGCCCCAGTGCTCCGAGCCCAGGAGTGCCCTCGCCGCCCCGGATGGGGTCGAGCAGGAGGCCGGATGGTGCGTCAACCAACCTCAGCGACCATGGATTCTTCGCCCCCTCCGGCACCCACAGCGACACCGGCAGGGGCTCACCATCGGAGTCGGAGGGGGCACACCAGACGGTGTGCTCAGTAGCCGATGACGCAAGGCGGAAAGCAGGATCCGCGACTTCCACTTCGGTGGGCAACCGATAGCCGGCATCCTCGGGCAGAAGCCTGTTCAGCCACAGCACGAAGGCCGTTGCCTCGTCCCCGGTCATGCCCACGGCGACCCGGTCGAGCGGGCTGTCGGTGAGGCCGGTTGTCTGCGGCCGGTGCTTTTCCGCCGCGAAGAGACCGTAGATCTCCCGCGTCACGGGTCGCGCGCAGATAAGGGTGTCGTCGCCGAGCCGTACCGTGTCGCGCAGCCGCCGCATGACCGTGACGGCCGTCATCAGACGGCGCCGGGGTGAGCCGACGGGCTCGTGGAGCGCTTCCTCGCGCAGCGTCTCCAGTCTCCGGGCCACTACCCGGCCCAGTTCCGTCGCCTCCTCCTGGCACTCGAAGGCCAGGGCGAGCGCCCTAACGCTCTCCGAAGCCAGACACGCCTCCACCACCGGAGCCGGATCCACCCTCGCCGCGTACAGCAGCGTCGTCTCCCGCCACCAGTCGTCGTCCACATGGGCGGCCAGGACATCGACCAGTCCCCTGTGCTGGATGTGCAGCGCGGCCAAGTGCTCCTGAAGGGTGAGATGGGCGAAGGCGTACAGCCCTCGCTCCCGCTCGATGAGCAGTCCGCTGACGACGGTCGCGTCCAGGAATTCCTGCGAGGACAGCACGGGCGAGACCCGCAAGAGGATCGGCCGCAGCACATCCGACGCGTACTCGCCCCGGATGTCGCGCATCCGGTCGGCCATCATCGCGTAGGCCAACTCCCGGAGGACGACCTCCTTCTTGGCGCCGGTCAGCTCGTCCGGAAACGCCGTCGCGGCGTTTCGCTTGGCCTCCTGCCGCCGCCACAGCAGCACCTCGCAGATCTCGCCGTACAGCCCCGCCCGGCTGCCGGGCAGCGCGCCCCGGTAGCGGTGGACGTTGGCGATCATCGTCAGCAGGAGCGGGTTGGCGGCGAGGTCGTACAGGACCGGCCGGGCGCGGAGCCGGTTCAGCAGGTCCTCGGCGCCCTCCTCCGCCCGGTCCGCGACCGCCGCGTCGTCGGTGCCGGTGCTCAGCCGCTCGATCGCGCGGTACCAGCCATGGACGAAGCGCCCGATCTGCTCTCCGGTGAAGCGGCGCACCTGGAGGACGCGGGCGCGGTTGACCGGGGCGCTCGCGTAGCCGTGGGGGCGTGAGGTGAGGACGAAGTCGTTGCCGTCGTACTGCTCGATCTGCTCCTCGACCCATGTGGAGACCCTGCGCCGGTCGGCCTCGCGGGCCACCTCGTCCAGACCGTCCAGCAGGACCACACAGCGCCCGTCCTGGAGCTGACGGTCGAACCACCCCGGCGGTTCGTCGCCCTTCAGCCGGCGCAGCGATGCCGCGATGATCTCCGGCAGCGGGACGTTCGGGTTCGCCGTGACCGCCTCGGCGTGATCCCGTAACAGCAGCAGCACCGGCAGACCGCGTCCGCCGCGCTCCCGCGCGAGACAGAGCGCGAGGTGCTTGAGCATGGTGGTCTTGCCCGTGCCCGGGGCGCCGATGACGGCGAGAGCCGCCCCCTCCTGCTGACCGAGGAAGTCACGGATGGACTGCCGCACCGGGACGACGGCTCCCTCGGCACCCGCCAGGGATTCGCGCGACGCCTCGTGCGTCGGTCTCGGCACCAGGCTGACGTCAACGAAGACCTCCTCAAGCCCCGGGGTGTAGTCCCCGCGCGTCGCGAGCCCCTTGAGGTCGATGAAGCGATGGTGGCTCAGCACATACGCCCGGTACTCCCGTTCGAAGCGGGAGAGCCGCCACCGCACCCGCCGGTCCACGGCGTCGGCGACCCGCTCGACCCACCGGTCGGCCACCTTCCCGTAGACCTTGAACAGGAACCCGAGGGCCGCCATCAGCATCCCGTAGGCCAGGAACAGCAGCAGCGAGACGACCGGATGGCGGCCGGCCGACGACCAGAACCTCGCCCCCACCACCGCCGGCGGCACCAGACTCACCGCCGCCAGCCCGACACGCGTCAACAACTCCGCACCACTCTTGGCAGCCGCCACAGCTCTCCCCCGATCCCCGTGACATCCCGTTATAGCGCAATCACGGCGACTGTGCCGCGCATCACATCGACCTCACCGACGCCACCCGAGTTGCGGGGCCTCCCGAGCGGCGGGACGGTGGACGTGGGGGCTGAACAAGCGACGGGACCGCGCCGGTGCGCGGCAGAACCGGGCTGTCGTCCTTGGGTTTTCCGCGCACTGGCGCGCGTCCGCGATCCGGCGGGGAGCGCACAGAAGCGGAGAAGCCAATGACGAACGGACTCAACGGCCCCATGGGCATGGGCCACAACGGGGAGCGGCCCATGCGGGGTGAGTCGCCGCTCGGGCGGCAGGTCACGGAGTACACCGGGCGGTATGTGGTACTGCTCGACCAGCAGGAGCCGGAGCGTGGCATGGACGCGTTGCGGTCCTCGGTCGGCATCGCGTCCGTCGAACGCGTCCGCGGCGCGGAGGCCAGGGGCGCCGCCGAGCTGCTGCAACGGCCGGATGTCTCGGTGCTCTTCGACGAGCTCGGCGTCGCCGTCGTCGATGTGCAGCCGGATCAGCGGCATGCGCTGGTGACCACGGCGGAGGCGGAGCCCACGATCATCGCGTCGGAGCCGGAGCGGATAGTCTACGCGTCGGTGATCACTGAGCCGCAGCGGACGCTGACCGGGTTCTTCCCGACGTACCGCAGTGACGACGACGAGGTGACCCGCCACACCAGGGCAGAGCTGGCGTCGTCGCTGGGTCCGGCCTGGGACGAGCAGAACACGACCTGGGGGCTTCAGGCGATCCGGGCCAACTGGTCGACGCTGACCGGGCGCGGGGTGAAGATCGCCGTCCTGGACACCGGTGTGGACACCGATCACCCGGATCTGACCGGGTGCGTCGACGAGACGGCGTCCTTCGTGCCGGGCGCGAGCCCGGAGGACGGTCATGGCCATGGCACGCACTGCATCGGCACGGTGGCCGGTCCGGCGAAGCCCGAGCACGCGCCGCGCTACGGCGTGGCCGGTGAGGCCCGGATACTGGCCGGCAAGGTGCTGAGCGACCGCGGCAGCGGCACCGACGGCCAGATCCTGGCGGGCATGGCCTGGGCGGTCTCGCGCGGGGCGCGGGTGATCTCCATGTCGCTCGGCGCCACGGTCGAGCCCGGTGAGCTGTTCCCGCAGACGTACGAGAACGTGGCCCGGCGCGCGCTGCAGCACGGCGCGGTGATCGTGGCCGCGGCGGGGAACGAGAGCTCGCGGCCCCGGTTCATCGCGCCCGTCGGCCGGCCTGCCAACTGCCCTTCCATCCTCGCGGTGGCGGCGCTGGGCAAGGATCTGGCGACCGCGTTCTTCTCCAACGGCGCCATCAACGGCGCGGGCGGCGAGGTCAATGTCGCCGCGCCCGGTGTCGACATCTTCTCGGCGGCACCGGACGGCACGTACCAGACGATGAGCGGCACCAGCATGGCCACGCCGCACACCGCCGGTGTCCTCGGGCTGCTCGCCCAGGCGAACCCCGACGCCTCGGCGGCCGACCTCCAAGCCCGACTGCTGTCCGGGGCGTACCCACTGGCGCAGCCCGCCACGGACATCGGCGCGGGTCTGCTCCAGGCCCCATGAGCCAGAACCAGGGCCAGGGCCAGGCGTCGGAGTCCGGTCCGGTCCCGGTGATCCTCTCCATCGACCCGGACCGGTTCGCGGAGGCGGTGGAGGCCGTGCGGCGGGCCGGGCTGACGGTGACCGGGGAGTATCCGGTGCTCGGCTCACTGGCCGGGACCATCGCCGAGGACCGGATCCCGGTCCTGGAGGCGATCGACGGCGTCGAGTCCGTCGACCGGGAGCGCATCGTCGGGATTCCGCCGCCGGACTCGCCGATCCAGTGAGTGGTCGTCGGGGTGATCCCCGAGGCGCGGGGCGGGGGTGGGCCGGGGGTGGGCCGGGGCTGTCCCGGAGGCCGGGTGCGTACCGCGCCAGAAGACTGGTCGTCAGGCCGGAGAGACCGGCCGGACGATCAGTCACCTGGAGACCACACCGTGATCCGTGCCTTGTCTCGGCCCCGTTGGAAAGCCCTCGCCGCGGCCACCGCGCTGCTGGCCGCCGTGGCGGGCGGGGCAGCCGCACCGGCGCTTGCCGCCGCCCCCGCCCAAGCCGCCGCCCACGCGTCGTCGCCGCCTCCGCTGGACGCGGCGGCGCTGCGGGGCGTCGTCGACGGGTTACCGGGCGACGACCTGACCGGTGTGCTGGTCCGCATCACCGGAAGCGCCGGGCAGTGGTCGGGCACGTCGGGCGCCGGGGATCTGAGCACCGGGGCACCGGTGCGCGCCGACGGGTCGTTCCGGATCGGCAGCATCTCCAAGGTGTTCACCGCCACGGTGGTGCTCCAACTGGCCGCCGAGCACCGGCTGGACGTGGACGACGCCGTGCAGTCGTATCTGCCCGGTCTGTTGCCTGCCGCATACCCGAAGATCACCATCGGCCAGCTGCTGAACCACACCAGCGGACTGCCGTCCAGGGGCGGGGAGGAGTTCTGGGGCGACGGGACGAACCAGTGGTTCGTGGACCACCGCTTCGAGAGCTGGTCGCCCGATCGCATCGTCACCACCTTGGTCCGGGGCCGGGAGATGGAGTATCCGCCCGGCACCGCGCAGACCTACAGCGGGATCAACACCTTCGTCGCCGGGCTGATCGTCGAGAAGGTCACCGGGCACTCGTTCGCCCGGGAGGTACGGGACCGGATCGCGCGGCCGCTCGGGCTGCGCCACACCTACGTCCCCGCGATCGACGACGCCCGGCTGCCGGGGCCGGCCGCCCATGGCTATCTGACGGTCACGGCGAAGGACGGTACGGCCGCGAGGGCCGATGTGACCCAGCAGGCGGCCTGGCCGTGGGCGGAGGGCGGCATGATCTCGACCGCCGCCGAGCTGGACCGCTTCATGGGCGCGCTCTACCGGGGGCGGCTGCTGCCGCCGGCACAGCAGCGGCTGCTGTTCAGCGTTCCCGATGTGCCCAACCACCGGAACAAGAACTGCGAGTACGGCCACAACCGCGCCTGTTTCAGCATGGGCCTGATACGGGGCGCGCTCGAGGACGGCACCGAGGTCTGGGGCAAGACCGGCTCCCGCCCGGGCTACACCAGCGGCATGTTCGCCACCCGGGACCTGAGCCGCCGTCTGGTGTACTCGGTCAACCCGACCGGGCTGGGCGGCGCGGAGTCCTCGTCGGTCATGAAGCTGGTCACCACCGTCTTCGGCCCCCTCGCTCAGACGCGGTCGAACGGCTCGGCGTAGGCGAAGACCCCCTTGAGGGTGGGCTGATACGCGGTCAGGGTCCGGACCTGGAAGAAGTCGCCCCAGGCCGGATCCGGGGCCGTGATGCCGTAGTCGGTCGCGGGGCGGAAGCCGAACCGGCCGTAGTAGGCGGGGCTGCCGAGCAGCGCGACCAGTGATTCCCCGAAGGCGTCCGCGGCGCCGAGCACCGCGTGGACGAGCGCCTGGCCCACGCCGCACCGCTGGTGGTCGGGGTGCACGCTGAGCGGGCCGAGGCCGAGGCCGAGGGCCGGATCGGGGCCCACATGGCCACGGGTGCACAGCACATGTCCGATCACCTCGCCCCGGTCGTCGGTGGCCACGAAGGACAGCGCGGGCAGCCAGGCATCGCAGAGGCGGAGCTCGTCGAGAAGGGTCGTTTCGACCGGGACCGTGGTGCCCGACTTGGCGAACGCGGCCGAGGTGACGGCACGTACCGCGTCGATGTCGGCTGGGGTCTCTCGTCGGATCAACACCGGCACAGGATGCGCGGCGGATCGCGGTGTGAGCAACCGAATTGTGCGCCGACGCTCAACGACCGCCCCACGTCTCGGGACCGCCGAGGGCGCGCGGCCACCCCTTCACCTCGCACCGCCGAATCGCCCAACCTGGCTGATGCCGCGCTAGTGCCGCGTCAGCCAAGGTTTGCCCGGTAGCGAGGCGTCCTGGTGCGGTCAGCTGCAAGGTGCCGGATCGGCCTCGTAGCGGGCCTACTCGGTCGATTCGGCAACGCCGCAGATGGCCGTGCCAGGGCGGCGAGCGGGGTGAACCTTGGCTGACGCGGCGCTACCTCTGCGCGCGGGTGGCGAGGGCCCGTTCGATCTGGATGTACGTCACGTCGTGGTCGGCGAGGACATGTGCGGCGACGCCCGGGCGGGCGGTGAGGGAGAGCAGCAGATGTTCGTCGCCGATGTGCTTGTCGCCGCGCGCGAGCGCGATCCGCAGCGACCGCTCCAGCACCGATTTGGCCTCCCGGGCGAAGGGGCGGCGTGGCGGGCGCTTGCCGCGCCGCGGGGTCCGCGCGGGTGCGCCTCCGGTGGCCAGGGCGCCCACGCCGTGGGCCTCTTCCACCCGGGCGACGATCTCCCCGACATCGATGCCGAGGCCGGCCAGCGCCTCGGCGTCGGCGTTCGAGATGCCGCCGCGGCGGCGCACCTCGGCCAGGGCGCGCTCGATCGAGTCGCGGCGGCCGTGCGCCCCGAGGGCGGCGAGGGCGTCGGCGGCGGGGCTGCCCGTACGGTCCAGGAGCGCGAGCAGCAGCTCCGCCTCGCCGACCGTGTCGCTGCCGGTGTCCTCCGCGTGGCGGACGGCGCCGCGGACGACCTCGCGGGCACTGGTGGTGAACCTCTCGAACATCAACGCCTCCCGTGCTTCTTGTGGACCGCCTGCCTGCTGACGCCCAGCTCGGCGGCGATCTCCTGCCACGACCAGCCCTTCGCGCGGGCGCTGCGCACCTGCACGGCCTCCAGTTGCTCCAGCAGCCGGCGCAGCGCGGCGACGGCGCGCAGCCCGATGCGCGGGTCCCGGTCGCCCGCCCGCTCGGCGAGATCGGTTGCTTTCGTCATGATGTCAACGTAGATTGACAGCCCGCAGCCGTCAACCCTGATTGACACTCCGGGGCGTAATTGGCTCGACGCGGCGGCGACACGTCCGGCAACCTCCCGTTATGGACCCCCATTTCTGGCCCCCGTACGGGCTACGCCTCCGCACGCCGCGCCTGGAGCTGCGGCTTCCCGACATCCCCCTGCTCGACGAGCTGTGCGCGGTCGCGGCGGGCGGGGTGCACGACCCGGCGGAGATGCCGTTCAGCGTGCCCTGGACCGACGCCACCCCGGACGAGGTGGGGCGCGGGGCCTTCCAGCACGTCCTGAGAACGATCGCGGAGTGGCGGCCCGAGAAGTGGACGATGAGCTTCGCGGTGCTGCACGACGGCGCGGTGGTCGGGCGTCAGGACCTCTCCGCGACCGACTTCGCGGTGACGAGGGAGGCCGGGACCGGGTCCTGGCTGGGCCTGGCCCACCAGGGCAAGGGCCTCGGCACGGAGATGCGGGCGGCGGTGGCGTATCTGGCGTTCGAGGCGCTGGGGGCGCGGTGCCTGATCTCGAGCGCGATGGTCGGGAACGACCGCTCGCTCGGGGTGTCGCGACGGCTCGGATACCGGCCCGACGGTCTGTCCGTACTCGCCGTACGCGGGCAGGCCCGCACCCTGCAGCGGCTGCGGCTGGACCGCGCGTCCTGGGAGGAGCACCGCGCGACCCCGGTCGAGATGTCCGGACTGGAGCCGTGCCGGGCGCTGTTCGGGGCGACACCTTAGGGTGGTCGCTCCACTGGACGTTCGAAACCGGGGGAGTCGCCGTGCGAGCGGCCGTACGCACAGGAATCGCGGGCCCTGCCGTCATGCTGGCGGCCCTTCTCACCGGATGCGGCAGCACACAGGGGCCGCCCGATCCGGGGCGCCCCGCCGCATCGGGGAACCCCTCGACGGCGCCCGGCGTCGACGGCGAGGCCGACCGGGACCGGGTCTTCACCGACGCCGATCTGGAGGCCGCGCTCCTTCCCGCCGGGGCATTCGGCGGGCGCGCCCGGGTCACCGGGACGGAGCTGGGGCTCTTCGGCCGGTACGGGGGCGGCGACTGGGTCGGTTGCGAGCCCGGCAACGCCCTGCGCGGGGAGCTGACCGGCTTCGAGGGAACCAGCGCCCAGCAGACCGTGCGCATCACGCCCGCCGCCGGAGGTGGCCGGACCGTCACCGTCCAGCTGGTGTCGATGCCCACCGGGCGCACCGAGCGCTATCTGGAGGTCCGGCGCCTGCTCCACCAGGTCTGCCCCGATGTCGCCGTCGACACGGAGGCCGCCCCCGTCCTCGAGCACCACAAGGCCCGCGAGCTCGCCGCCCTCGGCGACGACGCGCTGCTGGAGATCTCGCGGCAGACCGGCGGTGACGACGACGGCACGCCGTCGTACGCCGTGGACGTCCGCGTCGGCGGCGTGCTCGCCATCGTGCGGGCCGGCGGCGACAAGGACACCGCCGTCTCGCTCGCCGCACGCGCCGCCCTGCGGATCCGCACCGAGCTGTACGGTGCCCGGCCTCGTGCCGTCACGAGCCGCCCGTAGAACGCTCGTTACGCTCCCTTCCGTGAAGAGACCCCGAATAGTCCCGGCCACCGCTTCCTCGCTGCGGCGGGCGCGCCGCACCCTCGTACGCGGCTGGCGCCATCCCCGGCTGAAGTGGCCCAAGCGCCTCACGGCGGGCCTGGCGGGGTGCCTGGCGCTCGCCGTCCTCGCCGGCGGGATCTCGCTGCGGCTGCTGTACGCGGGCGACCCGAAGCCCGGGACGCTGACCCGCGGCCGGGACGCTGTGTGGCTCGGCCACGCATGGGTGGACGGCCGCAACGGCGAGCCGGAGCTCGCCACGCTGGCGCGGCGGGTGCGCGGCACCGGGATCCGCGATCTCTACGTCCACGCGGGCCCCTTGGAGCACAACGGCACGCTGCCCGCCGCCCGCTACCCCAGGGCCGCCTGGCTGCTGAAGGCCGTGCACCGCGAACTGCCCGGCGTTCGCGTCCAGGCGTGGCTCGGCGACAAGCTGGCCACCGAGGGCCCGACGGGGCTCCGGCTGGGCGACCCGGACAGCCGGGCGCGTATCGTCCGCTCCGCCCGGCAGGTGCTGGACGCGGGCTTCGACGGGGTGCACTTCGACCTGGAGCCGATGCACTCCGGCGACCGTGACTTCCTCTCCCTGCTCGACGACCTGCACGCCCTCACCCGCCCCCGCCATGTCCCCCTGTCGGTGGCCGCCCATCAGATCGACCCGCTGCCCGGCCTGCACTCGGTCGCGGGCTTCGTCGCCAACCACCCGAAGTGGTGGTCGCAGAAGTACTTCGGTCAGGTGGCGCGGCGGGTCGACCAGATCGCGGTGATGTCGTACGACACCTCGATGCCGCTGGAGAGCCTGTACGGGGGCTATGTGGCCCAGCAGACGGAGCTGGCCCTCGAAGCCACCCCGCCGGACACGGATCTGCTCATGGGGCTGCCCGGCTACCACACCGACAACTTCGGCCGCCACGCCTGGGCCGAGACGGTGGCGGCCGCGGTCCGCGGCACCCGTCTCGGCCTCGGCCGCGAGGACCGGGGGCGCGAGCGGTTCGGGCTGGCGCTGTACGTGGACTTCGCCGCGACGCCCGGCGACTGGACGGCGTACCGGAGGGGCTGGGGCGCGCCGACCGCGGAGTGACGCGGACCCGAGCCGACGCGCTCGGGCGGGGCGACGGGGCGGACGCTCAGGCGCCGAACCACCCGGCGACGTCGAGGCGGAAGCCGCTGAGGGGCGCCATCGCGCGCAGGTCCGCCTCCATCGCGCGCACCCGTTCCGCCCCGAGCGCATCGGCCCATCGCTTCCGCAGCTCCTCGAAGATGACGGCCGAGCGGGCCAGCGCGTCGATACCGCGCGGGGTCAGCCGGATCACCTTGCGCCGGGCGTCGGCCGGGTCGTCGGCCCGGACCACGTAGCCCAGCGCCTCCAGCCGGTCGGCCGTCTTGCCCGCGGCCTGTTTGGAGACGCCGAGCCGCCGGCCCAGCTCGCTGGCGGTGGCGCCGTCGCGCCCGATGGCCTGCATGGCGAAGCCGTACGCCGGGCGGACATCGGGGTGTCCCTGGCGGGCCAGCTCGGCGTGCAACTGGTCGATGAGTGAGCGGAAACCGGCGAAGAGCAGCAGCGGCAGTTCAAAGCCGGGGGTCTCCTCAACCATCGCGACGCCCCTCGCCCTTGCCACATTCGACAACCTGGTTTACGTTTTCGACAACCACGTTGTCGATAGTAGCGTCGATAACAGCCCAGGGGGATTCACCATGCCCATCGACATGTTCACCGACCACACCCCGGACTCCGCGCCGCCCGCCGCGCGCCGGTCCATGGAGACGACGGTCCGGCGCCTCGGCTACCTTCCGGCGCCCGTGGCGCGGATGGCCGAATCGCCGGAGCTGCTGGATGGATTCCTCAAGCTCAGCGGGGCGTTCGAGACGGCCACGCTGGAACCGCTGGACCGCGAGGTCGTCATCATGACCATCGCGACCCGCAACGCCTGCCACGTCTGCGTGGCCATGCACACCGCGAAGCTCACCGCACTGGGCGCAGACGCCGGGCTCGTCACCGCACTGCGGGAGCAGCGGGCCCTGGACGATGAACGGCTCGACGCCCTGCGCGACTTCACGCTCACCGTCCTGGAGACCGCGGGCGCGGCGAGCGACACGGCCTTCAAAGCCTTTCTCGGCCAGGGCTACACCCGCCGCAACGCCCTGGAGGTGGTGCTGGGCATCGGCACCTACACCATGTCCATCCTGGCCAACCGGCTCACCCGGGCGCCGCTGGACGAGCCGCTCTTCCGCTTCGCCTGGACCGCCTGATCGGGAATGCCCCGTACGGCACGGGGTGACCAGCCCCGACTCGTAGGCCGCGATGACCAGTTGCGCGCGGTCGCGGGCGCCGAGCTTGCCCATGGTGCGGCTGACGTGGGTCTTGGCGGTGAGGGGCGAGAGACCCAGCGCCCGGGCGGCCTCGGCGTTGTTCAGACCGCGGGCGACGAGCGCGGCGGCTACTGCGACGGTGGCGGCGGGGCGGGGCCGATCACTCCCTGGGGAGTACGGAGGCGCAGACCGGGCTTCCGGGTGCCCCGGCTACCGCTGGGCCCCCAGCGGTAGCCGGGGGCGAGCCGAGCACCACACCCAGCGCGCCGTGATCAGCTCCCGGATCACCGATGCGGTCCTGCTCCGCGCCCGCGTCCAGCCGTGAGATCTCCAGCAGATCCTCGACCAGCGTGCTCAGCACCCGCACCCGGTCGCGCACATATCCCGCCGAGCCTCTGATCAAAAGGCCGCGCGGGTGGCGGCCAGGAGGCGGGCCGTGTCGTCCGGGCAGATCATCAGGGCCCGGCCGACGGTCTCCAGGACCGCTCGCTCGGCCGGGCGGTACGGGCCGTCGGCGACCGCGATCCGGGCGCCCTGGAGCAGGATGGCCTCCCGGCCCGTCGGGGCGAGGTGCGGAGCCAGCGGCTCCAGGGCCTCGTGGAGCTCGATGGCGAGGGCCGTGCCGCAGGGGTCGAGGCCGTCGCGCTCGCCGGAGCACGCGCCGGGCAGCCGTCCGGTGTCGGCGGCGAGCGCCTCGATGAGGGCGAGCAGCTGGTCCTCGCTGCAGTCGGCGAACCCGGCGGCCCGCACCGCGCTGACCGCGACCTGCCGGACCGCTGCCGCGTCGGTGCCGCCCGCGGTGAGGACCGCGAGAGCGACGGTGTGCACGGCGTCGCGCAGCATCGCGGAGAAGCGGGTGGTGGTGGGATGGTCGAGTACCTCGGTGCCGAACCGGCCGGTGCAGGCGGCGCACTCGACGACGGGCGCGACCGGCCCGCGCGGCAGCAGCGGAAGACCCAGCACCACGATGCGGCGGCGGCCGGTGCGGCGGCGGTAGTTGCGGTCGCCTCCGCAGTCGGGGCAGAAGAACTCGCCATCGCCGACGGTCCGCCACAGAGTGCGTACGCCTACCACACACAGGTCCCGGTCACGGCGGGCTCGCGCATGCACCACGTCACACCTCCATAACGCTTCGGCGACGTTGCCGCGTTGACGTGATGCTAGCCACATCAATGATGTGCCGTCAGTACCCCGAACGGAGACAACAGGCCAATCCCGAGGCCCCGCCCACCTCACGCGGTGAACGGGGCCCATGTGGGTGACGGGTCAAGCGGCCCTCACCGGCGGGCCCGGTTGACCGCCGAGACGACCGCCTTGAGGGAGGCGCGCACGATGTTGGCGTCGATCCCGATGCCCCACAGCACCTTGCCGTCGATCGCGCATTCGATGTACGCGGCGGCCTGTGCGGCCGCGCCCTCGCTCAGGGTGTGCTCGGAGTAGTCCAGCAGCCTGACATCCACGTCGATGGCGGCCAGGGCGTTGAAGAAGGCAGCCAGCGGACCGTTGCCCGTGCCGGTCAGCACGGTCTCGACGCCGTCCACGACGGCTTCGACGGTGAGCGCGTCGGTGCCCTCGCTGGTGCTCGAGGTCTGCGCGGTGCGCAGCGCGATCCGGCCCCACTGGTTGTCGTCCGTCGGCAGGTACTCGTCCTGGAAGACCGACCAGATCTGCCCCGGGGTGACCTCGCCGCCCTCGGCATCGGTCTTGGCCTGAATCGTCTTGGAGAACTCGATCTGCATCCGGCGCGGCAGGTCCAGGTTGTGGTCGTTCTTCAGGACATAGGCGATGCCGCCCTTGCCGGACTGGGAGTTGACGCGGATGACTGCCTCGTAGGAGCGGCCGACGTCCTTGGGGTCGATGGGCAGGTACGGGACCGCCCACTCGATGTCGTCCACCGTCTTTCCCTGCTCGGCGGCGCTCACCTCCATGGCCTCGAACCCCTTCTTGATGGCGTCCTGGTGGGAGCCGGAGAAGGCGGTGTAGACCAGGTCGCCCGCGTAGGGGTGGCGCGGGTGGACCTCCATCTGGTTGCAGTACTCGGCGGTCCGGCGGATCTCGTCGATCTGCGAGAAGTCGATCTGCGGGTCGACGCCCTGGGAGAACAGGTTCATGCCCAGCGTCACCAGGTCGACATTGCCGGTGCGCTCGCCCTGCCCGAACAGACAGCCCTCGATCCGGTCCGCCCCGGCCATGATCGCCAGCTCGGCGGCGGCCACGGCCGTGCCGCGGTCGTTGTGCGGGTGCACGGACAGACAGACGTGCTCGCGCCGGGACAGGTGGCGCGACATCCACTCGAAGCGGTCCGCGTGCGTGGACGGGGTCGAGCGCTCGACGGTGGCCGGCAGATTCAGGATGATCTCGCGGCCGTCCTCCGGCTGCCAGACGTCCATGACGCCCTCGCAGACCTCCAGCGCGAAGTCCAGCTCGGTGTCGGTGAAGATCTCCGGGCTGTACTGGTAGCCGAAGGCCGTCTCGTCGCCCAGGATCTTGTCGGCGTACTCCACCACCAGCCGGGTGCCGTCCACCGCGATCTGCTTGACCTGCTCCTTCGTCCCCCGGAAGACGACCCGGCGGAAGGTGGGGGCGGTGGCGTTGTACAGGTGCACGGTGGCCCGGTGCGCGCCGCGCAGCGACTCGACGGTGCGCTCGATCAGCTCCTCGCGCGCCTGGGTGAGGACGGAGATCGTCACGTCCTCGGGGATCGCGCCCTCCTCGATGATCGACCGCACGAAGTCGAAGTCGGTCTGGCCGGAGGAGGGGAAGCCGACCTCGATCTCCTTGTAGCCCATGCGTACCAGCAGATCGAACATCTCGCGCTTACGGGCGGGGGACATCGGGTCGATCAGCGCCTGGTTGCCGTCCCGCAGATCGGTGGACAGCCAGCGCGGCGCCACGGTGATGCGGTTGTTCGGCCAGGTGCGGTCCGGGATCTCGACGGCGTCGTAGGGGCCGTACTTGTGGATCGGCATCCCGGACGGACGCTGGGCGACGGTGGCGGCGGTGATGGGCGTGGGCCGGCCGACGGAATTGCCGGGCGTAGCGGAGGTGGTCATGGTGTGCGGGGCTCCTCGTATCCGTTGGACGATCCGCTGTAGGGGTGTCCAGTGGGCGGCCGACGGGGCGTGATCACCGCAACGCCGAACTCCGCGGGGAGGGGGTCGGCCTACGACTACAGGCCCTCGCCGCGGCAGCTAAGGAGAAGCAGCCCGAAACGCATGATGGGCAGCAGCCTAACCGATACCTCCGGGGCCGGGCGGATCCATATCACTATGCGGACCGGAACACGGCGCGCGGAGGAATACACATCTACCACTCGATATCAGCAATCGTGACCGCAAGGCGTGACAAGGGATTCACTCGATGCCACATTGCCTGCCATGGACGCCAACGTGAATGCCCACACGCATGCCCGCAGCCACCGCCACCGTGCCTTCTGCACCATCGTGCCGCCGCATGTCCTCGACAAACTGTCCCATGCCGAGGACCCCGCCGTGGCCGAGCCCGCCCGCCGCACCCTGGAGCGGGACGCGCTGGAGCGCACCCGGCGCCGGATCACCACCGTCCGCGGCGTCACCGGCGCCGTCCCGTCGGCCGCGCCCTCGGACAAGCCCCGGCGCACGATCTACGACGCCAAGCACGAGACCCGGCTGCCGGGGAAGAAGGTGCGCGGCGAGGGCGGCCAGGCGGGCCGGGACGCGTCGGTCAACCGCGCGTACGACGGGCTGGGGGCGACCTTCGAGCTGTTCCTCAAGGCATACGGCCGGCGCTCGATCGATGACGCGGGCCTGGCGCTGGACGCGAGCGTCCACTACAGCCGGGAGTACAACAACGCGTTCTGGGACGGCGAGCAGATGGTCTTCGGCGACGGGGACGGCGAGATCTTCCTCGACTTCACCATCCCGGTCGATGTGATGGCCCACGAGCTGACCCACGGCGTCACCCAGTACACCGCCAATCTGGAGTACTTCGGCCAGTCCGGGGCGCTCAACGAGTCGATGTCCGATGTCTTCGGCTCGCTCGTCAAGCAGCACGTGCTCGGCCAGAGCGCCGAGAAGGCCGACTGGCTGATCGGCGCCGGGCTGCTGGCGGAGCGGGTCACCGGCGTGGCGCTGCGCTCGATGAAGGCGCCGGGCACGGCGTACGACGACGACGTCCTCGGCAAGGACCCGCAGCCCGGCACGATGGACGGCTACGTCCACACCTCACGCGACAACGGCGGCGTCCACATCAATTCCGGCATCCCCAACCACGCCTTCTACCTCGCCGCCACCGCCCTCGGCGGCAACGCCTGGGAGCGTGCCGGGCAGATCTGGTACGACGTGCTGACCGGCGGCGACCTGGCCTCGGACGCCGAGTTCACCGACTTCGCCGAGCTGACGGTGGCCGCGGCGCACTCCCGCTACGGCGAGGGCGAGGAACACTCGGCGGTGCTGGACGCATGGGCGGGAGTGGGCATCACCGACCTGCGCGCCCGAGTGGGCGCGCGCTAGGCGCCGCCTTCGGGTAGTGATGGAGCCATGCGTATCTCCGTCACCCGCTCCGGCGGATTCGCCGGAATCGAGCGCCGGGCCGAGCTGGACACGGACAGCCGGCCCGACGCCACCCATCTGGCCGCCCTGGCCCACCAGGCCGTCGAAACCGGGCACACCGCCGCCACCCGCGGCGTCCCCGACGGCTTCCACTACGAGATCACCGTCGACGGCCGCACCGTCCACGCCGCCGACCCCCACCTGAGCGACGCCCAGCGCGAGCTGATCCGCACCGTCCTCAAGGAGGGCGCGTAAGGGCCACTCGCCGGGCTCAGAAGCCCAGCTTGCGGAGCTGCTTCGGATCGCGCTGCCAGTCCTTGGCCACCTTGACGTGGAGGTCGAGGAAGACCGGGGTGCCGAGCAGGGCCTCGATGTGTTTGCGGGACTTGGTGCCCACGTCCTTCAGGCGCCGCCCCTTGGGGCCGATGACGATGCCCTTCTGGCTGGGGCGCTCGATGTAGAGGTTGGCGTGGATGTCGAGGAGCGGCTTGTCCGCGGGGCGGTCCTCGCGGGGGAGCATCTCCTCGACCACCACCGCGATGGAGTGCGGCAGCTCGTCCCGTACGCCCTCCAGCGCGGCCTCGCGGATCAGCTCGGCGACCATGACCTGCTCGGGCTCGTCGGTGAGATCACCCTCGGGGTAGAGCGCCGGGCCCTCGGGGAGGAGGGGCACCAGCAGGTCCGCCAGCAGGTCCACCTGCTGGTCCCCCACCGCCGAGACCGGGACGATCTCGGCCCACTCGATACCCAGCTCCTCGCCGAGCCGGTCGATGGCCAGCAGTTGCTGGGCCAGCTGCTCGGGCTCGACCAGATCGGTCTTGGTGACGATCGCGACCTTGGGAGTCTTCTTGATCCCGGCCAGCTCGGTGGCGATATAGCGGTCACCGGGGCCCAGCTTCTGGTCGGCGGGGAGGCAGAAGCCGATGACGTCCACCTCGGCCCAGGTGGTGCGGACGACATCGTTGAGGCGCTCACCGAGCAGGGTGCGCGGCTTGTGCAGACCGGGGGTGTCGACGAGCACGAGCTGTGCGTCGGGCCGGTGCACGATGCCGCGGACGGTGTGGCGGGTGGTCTGGGGACGGCTGGAGGTGATCGCGACCTTCGTCCCCACCAGCGCGTTGGTCAGGGTCGACTTGCCCGCGTTGGGACGGCCGACGAAGCAGGCGAAGCCCGAGCGGTGCGGGGTCTCCCGAGGCTCGGACGGGGACGGGGAGGTACGGGCAGTCATGGCGCCTATTCTCCCCGATGGCCCGCCCAGTTCGGACCACTGCTCCGGTCCGGATCCGCAGGCCGGTCGCGCGGGCGGGGACGCGGTCAGCGGGAGCGGTCGGAGGGCGGCCAGCGGGCGGCCAGCGGGAGCGGTCGGAGGGCGGCCAGCGGGCGGCCAGCGGGGACGGCCGGAGGGCGGCCAGCGGGGACGTTCCCGCTGACCACGGAGGGGGCGGCCAGTGGGGACGTCCCCGCTGACCCGATGGCCCCTGGGCCCGGTGCTCAGGCCGGGAGCGTGGCCCGCAGGGTGCCGTCCGGGGCGACGACCAGGATCGGCGTTCCGGCGCCGCCCAGGTCCCGTACGGCCGCGCGGTCCTCCTCGGACGCGGTCTCGGCCTCGGTCACAACGGCCGCGGCCTCCAGCGACTTCGCGCCGCTCGCGACGGCCATCGCCACGGCGGTCCGCAGCGCGCTCAGCTTCAGCGAGTCGAGGTCGACGGTGCCGGCGACATAGGTGCGCCCCGTCTCGTCGCGTACGGCGGCGCCCTCCGTCGCAGCGTTACGGGCCCGCGCCGAACGGGCCAGCGTGATGATCTTGCGGTCTTCGGGGTCCAGCTGCGCTGCTTCGCTCATGCGTATGAGCATATGCGCGGCACTGACCCGGCCGTTCCGCCGGAGGGGGCCGTGGCGGGCCCGGGTCATCCCGCGATCGAGTACATCCCGTCGCGCCGCCCCTCCGGTGAGGTCAGCCGCTCCAGCTTCGCTGCCGTGTCCGTGTCAGGCACCGGGTTGTGCAGCACGATCGCCAGATCCGGGCGGGCGGGGATGCGCAGCAGGGTGGACTCGAAGAACAGCGCGCCGACCAGCGGATGCTCCAGCTCCTTGGTCAGCTGGCCACCGGGCCGCACATCGCCACGTGCCCACAGCTCGGCGAACTCCGGGCTCGCCTCGGACGCCTCCCGGACCACTGCCGCGAAGCCCTCGTCGTCGGGGTAGTCGGAGCAGGCGGCCCGGTACTGGGCGACGACCCAGGGGGCGGTCTGCTCCCAGCTCGTGGCGCGGGCCCGGTAGACGGGGTCGGTGAAGAAGGTGACGAGGCAGTTCTCGGGGTTTGCGGGGCGGAAGCCCAGCACCAGAGCCGCCGCGTCGTTGTAGGCGATCACGTTCCAGTAGCGGTCCATGATGTGGGCCGGGAAGGGCATCCAGCCGTCGATCAGCCGCCGGAGCCCGTCGCACAGATAGCCGGGGTCGTACTCGGGCCGGGGCAGCGGCGGATTGAGCCCGGCCAGGACGTACAGATGGCGGCGCTCGGTGTCGCTCAGCCTGAGCACCCGCCCCACGGCGTCCAGCACCTGCGGGGAGACGGTGATGTCCCGGCCCTGCTCCAGCCACTGGTACCAGGACGCGCCCACCCCGGCCAGCACCGCGACCTCCTCACGGCGCAGCCCCGGCGTACGGCGGCGGCCCCCGCCGTCCGGCAGACCGGCGTCGGCCGGGCTGACCCGGGCCCGACGGCTCATCAGGAAGTCGCGCAGCTCCTGCCGGCGCCGCGGCTTGGTGGCGACGGTGGTGGTCTCGACGGCCTCTGGCACATGTCCCCCTGTCCGTGCTGCGTGGTGGTCCGGCCACCAGGATAAGTTCCCGCTCCCCACGCCTCCTTGAGTCACCTGAACCTATGGATCATGGCGATCGATTCCCCTTCCGTCCCTCCTTCCTCCGTTCGTGGCGGTGCCGCACCGCCTTCTTCCGCACCGTCCGCCGGCCCCTCCCCCGCTCGGCTGACCGGCCGCGCCAGGCTGGTCCTGCTGGTGCTGTGCGCCGCGCAGTTCATCGTCGCGCTCGACTTCTCGATCCTGAATGTGGCGCTGCCCGTCCTCGGCAGGAATCTGGGCATGGAACAGGCCGACCTCCAGTGGGCGGTCACCGCCTTCGCCCTGCCCTCCGGCGGCTTTCTGCTGTTCTTCGGCCGGGTGGCCGACCTCTATGGGCGCCGCAGGCTGTTCCTCACCGGTCTCGCCCTGTTCACGGTGGCGTCGCTGCTGACCACGCTCGCCTGGGACCCGGCCTCGTTCCTGGTGGGCCGGGCCGCGCAGGGCCTGGGCGCGGCGGCCGTCGTGCCGACCGGTATGTCGCTGCTCACCACGACCTTCCCCGAGGGCCCGCGGCGGGAGCGTGCGCTGGGGATCAGCGGCACCCTGTTGTCGCTGGGCTTCACCATCGGGATGGTGCTGGGCGGGGGTATGACCGACACGCTCGGCTGGCGTTCCACCATGGGGCTGCTCACCGCCGCGGGCGCCCTGGTGCTGGCCGCCGCGCCGGCGCTGCTGGCCGAGTCCCGCCACCCGCGGCGGCCGCGCCTGGACGTGCCGGGCGCGGTGACCGTGACCGGCGGGCTGCTCGGGGTGATCTACGCCCTGTCGACGGCCGCCGAGCGCGGCTTCGGCGGCGCCGATGTCCTCTTCGCGCTGGTCGGCGGCGTCCTGCTGCTCGCGGTGTTCACCGTGGTGGAGTCGCGGGCGGCCGAGCCGCTGGTGTCGCTGCCGATGCTGCGCCGCTCCACCGTGGCCTGGGGCAACCTGGCCGGGCTGACCACGTTCGCGATGATGAGCTCGGTCGTCTTCCTGCTGACGCTGTATCTGCAGGAGGTGCTGAAGCTGTCGTCGCTGACGACCGGCCTGGTCTTCGGCGTCCAGGGGGTGCTGTCGGCGGGAGCGGGCGTGATCGCGCCCCGGGTGATCGGCCGCTTCGGCGTCCGTCCCACGCTGATCGGCTCGCTGCTGGCCCAGGCGGCGTTCACGGCGGCACTGCTGGGGCTGGGCAAGAGCGCCACCGGCGGCGCCTGGCTGGCCGTGGCCGCGGTGAGCCTGGCCAGCGTCGCGCATCTGTGGGTGATCATCTCGTATGGCGTGATCGCGACCTCCGGGCTGCCGGACCATGAGCAGGGCCTGGCCACCGGTCTGGTGACCAGCTCCCAGCAGGTGGGCGTCACCGTCGGCATCCCGCTGCTCGGCGCGCTCGCCTCCGCGCACATGGCCTCGCTGCGCGACGGCGGAGCGGGCTTCGCCGAGTCGACGCTGGGCGGCATCAGGCTGGGGCTCGGCGTCGACGCGGCGGTCGTCGCGGTGATCGCGGTGGCGGTGGCGCTCGGGCTGAGGACCCGGAAGCGCGGACGCCTTCGGATCCGGCGGCGTCGGGGGCCGACCCGTGGCGCCTGCTGAGGGAGGGCCCGGACGAGCTCGGGACGAGCGGTGTGCACCGCTGGCTGTGGCCGCTGGTGATCACCCGGGACGGTCCCACGCCGCATAGCGCCCGGGAGTTCGCGCCGGCCGCGTGCGAACAGATCCACTCCTCGGGCACGCTCGCGCTGCTCGCCCTGCCGATGGTGTGGCTCGCGGGGCTGGAGTGCGAGCTGGGCCTGACCCGGGCCGGTGCCGAACACGCCTGCGCCGCGGCTGGCGGCCGGGGGAGGCCAGGCGCCCTCTGCGGCTGGCGGTGGACCTGTTCGAAGGGCTCGGTGCGGAGGTCTGGCGGGACCGGGCCCGCGGCGAGCTGCGTGCGGCCGGTGGTTCGGCGCGACGCGGCGGTGACGAGGCCGCCGCCCGGCTCACCGGGCGGGAGCTGGAGGTGGCCGGATGGCGGCGGACGGGCTGACCAACCGTGAGATCGGCGCGCGGCTGGGCCTGAGCCCGCGCACCGTCGGCTATCACCTCTACAAGATCTTCCCGAAGCTGGGCATCACGGCGCGCGCCGGGCTGCGCGCCCTGCCGTCGGACGCGCGGAGGCCCGCGCCGGGCCGCTGAGCTGCGGTCCGGCGCGGGCACCTGGGGTGAGCCCTACCGATGTGTCCTTACGGGATGGGCGGCGCCGGCTGGAAGGTCAGCGCTGCCGAACCCGACGACGGGCTCAGCCCCGGAGCGCCCGCGAACGAGGCGGTGTAGGTCGAGGCGGTGAGCACGGTCGGCGGGACGGTGACGTTGGTGAGGGTCGCCGTTCCGCTGGCGTTGGTGGTCGCGCTGCCCAGCGGGATCGGGCCCAGAGCGCTATTGGCGACGAAGGTGATGGTCCGGCCGGGGATGGGGTTGTTCGACGCGTCCCTCAGCGTCGCGCTCAGGGTCGGGATGACCAGGGTGCCGTTGAACCGCAGCCGGATGACGGCCGGGGTGGCGGTGACGGTCGTGTTCGTCGCCGTGCCCACGTTCTGGGTGATCGTGTTGGACGTCGAGGTGTTGAAGCACGTGTCGCCGTTGTACGTGGCGGTGACCGTGTGCGGGCCGGCGGTGAGCGCGTTGGTGCTGGCCGTCGCCACTCCGGAGCCGTTGAGCGTCCCGGTGAGGGTGGGACCACCGCTGATCGTGAACGTCACGGTCCCGGTCGGGGTGCCCGTGGCCGGAGGCACCGCGGCCACGGTGGCGGTGAAGGTCACCGTCTGGCCGGGGGTGGACGGGTTGGGCGAGGAGGTGAGCGTCGTGGTGGTGTTCGCTTTGATCACGGTGAACGAACCGCTGGCCGACGAGCCCGCGACGCCGGTGTTGCCCGAGTACGTGGCCGTCACCGCGTGCGGACCCACGCCGGCGGCGGTGGTCGTCACGCACGCCTGGCCGCCGGCGTTGACCGGCGCGGTCAGCGTCGGACCGCCCGTGATCACGAACGTGACCGTGCCCGGCGTCACCGGACACGACGAGGTCACCTGCGCGCACAACTGCACCGGTCCGCTGCACACGGCCGTGCTGGGCGAAATGGTCAAGGCCGTCGCGGAGCTCGCCTGGTTCACGGTGACCGTGGTGTTGCCCGTCGAGCCCGCGACGCCGGTGCTCCCGGAGTAGGTGGCGGTCACCGTATGCGTCCCCACCGGGATGGCGCTGGTGGACACGCAGGCGTTACCGGCAGCGTCGACGTTCGCCGTCAGCGTCGGACCACCCGACACCACGAACGTCACCGTCCCCGGCGTCAGCGGACACGAACTCGACGTGGCCACATGGGCGCACAGGATCACCGGCTGGCCGCACCCCGCTGGGTTCGGCGTGGCCGTGACCGTCGTCGTCGAGGGCGCCTGGCCCACCGTCACCGAACCGGTGCCCGCGGAACCCGCGATGTCGGTGTTCCCCGAGTAGGTGGCCGTCACCGCATGCGTCCCCACCGGGATCGCACTCGTCGTCACACACGCCTGACCCGACCCGTCCACGTTCGCCGTCAGCGTCGGACCACCCGCCACCACGAACGTCACCGTCCCCGGCGACACCGGACACGAACTCGACGAGGTCACCTGCGCACACAACTGCACCGCATCACCACACACCGGCGACACCGTCGGCGAGGAGAACACCGTCGTCGACGACCCCTGACCCACCGTCACCGAACCGGTGTCCGCGGAACCCGCGATGTCGGTGTTCCCCGAGTAGGTGGCCGTCACCGCATGCGTCCCCACCGGAATCGCACTCGTCGTCACACACGCCTGACCCGACCCGTCCACGTTCGCCGTCAGCGTCGGACCACCCGCCACCACGAACGTCACCGTCCCCGGCGACACCGGACACGAACTCGACGAGGTCACCTGCGCACACAACTGCACCGCATCACCACACACCGGCGACACCGTCGGCGAGGAGAACACCGTCGTCGACGACCCCTGACCCACCGTCACCGAACCGGTGCCCGCGGAACCCGCGATATCCGTGTTCCCCGAGTACGTGGCCGTCACCGCATGCGTCCCCACCGGAATCGCACTCGTCGACACACACGCCTGACCCGACCCGTCCACGTTCGCCGTCAGCGTCGGACCACCGGCCACCACGAACGTCACCGTCCCCGGCGTCACCGAACAGGTACTCGGCGAGTCCACCGTCACCTGCGCACACAACTGCACCGTGTCACCACACACCGGCGACACCGTCGGCGAGGAGAACACCGTCGTCGACGACCCCTGAGCCACCGTGACCGTTCCGGTGGTCTGCGAGGTCCCCGTCCCGGTGGTGCCCGGGTACGTGACCGTGAACGGGTAGGTGCCCGCGCTCAGATTGACGGTCACGCAGGCCACCCCGGCGTTGTCCAACGTCCCGAACACCGTCGGGCCACCGGTGAACACGAACTGCACCTGCCCCGACGGCTGACACGTGCCCGGCCCGTTCACCGACACCTGCGCGCACACCTGCACCGGCTCACCGCACACCGGCGAAGCCGGCGTAATCGACGTGACGGTCGTCGTTGTGGCCGCCGGAACCACCGTGATCGGTACGAAGGACGAGCTCGACGGGTCGAAGGTCCCGTCGCCCGGATAGAAGGCCGCGGCGGCGTGACTGCCCACGCTCAGGTTGCTGATCGTGACGCTGGCCTGGCCGCCGGTCAGGGTTCCGGTCAGCACCGGTCCGTCGGCGCTGATGATGAAGTCGACCGTCTCGCCGTCGGGAGGTGCGGGGGTCACGGTCGCGGTCAGCGTCACCGTTTCGCCGCACTCCGCCGGATTCGGGGTGACGGTGAGCGTGGTGGTGGTTGGTGTAGCCATGAGAGCGGCCCCTTCCGGACTGCGGATGGGATGAGCCGCCCGGCTCCGCACGACGTACGCCGCGCGGAGCCATGGCCTCTGCGCGGGGGTGCCCATACAGCCGACTGTCTACGTCAAGTAGACAAGCCGGTTGTCCCCCGACAGAGGTATGGGCGACCCACCAGTCGGTATCTGCAAGTAAGCAGGGGACTACATCAGATGGGCCAGGGCACGGACAGCGATTCCACTCGGATGGCGCAGCGCCATACCGCGCGCGATTACGCGCGGGCGTGGTAAGGCGCATCCGCGCAGGCAGACGCCGCGCCTGGGCGGGCGGCAACGGTGGTACGGCAACGACGACGCGGCCCCGCCCGGTGAGGGGCGGGGCCGCGCTGAGGGTCTTGTGCGCCGGCCTACGACTCGGCCGCGGCGGTCTCCCGGACCGGCTCGACGTGCACCGTCACAATGCGGTTGCGGCGGCCCGCCGGGGATTCGGCGGTCAGCCGCAAGGCCTTGAGGGATGGGTCGGTGCCGCCCTCGGGGATCTCGACCTCGGCCGTGGCGCCCGCGATCGGCACCCGGCCCAGCGCCTTGGCGAGCAGCCCGCCGACCGTCTCGACGTCCTCGTCCTCCAGAGCCGTCCCGTACAGCTCACCGAGGTCGCCGAGACCGAGCCGGGCGGTGACGCGGTGGGTGCCGTCGCCCAGGTCCTGGACGGGCGGCAGTTCGCGGTCGTACTCATCGGTGATCTCGCCGACGATCTCCTCGAGGATGTCCTCGATGGTGACGATGCCGGCCGTGCCGCCGTACTCGTCGATGACGACGGCGACGTGGTTGCGCTCCCGCTGCATCTCGCGCAGCAGATCGCCCGCGTTCTTGGTGTCGGGGACGAAGGTGGCCGGCCGCATGGTGGTGGAGACCAGCTCGGACTCGGCGTCCCGGTTGATATGCGTTTTGCGGACCAGGTCCTTGAGGTAGACGATCCCCACGATGTCGTCCTCGTTCTCCCCGGTGACCGGGATCCGGGAGAAGCCGGAACGCAGCGCGAGGGTGAGGGCCTGCCGGATGGTCTTGAAGCGCTCGATCGCGACGAGGTCGGTGCGCGGCACCATGACCTCGCGCACCAGGGTGTCACCGAGCTCGAAGACGGAGTGGACCATGCGCCGCTCCTCGTCCTCGATCAGCGACTCCTTCTCGGCGAGGTCGACCAGCGCGCGCAGCTCCGCCTCGGAGGCGAAGGGGCCCTTGCGGAAGCCCTTGCCGGGCGTGAGCGCATTACCGATGAGGATCAGCAGCGGGGGGATCGGGCCCATGATCCGGGCCAGCGGGATCAGCACATAGGCCGCGGCGGTCGCCGTGTTGAGCGGATGCTGGGCGCCGATGGTGCGCGGCGAGACGCCGACGGCGACGTACGAGACCAGGACCATCACGCCGATCGCGACGGTCAGCGCCTTCCAGGTCTCGTGGAACTCGCGCAGACAGGCATAGGTGACGACGGCGCCCGCCGCCACCTCGCAGGCGACCCGGACCAGCAGCGCCACATTGAGATAACGGGTGGGGTCCTCGGCGACCTGCATCAGCTTGGCCGCGCCCCGCCGCCCGGAGCGCACGGCCTCCTCGGCGCGGAACCGGGTGGTGCGGGCGAGCCCCGCCTCGGCGCACGCCGCCAGCCAGGCGACGACGACCAGCAAAATGGCCGCCGTGACGAGCTGCCCGGTCATCGGGTGGTGGGGGCCGGGGAGGGACCGGTCAGACCTTGCTCGGCGCGCCAGCCGTCGATGATCGCGGCCTGCAGCCCGAACATCTCGGCGCGCTCGTCCGGCTCCTCGTGGTCGTAGCCCAGGAGGTGAAGGACGCCGTGGACGGTGAGCAGTTGGAGCTCCTCGTCCATGGAGTGTCCGGTCGGCGCCTCCTCCCCCTGCTTCTTGGCCACCTCGGGGCAGAGCACGATGTCACCGAGGAGACCCTGTGGGGGCTCCTCGTCGTCCTTGGCGGGCGGGCGCAGCTCGTCCATCGGGAAGGACATGACATCGGTCGGCCCCGGCAGATCCATCCACTGGATATGAAGCTGCTCCATGGCGTCGGCGTCGACGACGATCACCGAGAGCTCGGAGAGCGGGTGGATACGCATCCGGGCCAGGGCGTAGCGGGCGACGTCCAGCACCGCCCGTTCGTCGATGTCGGTACCGGATTCGTTGTTGACGTCGATCGCCATGGGGTGTTTTGTCTTACTTTCCGTTGCGGCTGTCGTACTGCTCGTACGCGTCGACAATACGGCCGACCAGCTTGTGCCGGACCACGTCCTTGCTGGTGAGCATGGAGAAGTGGACGTCATCGACGCCCTCCAGGATCTCCCGCACCTGGCGCAGACCACTCTTGGTCCCGCCCGGGAGGTCGACCTGGGTGACATCACCCGTGATGACGATCTTGGAGTCGAAGCCGAGCCGGGTGAGGAACATCTTCATCTGCTCGGGGTTCGTGTTCTGCGCCTCGTCCAGAATGATGAACGCGTCATTGAGCGTACGACCGCGCATATACGCCAGCGGAGCGACCTCGATGGTGCCCGCGGCCATCAGACGCGGAATCGAGTCGGGGTCGAGCATGTCGTGCAGCGCGTCGTACAGCGGCCGCAGATACGGGTCGATCTTCTCGTAGAGCGTGCCGGGCAGGAAGCCGAGCCGCTCACCCGCCTCGACCGCCGGACGGGTCAGGATGATCCGGTTGACCTGCTTGGACTGGAGCGCCTGAACCGCCTTGGCCATGGCCAGATAGGTCTTGCCGGTGCCGGCGGGGCCGATACCGAAGACGACGGTGTGCTTGTCGATCGCGTCGACATACCGCTTCTGGTTGAGCGTCTTGGGGCGGATCGTGCGGCCGCGGTTGGACAGGATGTTCTGGGTGAGCACCTCGGCGGGCGTCTCCTCCGCTCCGCCCTCGCCCCTCTCAGCCGCGCGCAGCATGGAGATCGAGCGCTCCACCGCATCCTCCGTCATAGGTTGACCGGTGCGGAGCACCAGCATCATCTCATCGAAGAGACGCTGCACCAGGGCGACTTCCCGCGCGTCCCCGGTCGCGCTGACTTCGTTGCCCCGGACATGGATGTCGGTCGCCGGGAACGCCTTTTCGATCACACGCAGCAGCGAGTCACCTGATCCCAGGACCATGACCATCGGGTGCTTGGTCGGAACCGTGAACTGCGCATGCGCCTGCGGTGCTGTGGTTGGTTGCGTCATGGGCCGGCTCTCGGGCCTGCTTCTACCTCCTGCGACAAGGGTTCTCGCTGCTCGACAACCTAGGACTACAAGAGTACGACGGAGCACCGACAAGACCCGAGTGCTTTTACTCCATGCCGCTCATCACACCGCCCACCAGCATCTGAGGCCCCACCGCCGGCCCCCTGACCCGGCCCCCGCCGCCCCCGCGAAGCGCCCGTGGCCGGCGCCGGGCGGATGGGGTGCGCCGGATGCGCGATGGCGCGGGGCGGTGTCAGGAGGGTCGCTGAAGGGACCCCGCGCCCCGGCACATCGGTGACGCGAACCAGCGTGCGGTGGCGCGGCGGGCGCCTCCACCGCGGCGGATGGGGGTGGGAGCCGGGGCCCACCCCTACCCGCGGCGGAAGCCGATGGTGGGAACCGCGCGGCGGAGCGGGCCGCCCCGGGCAGCGGTGGGCAGTATCCGGTCGAGGAACGCATAGCGGCGCAGCGGCTGGTCGTCGTAGGCGCGGGCGTGCTGCCACCAGGCCGCGATCTCCACCCAGCCGGGCGCGGACAGCGAGCCGCCGAACTCCTGCACCGACAGGGCAGCGGTCAGCCCGGCGAAGGCCAGCCGGTCGGCGAGCGGCCAGTCGGCGAGCGTGCCGGTGACGAAGCCCGCGACGAAGACGTCCCCGGCGCCGGTCGGGTCCAGGGCCTCCACGGCGATCCCGGGCACCTCTGCCGTCTCGCCGGTGCGGCCGTCGACCGCGTACGCCCCCTCGGAGCCCAGCGTGACGACGGCGAGCGGCACCCGGTCGGCCAGCGCGCGGGCGGCGGCGCGCGGGCAGTCGGTGCGGGTGTAGCGCATCGCCTCGACGGCGTTGGGCAGGAACGCCTCGCAGTGCTCAAGATCGGCGAGGTCGGACGGGTCCCAGCGGCCGGTGTCGTCCCAGCCGACGTCGGCGAAGATCCGGCTGCCCTGGCGGGCGGCCTCGGCGACCCACTCCTCGCGGCGGCCGGGCACCAGGGAGGCGATGGCGGCGCGGGCCGGGGGCGGGCAGCTGGGGGCGGGCTCCTCGGGCGGCGGCGCCTCATGGCCGTGGGAGACCATCGTGCGCTCGCCCTCGTAGGCCATGGAGACCGTCACCGGGGAGTGCCAGCCGGGGATCGTACGGGACAGCGACAGATCGATGCCCTCGCCGCGGTCCAGCGCATCCCGGCAGTAGTCCCCGTAGTGGTCGTCGCCGAAGGCCGCGGCGAGCGAGGTGCGCAGGCCCAGCCGGGCCAGGGCGGTGGCCATATTGGCGACGCCGCCGGGGCTGGAGCCCATACCGCGGGCCCAGGACTCGGTGCCGCGGACGGGGGCGGAGTCCAGACCGGTGAAGATGATGTCGAGGAAGACGGTGCCGGTGAGATACACATCGCGCGCCGGGTCGCCGGGCTCGCGAACGGCCGCGAGCGGGTCGAGGAGGGGGCAGCCCGCCGCGAGCTTGTCGCCGTCGTGTGCCATCACCGTGTGCTCCCAGGTCGTGCCGGTCTGTCGTGACGCGCCGTTCATCGTCGTCTTCTCGTCGAGTTTCGCCGGTTTTCGCCGTCGGATTCAGGTGCCGCCAGTGTGCACGATCGCTCTGACAGCGCGGCGTCGGCCGCCCGGCGCCGCCTGCCCGTCCCGGCCTCACCTGGCATCACCCGGCCTCAGCGCCGCCTGGGCAGCTCCACGCTCATCAGGTCCTGGGCGATCGTGAGCTCACCCGGGAACCCCGCCGCCCGCGCCTGCCGCTCGAACTCCGCCGGATCCCCGTACCGCTGCGAGAAGTGCGTCAGGACCAGATGGCGCACCCCCGCACCGGCCGCGAGCCGGGCCGCCTGCCCGGCCGTCAGATGCCCGTACTCGACGGCCAGCGGCTCGTCCTCGTCCAGGAAGGTCGACTCGATCACCAGCAGATCGCACCCCCGCGCCAGCGCATGCGCGCCGTCGCACAGCCGGGTGTCCATGACGAAGGCGAAGCTCTGCCCCCGCCGCACCTCGCTGACCTCCTCGAGCGCGATCGTGTGCCCGTCCCACTCCAGCACCCCCTCCCGCTGGAGCCGGCCGATCTCCGGGCCGCGGATGCCGTACGCCGCCAGCCGCTCGGGCAGCATGCGGCGGCCGTCCGGCTCGGTGAGCCGGTAGCCGTACGACTCGACGGGGTGCGAGAGCCGGGCCGCCTCCAGGGTGTACGCGGGGGTGTCGGCCAGCACCCCGCCCTCGCCGCTGACGGGCTGCTGGGCCAGCACCACCGTCTCCCGATAGGCGGTGGCGTAGCTCAGTCGTTCGAAGAAGCGCTGCCCGCTCGCCGGATAGTGCGCGGTCACCGGATGCGGCACCCGGTCCAGGTTGATCCGCTGGATCACCCCGGCGAGCCCCAGCGAGTGGTCCCCGTGGAAGTGCGTGACACAGATGCGGTCGATGTCATGCGCGGAGACTCCGGCCCGCACCATCTGGCGCTGGGTGCCCTCGCCGGGGTCGAAGAGGATGCCCTCGCCGTCCCAGCGCAGCAGATAGCCGTTGTGGTTGCGGTGCCGGGTCGGCACCTGGCTGGCGGTCCCGAGGACGATCAGTTCACGTGCGGACAAGGGACTATCCGGGGGGCCAGTTGAAGCCCCGGCCGCCGAGGACATGGGCATGGGCATGGAAGACGGTCTGCCCGGCTCCCGAGCCGGTGTTGAACACCACGCGGAAACCACTGCCGTCGATCTTCTCGTCGGCGGCGACGACGCCCGTCTCGCGCAGTACGTCCGCGGCGATCTGCGGCTCGGCCGCCGCGAGCGTGGCGGCGTCCGGGTAGTGCACCTTGGGGATCACCAGTACGTGCGTCGGCGCCTGGGGGTTTATATCGCGGAAGGCGACCGTGGTCTCGGTCTCCCGGACGACCGTGGCCGGCACCTCCCCCGAGACAATCTTGCAGAACAGGCAGTCGGCCTGCGGTTCTCCCGCCACCGGTGGCTCCTTACGGATCGTCGGCTGGTACGGACCGGATGGTACCGGGATGCCCCGCCGACGGGGCGCACGAGCCCTACTTGCCCTGTGTTCCGCTCCCGGCCGTGGTCCGGTGGTGCCAGGGGTGACTGCGGGTGGGCCCGGGGCGCTCGGTCTCCCGGCCGCCGCCGTCGCACTCCCCGATCACCTTCGCCTCGAACACCTTCCGACCGTCCACCTTGCCCGTCAAGTCGCCCCGCACGCAGTGGTTCTCGCGCACATAGGTGACCTTGCCGGTGACCTTGATGTCCTTGTCGTTCTCGGTCCTGCCGCGGCAGTTGACCGTCGCGTCCGTCCGGCCCGTCCGGCGCGACTCACCGGAGGCCGAAGCTCCCACCGTACGGTCGCTCTTGAGGTCCGCGGTGCAGGTCAGCCAGCGGACACCGACCCCGCCCTTCTCCAGGGCGCGCGAGGCGACCCGATCCGTGGTGACCGCGACACTGATGGAGCTGACCCCGCCGCCGTCCCTGGGCTCACATCCCGTCACCGCGACGGCCACCGCGAGCGCCGCCGCGAGGGCCGGAAGGGCCCGTCCCTGCCGTACCTGGCTCAATACCCCCATGGGCGACAGGTTCCCACCGCGGGTGGCGAACCGGAAGACCGTCCTCGGCCAGTGTGAGTGGCCTCGGGTTTCCGCCGCTACCCGCCGCGCGAAGGGCCGAGCACGGTCGACCGCCGACGCGGGCTTCAGCGCCCCGGCGGGGGCACCTCCCAGCGGTGGCCGGGGGAGAACCGAGCCCAAAAATGGGTGTGGCCGGGGGAGAACCGAGCCCAGAAATGGGTGCCCTAACTCCAGCGGCCCGTACGCCCCAGGAGCAGTGCGGCGGCGACCGTTCCGGCCGTGGAGGTGCGCAGCACGCCCGGGCCCAGCCGGTAGGGCCGCGCGCCGGACTCGGCGAAGGCGGCCAACTCCTCTGCGGACACGCCCCCTTCCGGCCCCACGACCAGCACGATCTCCCCCTCGCCCGGCAGTTCGGCCATGGCCAGGGGCTCACTGCCCTCCTCGTGCAGCACGGCCGCGAAATCGGCTTCGGCGAGAAGTCGAGCAACCTGTTTGGTCGTCATCGCGTCCGTGACCTCGGGGAAGGTCAGCCGACGGGACTGCTTGCCCGCCTCGCGGGCCGTCGACCGCCACTTACCGAGCGCCTTCAGGCCGCGCTCGCCCTTCCACTGGGTGATGCAGCGCGCGGCGGCCCACGGCACGACGGCGTCGACGCCCGTCTCCGTCATGGTCTCCACGGCCACCTCGCCGCGGTCGCCCTTCGGCAGCGCCTGGACGACGGTGATCCGCGGGCTGGGCGCCGTCTCCCGGCGCACCTCGGCGACCTCGACCAGCAGCCGGTCCTTGCCCTCGACGGCCGCCACAGCGCCGTACACGCCCGCACCGTGGCCGTCCGTCAGGACGACGGGCTCACCGACGCGCAGCCGCCGTACGGACACCGCGTGCCGTCCCTCCGGCCCGTCCAGCACGATCCGGTCCCCCACGGCCGCCCCCGCCAGGGAGTCGGCCACGAACACGGGGGCGGTCATGACACCGCACCGCGCTGGGGCAGGAGGTTCAACACGGCCCGCGCCGAGTCCAGTTCGATCGCCAGCGTCTCCACCAGACGCCCGGCGGGCAGCTCCCGCGCCAGCCAGTGCCCCTGCCCGGCCCACAGCGCCATGCCCTGCGGATCGCCCGCCTTGGCCGCGGCCTTACGGAGGCCGGAGGTCATGTGGTGCAACTGGGGGTAGGCGGCGGGGGCGTACGGGCCGTGCTCGCGCATGAACCGGTTGACCAGGCCCCGGGCCGGACGGCCGGAGAAGGCGCGGGTCAGCTCGGTCCGGCCGAACAGCGGATCGGTCATGGCCCGCTTGTGCAGCGGATTGGCCCCGGACTCGGGGCAGACCAGGAACGCGGTCCCCAACTGGGCCGCGGACGCGCCCGCCGCCAGCGCCGCGGCGATCTGCGCACCGCGCATCAGCCCGCCCGCGGCGATGATCGGGACCTGCACATACTCCCGGACAAGCGCGATCAGCGACAGCAGGCCGATGCCGGCGCCCATGCCGTCGGCCGCCGGATCGTTCCGGTAGCTGCCCTGGTGGCCGCCGGCCTCCACGCCCTGGACGCACACGGCGTCGGCGCCCGCCCACTGAGCGGTCTGCGCCTCGACCGGCGAGGTCACGGTGACGACCGTACGAGTGCCGACCCTGGCGAGGGAGTCGAGAACGGCGCGGGTGGGGCAGCCGAACGTGAACGAGACGACCGGCACCGGGTCGTCGAGCAGGACGGCGAGCTTGGCCTCGTACGCGTCGTCGGCCCCCGCGTCGGGGTCACCGAGCGAGGTCTCGTACCAGGCCGCCTCGCCCGCGAGCTGCTCGCCGTAGACCTCGATGGCGGCCGGGTCGGCGGTGGCCGGCTGCGGCATGAACAGATTCACGCCGAAGGGCCGGTCCGTCAGCCCCCGTACCTGTTTGATCTCCTCGTACATCGCCTCCGGCGTCTTGTAGCCGGCAGCGAGAAACCCGAGGCCGCCGGCACGGGAGACGGTGGCGGCGAGCTGCGGGCAGGAGGCTCCGCCCGCCATCGGCGCCTGCACGATCGGATACCGAAAGAGATCGGTCAGTGCGGTGGACATGGCCACATCGTGCCATGCCCTCCGCACCGGCCCGTCACCGGATCACCGCCCGTTGAAGGCGTCCTTCAGGCGCGAGAACAGCCCCTGCTGCCCCGGCTTGAACTCCCCCGTCGGGCGCTCCTCGCCACGCAGCTTGGACAGCCGCCGCAGCAGCTCCTCCTGCTCCGGGTCGAGCTTGGTCGGGGTCGTCACCTCGACATGCACGATCAGGTCGCCTCGGCCGCCGCCCCGCAGATGGGTGACGCCGCGCTGGTGCAGCGGGATCGACTGGCCGGACTGGGTGCCGGGCCGGATGTCGACCTCCTCCAGCCCGTCCAGCGTCTCCAGCGGCACCTTGGTGCCCAGCGCCGCCGCCGTCATCGGGATGGTCACCGTGCAGTGCATGTCGTCGCCGCGCCGCTGGAAGACCGGGTGCGGCACCTCGTGGATCTCCACGTACAGGTCGCCGGCGGGGCCGCCGCCCGGGCCGACCTCGCCCTCGCCCGCCAGCTGGATCCGGGTGCCGTTGTCCACACCGGCCGGGATCTTCACCGTCAGCGTGCGCCGCGAGCGGATCCGCCCGTCGCCCGCGCACTCCGGGCACGGGGTCGGCACCACGGTGCCGAAGCCCTGGCACTGCGGACACGGCCGCGAGGTCATGACCTGGCCCAGGAAGGACCGCGTCACCTGCGAGACCTCACCGCGGCCGCGGCACATGTCGCAGGTCTGCGCCGAGGTGCCCGGCGCCGCGCCCTCGCCGCTGCAGGTGGTGCAGACGATGGCGGTGTCGACCTGGATGTCCTTCGTCGTCCCGAACGCGGCCTCGCTGAGCTCCACATCGAGACGGATCATGGCGTCCTGGCCGCGCCGGGTCCGGGACCGCGGGCCGCGCTGCGAGGCGGTGCCGAAGAAGGCGTCCATGATGTCGGAGAAGTTGCCGAAGCCCGCGCCGAAGCCACCGGCGCCGCCGCCTCCGCCGGCCCCGGACATCGGGTCGCCGCCGAGGTCGTAGACCTGCTTCTTCTGCGGGTCCGACAGGACCTCGTAAGCGGCGTTGATCTCCTTGAACCGCTCCTGGGTCTTCGGGTCCGGGTTCACATCCGGATGCAGCTCGCGAGCGAGCCGGCGGAATGCCTTCTTGATCTGGTCCTGTGAGGCATCACGCGGCACGCCCAGGACTGCGTAGTAGTCCGTCGCCACTTACGACTCCGCCAGGATCTGTCCGACGTAACGTGCCACTGCGCGTACCGCTCCCATCGTTCCGGGGTAGTCCATGCGGGTCGGTCCGACCACGCCGAGTTTGGCGACGGCCTCGTCGCCCGAACCGTAGCCGACCGCGACGACCGAGGTGGCGTTGAGCCCCTCGTGAGCATTCTCATGCCCGATCCGCACGGTCATGCCCGAGTCCTTGGCCTCGCCCAGCAGCTTGAGGAGGACGACCTGCTCCTCAAGTGCCTCCAGGACGGGCCGGATCGTCAGGGGGAAATCATGCACGAAACGCGTGAGGTTCGCGGTGCCGCCGATCATCAGCCGCTCTTCGGTCTCCTCGACAAGCGTCTCGAGCAAGGTCGACAGTACGGTCGAGACCGTCCCGCGGTCCTCCTGTTCGAAGGACTCCGGAAGATCCTGCACCAACTGCGGCACATCCGCGAACCGCCGCCCCACGACCCGGCTGTTGAGCCGGGCCCGCAGATCGGCGAGCGACTCCTCGCTGACCGGAGCCGGACAGTCCACCATGCGCTGCTCGACCCGCCCGGTGTCGGTGATCAGCACCAGCATCACCCGGGCCGTGGCCAGTGGCAGCAGCTCCACATGGCGCACCGTCGAACGCGTCAGCGACGGGTACTGCACCACCGCGACCTGCCGGGTCAGCTGCGCCAGCAGCCGCACCGTACGCCCCACCACATCGTCGAGGTCGACGGCGCCGTCCAGGAAGTTCTGAATGGCCCTGCGCTCCGGGGTGGACAGCGGCTTGACTCCCGCCAGCTTGTCCACGAAGAGCCGGTAACCCTTGTCCGTGGGAATCCGCCCGGCGCTCGTATGCGGCTGGGCGATGAAACCCTCGTCCTCCAGAGCGGCCATGTCGTTACGCACCGTGGCCGGGGAGACCCCCAGCCGGTGCCGCTCGGTGAGCGCCTTGGAGCCGACCGGCTCCTCCGTCCCCACATAGTCCTGGACAATGGCACGCAGCACTTCGAGTCTGCGTTCGCTGAGCACCCCGCGCACCTCCAGTCCAGCGGTCTCATCAGGTCGTCTCTCTGGCACTCAAAGGGCACGAGTGCCAGAACCCCTCAGCCAGTGTACGGCGGGGGCCGGTGGCGTGGGCAAGAGCCGCAGTGTGGCGGCTCCGCCCGACCCGCCACGCTATCGCCCTGAGAGCTAGCGTCTCGGTATGGAGACGTATTGGGAAGAGGCGGGCTGGGAGCAGCTCGCGCCCGGTGTCGCCCGCCGCCGGATGCCGGGCTGGGACGAGACGATCGGCGTGATCGTCGGCGAGACCGACGTCCTCGTCGTGGACACCGGAGCCACGCTGCGCGAGGGCGCCGAGCTCCGCCGCCAGATCACCCGGATCACCGGCCGCCGCCCCACCCGCATCGCACTGACCCACCCGCACTTCGATCACGTCCTCGGCACGGCCGCCTTCGCGGGCTGCGAGGTGTACGGGGCCGCCGGGCTCGACGGGCTGCTGCGCCACGACAGGGAGCTGCTGCGCGAGAGCGCCATCCGGCACGGCGTGGACCGGGAGGCCGCCACCGAGGCCGCCGATCACCTCGTACTCCCCCATCACGTGGTCTCCGGCGAGCTCACCCTCGACCTGGGCGATCGCCCCGTCCTCCTGGCGAACGTGGGCCCCGGCCACTCCGCCCATGATCTGGCCGTCCTGGCCCCCGGCCGGCCCGAGGTGGTCTTCTGCGGCGATCTGGTCGAGGAGTCGGGCCCGCCCCAGGCCGGACCCGACGCGGTCCCCGCCCAGTGGCCCGCCGCCCTCGACCGGCTGCTCGCCCTCGGCGGCGAGGACGCGCTCTACGTCCCGGGCCACGGCTCCGTCGTGGACGCCGCCTTCGTCCGCGCCCAACGCGACGAACTCGCCGCCCGCTTCGGCGTGTCCACCTAGTCCCTCGCGCTATCGTCACCCGGATGCGACAGTACGACCCGGACCTGACCCCGCCCTGGAAGCGGCAGCAGCCCGCCCCCGAGGTCCCCGCCGACCCGGACCTCGTCGTCGAGGAGGTCACCACCGGGTTCTGCGGTGCGGTGATCCGCTGCGAGAAGACCGCCCAGGGGCCCACGGTCACCCTTGAGGACCGCTTCGGCAAGCACCGCGTCTTCCCCATGGAACCCCGCGGCTTCCTCCTGGAAGGACGCGTCGTCACCCTCGTACGCCCGCGCACGGCCGCCCCCGGCACACCCCGGCGCACGGCCTCCGGCTCGATCGCCGTACCGGGAGCGCGCGCGAGGGTCGCCCGCGCGGGGCGCATCTATGTCGAGGGACGCCATGACGCGGAGCTGGTGGAACGGGTCTGGGGCGACGATCTGCGGATCGAGGGCGTCGTCGTGGAATACCTGGAAGGCATCGACGACCTCCCCGCCATCGTCCGCGACTTCTCACCCGGCACGGACGCCCGCCTCGGCGTCCTGGTCGACCATCTGGTGACCGGCTCCAAGGAGTCCCGCATCGCCGAGCAGGTCACCGACGAGAACGTCCTGATCGTCGGGCACCCCTACATCGACGTCTGGGAAGCCGTGAAGCCGTCCTCGGTGGGCATCCCGGCCTGGCCGACCGTGCCGCACGGCCAGGACTGGAAGAAGGGCGTCTGCCGCGCCCTGGGCTGGCCCGAGAACACCGGAGCCGCCTGGCAGCGGATCCTCTCCTCGGTCCACTCATACAAGGACCTCCAGCCCGAACTCCTGGGCCGGGTGGAGCACCTGATCGACTTCGTGACCGCCTAAGCGGATGCGGTGAAGTTCGCCGCTGATCCCTCGCCGTTCGGCCTGGCCGAGGACTTGGACGCCGAGAAGGATCAGCACTTGACTTCGCCGTAAACGCTTAGTCGACCAGATCCCTCACCACGGCGTCCGCCAGCAGCCGACCCCTGAGCGTCAGCACCGCCCGCCCCTGCCCATACGGCTCCGGCTCCAGCAGCCCGTCCCCCAGCGCCCGCGCCGCCGCCCGCGCCCCGGCCGGGCGCAGCAGCGCCAGCGGGCACCCCTCGGCCAGCCTCAGCTCCAGCAGGATCCGCTCCACCCGGCGCTCCTCGTCGGCCAGCACCTCCCGGCCCGCCCCGGGCGAGCGGCCCTCGCTCAGCGCCTGCGCGTACGCCCCCGGATGCTTCACATTCCACCACCGCACGCCGCCCACATGGCTGTGCGCCCCCGGGCCGGCGCCCCACCAGTCGGCGCCGCGCCAGTACAGCTCGTTGTGGCGGCACCGGCCTGCGGCCGACGTCGCCCAGTTGGAGACTTCGTACCACTCAAACCCGGCCGCCGACAGCATTTCCTCCGCGATCAGATACCGGTCCGCATGCACATCGTCATCGGTCATCGGCACCTCCCCCCGCCGGATCCGCCGCGCCAGCTGCGTCCCCTCCTCGACGATCAGCGCATACGCCGACACATGATCCGGCGCCGCCCCCAGCGCCGCCTCCAGCGAGGCCCGCCAGTCCGCGTCGCTCTCACCCGGCGTCCCGTAGATCAGATCCAGATTCACATGATCGAATCCCGCGGCCCGCGCCTCCGCCACACACGCCTCCGGCCGCCCCGGCGTATGCGTACGGTCCAGCACCTTCAGCACATGCTGCCGGGCGCTCTGCATCCCGAACGAGACCCGGTTGAACCCCGCCTCCCGCAACTCGGCCAGATACCGCGGATCCACCGACTCCGGATTGGCCTCGGTCGTGACCTCGGCCCCCTCCGCCAGCCCGACCTCCTCCCGGATCGCCCCCAGCATCCGCCCCAGATCCCCCGCCGCGAGCAACGTCGGCGTCCCGCCCCCGACAAACACCGTCTCCACGGACCTCCGGCCGTCCCCCAGCACCTTCCGCGCCAGCCGTATCTCCTCCACGACCAGCTCGGCGTAGTTGTCCCGCGAAGCGAGCACCCCGCCGGAACCGCGCAGCTCACTGGCGGTGTACGTGTTGAAGTCGCAGTACCCGCAGCGGGTCGCGCAGTAGGGCACGTGCAGATAGAACCCCAGCGGCCGCTCGTGCGCCCCCTCCAGCGCGCGTGCGGGCAGCGCGCCGTCTTCGGGCATGGGCTCGCCATCGGGCAATACGGAAGGCATGACCCCATTGTCCGCCATCCCCAGAGCCTCGGGACCCGGTCGTGGGAGCCCGCGGCGGTCGGAGCCCCCACCCCGCCCCTTCCCGAACCAGGGCTCCGCCCCGGCCCACGTCTTCGAGGGCTCCGCCCCCGCGCCCCCTCCGGGGCGAAGCCCCAGACCTCGTCCGGGGCTTCGCCCCCCGCTCCTCAAACGCCGGAGGGGCTGGGTCCCCGGACGGGCTGGATAACGGCGTACCCCCGTCCGCACGGGTGAGCGGGGCTCGGGGCAGCGGACGGAGCGGGCGCCTGCCGAGGGGCCACCGGGCGGACACCTCGGGGCAGCGGACGGAGCGGGCGCCTGCCGAGGGGCCACCGGGCGGACAGCCGCCGACACGCGCGGGGCGGCGGGGCTGCAGGGGCGGGGCCCCGGACGCTGAGGTGACCCGCACCCGGCCACCGAACGACCCGCACCCGGCCACCGAGCGACCGCGCGCCCACCCCCGCTACACCGCTACACCGCCCTCAGCACCAACATCGCCAGATCGTCATCCGGCGGCTCCGCCGCAAACTCGTGCACCGCCCGCCGCACCCGCTCCGCCACCTCCCGCGCCGACAACCCCACGCACTGGCCGAGCGCCGCCGCCAGCCCCTCCTCGTCGTCGAACTGCCGGTTCCCCGACCGGTGCTCCGTGACCCCGTCCGTCACGCACAGCAGCGTCTCGCCGGGCACCAAAACGAACGTTTCACTCTCGTACGAAACCTCGTCCACCACACCCAGCAAGATCTGCGGCACCGCAACCGTCCGCACAGCCCCATCCGGCCCCATCACCAGCGGTAAAGGATGCCCCGCACTCGCCAAAGTGCACCGAACACCCCCACCACCACCCGCATCCGCATCCGCATCCGCACCCAACGGCTCCAACTCCCCGTACAGCAGCGACAGAAACCGCGCCATCCCACCCCCCGCCGGCAACCCCGCCAGCCCCGTCCCCACCAGGTCCACGTCCCCACCCCCGGCGGCCACCACCGCCTCCCCGACGGCCTCCTCCCCCAGCAGCCGGTTCAGCCGGTCGAGCACCTCCCCCACCCGGTACCCCTCACGCGCCAGCAGCCGTAGCCAGGGCCGTACGAGCCCGGTCACCACGGCCGCCTCCGGGCCGTTCCCGCATACGTCGCCCAGCACAAAGCACCAGCGCCCGTCCCCCGCCGGGAAGACGTCGTAGAAGTCGCCCCCGGCCGAGATGTCGCCGGTCGGCTCATACACCACGGCCGACTCGACGCCGGGGATCCGCGCGATACCGGACGGCAGCAGTCCGCGCTGGAGCACCCGGCTGATGTCCGCCTGCCGGGTGTAGCGGCGGGCGGCGGCGAGGGCGAGGGCGACGCGGCGGGCGAAGTCCTCGATCAGGCCGGTCACTTCAGCGGGCATCCGCACCAGCCCGGCCCGGCCCAGCAGCAGCGTGCCCAGGGCCCGGCCGCCCGCGATCAGCCGGCAGGCGATGGCCACACCACCGGGCCCGTACGCGGCCGGGTCGGCCGGCCAGGGCCACTCCACGGCGCCGCCACGCGCCGTGGCGGGCAACTGCGGCGGCTCCTTCTCCAGCACCCGCCGCAGCCCCTCCATGCGGCTCTCGCTCGCGTGCCAGACCCGGGCGAGCCGCGGCGGCCCGCTCACACCGTCGATCCACACCGCGCACCAGTCGGCGAGCCGGGGCACCAGCAGCTGCCCGGCGAGCGAGGTCACCAGGTCCTCGTCGAGCTGCCCGGCCAGCAGATCGGACGCCTCGGCGAGAAACGACAGCGCGCCATACCGCATCCACTCGGGATCGCGGCGGGCGGGCAACCGCCGGGGCGCGGGGGCGATGATTGCGACGGCGCCGCCGGGGTCATGGCGCGCGCCCTGCTCAAGGCCCTGCTCCAAGCGACCGTCAGCCTGGTCGACGCCGTCACTGACACCCGCACCCACACCCACACCGCCACCGACACCGGGACCGGCACCCACACCGCCACCCACACCGGCACCGGGACCCACACCGGCACCGGCATCGGCACCCACACCGGCACCCGCACCCACACCGCCACCGCCGCCGGCACCCACGCCCACACCGGCACCGGCACCGGGACCGGCACCAACTTCCGCCCCACCCCCGGCAACCAACACCTGAAACCACACCGTCTTGCTCGCCCGCCGATACGTGATCCCCCACGACTCGGCTATCTCGGCGACAAGACGCAGCCCATGGCCAACGGAGCCCTCCGCCCCCTCCTCCGCGTCCTCCGGGTCACCGCCCAGCACCCGGGTGGGATGGTGGTCGGTCACCTCCACGACGAGGGACGGGGGTTCGCCCTCATAGCCCGGCACATCCAGCGCGCAGCTCACCTCGACGGCGGTGCCGGCGTGCACCACGGCGTTGGTGACCAGTTCGCTGACCAGCAGTGCGGCCTCGTCCTCGACCCGGTCGGTGATCCGGCCGGCGGCCGGGACGTCGCGTACGGCCCAGTCGGCGAGGGCGGCGCGGACGAACCGGCGCGCGGCGGAGGCCGCGAGTGGATTGCCCGGCAGGCTGACGCGCGCGGACGCGCTGGTGCGGACGGGGCCGACATCGCCGCCGCCTCCGACCGGCAGAACCACCCCACCATCCTCAACCGAACCACCAGACGTGGCGGAAGACGACGTCCCCACTGTGCGGCTCCTGAGAAGCTCCGTCATAGTTCCGTAGGTGCCGTATCGATATCCGGCACGGACAGAGTGACAGACGGAGCGCCCTCATACACACCGAGTTACACAAGTGAACCTTGAAGAGTTGAAAATTCACACGCCCGGTGCGGCAAGTAATGCGCCGACGAACTACCGGGGCGCTCTCTAGGCCTCCCTCGTACCGGCGTACATGTCCTCGATCAGGTCCTTGTACTCGCGCTCGACCACCGGCCGCTTCAGCTTCAGGCTGGGCGTCAACTCACCGTGCTCCACGTCCAGATCGCGCGGGAGCAGCCGGAACTGCTTGATGGTCTGCCAGCGCTGGAGCCCTTCGTTGAGGCGCTGCACATAACCCTCGATCATCTGCCGCACCTCATCGTTGGCCACGACCTGCGCGTAGGACTTCCCCGCGAGGCCGTTCTCGCTCGCCCAGGACATGATCGTCGGCTCGTCGAGGGCGATCAGCGCGGTGCAGTAGTTACGGTCCGCGCCGTGCACCAGGATGTTGGAGACGAACGGGCACACGGCCTTGAACTGGCCCTCGACCTCGGCCGGGGCGACGTACTTGCCGCCGGAGGTCTTGATCAGGTCCTTCTTGCGGTCGGTGATGCGGAGATAGCCGTCGGGCGACAGCTCGCCGATGTCGCCGGTGTGGAACCAGCCGTCGGACTCCAGCACCTCCGCGGTCAGGTCCGGCAGGCCGTGGTAGCCCTGCATGATGCCGGGGCCGCGCAGCAGCACCTCGCCGTCCTCGGCGAACCGCACCTCCAGACCGGGGAACGCCTTGCCCACCGTGCCCGTTCGGTAGTCCACCGGGTTGAGGAAGCTGGCGGCGCTGGATTCCGTCAGGCCGTAGCCCTCCAGGATGTTGATGCCGGCGCCGGCGAAGAAGTAGCCGATGTCGGGCGCCAGCGCGGCGGAGCCGGACACCGCGGCCCGCAGCCGGCCGCCGAACGCCTCGCGCAGCTTGGCGTAGACGAGCTTGTCGGCCAGCGCGTGCTGGACCTTGAGGCCGAAGGGGACGGACGCGGTGCCGGTGCGGCGGAAGTTGTCCTGGGAGATCTTGGCGTAGTCGCGGGCGATCCCGGCCGCCCACTGGAAGATCTTGTACTTGGCCGCGCCGCCCTCGCGCGCCTTCTGGGCCACCCCGTTGTAGACCTTCTCGAAGATCCGCGGCACGGCACACATATAGGTCGGCCGGACCACCGGAAGATTCTCGATGATCTTGTCGACCCGGCCGTCGACCGCCGTGGTGTGCCCGACGTAGATCTGTCCCGCCGTCAGCACCTTGCCGAAGACATGGGCGAGCGGCAGCCACAGGTATTGCACATCGTCGGGGAAGAGCAGTCCGTCGAGATTGCCGATCACGATGGCCATGTACGACCAGGAGTCGTGCGCCAGCCGTACGCCCTTGGGGCGCCCGGTGGTCCCGGAGGTGTAGATGAGCGTGGCGAGCTGGTCGCCGCGCAGAGCGTCGATCCGCTCGCGTACCGCGTTCGGCTGCTGCTCCAGATGGGCGGTACCGCGCTTCTCCAGCTCGGCGAGCGAGAGCACCCAGCCCTCCGGATCACCCTCGGCGGGGAGCGCGTCCTCGGCGTTGATCACCACGACATGGACGAGGTCGGGGAGTTCATCGCGCTTGGCCCGCGCCTTGGCGACCTGTGCCGCGTCCTCGGCGATCAGCACCCGGCTGCCGGAGTCGGAGAGGATGAAGGCGGTCTCCTCGGCGTTGGTGCTCGGGTAGACCGTGGTGGTCGCCGCGCCCGCGCACAGCACGCCGAGGTCGCTCAGGATCCACTCGACGCGGGTCGAGGCGGCCAGCGCCACCCGCTCCTCGGGGTGGACCCCCAGGCTCATCAGACCGGCGGCGATGGCGAAGACTCGATCCGCGCTTTCGCGCCAGGTCAAGGGGCGCCATTCATCGGGGCCCGCGCCCGAGGGGGGCGCGACCGGGTAGCGATACGCCTCCGCATCCGGCGTCGCCTCAACGCGCTCGAGGAAGTGCGTCGCCAGGGACGGCGGCCGGTTCTCGAGCAGTTTCTGGGTGTCGGTCACGGCATCCTCCGGGGCCCGCATCTTCGCTTGGTGACTCGCGAGTAACCTTCGAGTGGTGATCAGCGTAAGGGCCGAATCCTTACCGCGTAAGGGGGTCGGGGTCACGTTGTTTCAACGACGGCAGCGGGCCCTCCGCCTCATACACACCATGACAACGGGCCCGGCGCATACATCCCGCCAGGCCCGTTGACCACTCACTTCCCTGATCTCCCTCGGCGCTACTTTTTCGCCTTGGAGTCCCCGCCGCCGTCGGAGTCGGAGGACAGCACCGCGATGAAGGCATCCTGCGGCACCTCCACGCTGCCGACCATCTTCATCCGCTTCTTGCCTTCCTTCTGCTTCTCCAGCAGCTTCCGCTTACGGGAGATGTCACCGCCGTAGCACTTGGCGAGGACGTCCTTACGGATGGCACGGACCGTCTCACGGGCGATGACCCGGGCGCCGATCGCCGCCTGGATCGGCACCTCGAAGTTCTGCCGCGGGATGAGCTCGCGCAGCTTGGCGACCAGCCGGACGCCGTACGCGTACGCCTTGTCCTTGTGAGTGATCGCGGAGAAGGCGTCGACCTTGTCACCGTGCAGCAGGATGTCGACCTTGACCAGGTCGGAGGTCTGCTCACCGGTGGGCTCGTAGTCGAGCGAGGCATAGCCGCGGGTCTTGGACTTCAGCTGGTCGAAGAAGTCGAAGACGACCTCGGCGAGCGGCAGGGTGTAGCGGATCTCGACGCGGTCCTCGGAGAGGTAGTCCATGCCGAGCATCACCCCGCGGCGGTTCTGGCACAGCTCCATGATCGCGCCGATGAACTCGCTGGGGGCCAGGATCGTCGCCCGGACGACCGGCTCATGCACCGCGGCGATCTTGCCCACCGGGAACTCGCTGGGGTTGGTCACCGTGTGCTCGGTGCCGTCCTCCATGTCCACGCGGTAGACCACGTTGGGCGCGGTGGCGATCAGATCAAGGCCGAATTCGCGCTCCAGACGCTCACGGATGACCTCCAGATGCAGCAGCCCGAGGAACCCTACGCGGAAGCCGAAGCCGAGCGCGGCCGAGGTCTCCGGTTCATAGACCAGCGCGGCGTCGTTGAGCTGGAGCTTGTCCAGGGCCTCGCGCAGCTCGGGGTAGTCCGAGCCGTCCAGCGGATACAGGCCCGAGAACACCATGGGCTTCGGGTCCTTGTAGCCGCCCAGCGGCTCCTGCGCGCCCTTGGTGACCTGGGTGATCGTATCGCCGACCTTGGACTGCCGGACGTCCTTCACACCCGTGATCAGATAGCCCACCTCACCGACGGACAGACCATCGGCGGGGGTCATCTCGGGCGAATTGGTACCGATCTCCAGCAGCTCATGGGCGGCGCCGGTGGACATCATCTTGATCCGCTCGCGCTTGCTGAGCGTGCCGTCCACGACCTTCACATACGTGACGACGCCCCGGTACGCGTCATAGACGGAGTCGAAGATCATCGCCCGGGCGGGAGCGTCCTTGACGCCCACCGGGGGCGGAACCAGCTCGACGACCCGGTCCAGCAGCTCGGCCACGCCCTCGCCGGTCTTCGCGGAGACCTTGAGCACATCGGAGGGGTCACAGCCGATCAGGTGGGCGAGCTCGGCGGCGTACTTCTCCGGCTGGGCGGCCGGCAGATCGATCTTGTTGAGCACCGGGATGATCGTGAGGTCGTTCTCCATCGCCAGATAGAGATTGGCGAGGGTCTGGGCCTCGATGCCCTGGGCCGCGTCGACCAGCAGGACGCAGCCCTCACAGGCCGCGAGGGAGCGCGAGACCTCGTAGGTGAAGTCCACGTGGCCCGGAGTGTCGATCATGTTGAGGATATGGATGGCCGCCTCCGGGCCGCCCTCGTCCGTCGTCGGCGCCCAGGGCAGCCGGACCGCCTGGGACTTGATCGTGATGCCGCGCTCGCGCTCGATGTCCATGCGGTCGAGATACTGCGCGCGCATCTGCCGCTGCTCGACCACACCGGTCAGCTGGAGCATGCGGTCGGCGAGCGTCGACTTGCCGTGGTCGATGTGCGCGATGATGCAGAAGTTACGGATCAGAGCCGGGTCGGTACGGCTCGGCTCCGGCACATTGGTAGGGGTCGCGGGCACGCAGGGTCCTGTGTCTAGGCGGGACTCGGTGTTGTCTGGGTGGGTCAGTCCCGTCCATGGTCCCATGGACGGCGACCTCTTCCGGGTTTGGGACGCCATGCACCCTGCTGGTAGCCTGGCCGACTGTGTCTCGTGCCCCTCTCGCACGGGCACGTGTGCACAACGAATCCAGCAAAACCCGACGAACCTGCGAAGGCTCTTTACGTGGCGAACATCAAGTCCCAGATCAAGCGCAACAAGACCAACGAGAAGGCGCGGCTGCGCAACAAGGCCGTCAAGTCCGAGCTGAAGACCGCCATCCGCCGGACCCGCGAGGCCGTGGCCGCCGGTGACGCCGAGAAGGCCACCGAGGCCGCCCGGGTCGCCTCGCGCAAGCTCGACAAGGCCGTCAGCAAGGGCGTTCTGCACAAGAACAACGCCGCCAACAAGAAGTCGGCGCTCGCCCAGAAGCTCGCCTCCCTCAAGGGCTGACGCTCCGGGGCGCACCGCCCCACCCCGCCGGTCCGGGCCCAGCGGTCCCTCTCACCCGCTCCGACCGGCAGCCGACAGCTCCGGCTGCGGCACCGCGCCGCACGCGGCCTGCGTTCGCCACGCGGGTGCGGCGCACTTTGATCGATACGAAGGCCCCGCGCCTGTCCTCACCCCAGGACAGCGCGGGGCCTTCGGGTTGTTTTCGGGTATGTTCACGTCATGTCGATACCGGGGGAGACTCCCAACCCGTACGCCCGGCCGCAGCCGCCTCAACCGCCGCAGCCGCCTCAGCAGGGCGGCCCGCCGCCCGGCCCGTACGGGCATGTACCGCAGCAGTCGCCCCAGCCACCTCAGGGCCAGCCGCATCACCCCCCTCCGTACGCACAGCCGACCATGCCCGGCGTCCCCATGGGCGGGTACGGTCCGGCGGGCATGGCTACCGGGGTGCCGCCGGTGGGTCCGGCAGGCGGTGGCGCCCGGGGAAAGGGCTGGCTGTGGGGGCTGGGCGGGGCCGTCGTGGCCTCGGCGGTCTGGGCCGGCGCGCTGTTGGCCACCGGAGGCTCCGACGGTGAGGCGAAGGCCGACCTCGCGGGCTACCGCTACACGACCGATCTGTGCGGCCCGACCGATTCCCAGACCTTCGAGGACGCCGGATACAAGGAGAAGAGCGAGACCGGGTCCACCAACCCGCAGCACAGCAGCTCCCAGGATCCGGCGCTGGACTCGATGACCTGCAACATCGACTACGAGCCGAGCGCCTCGTCCAGCGGTGACTACTCCTCGGTGTGGCTCTACACGACCGCGTCGCTGCACAAGAAGAGCGACCCAGGACCGGAGTTCGAGGCCCAGTACCGGGCCTACGAGGACCAGAAGACCTCCACCTACAGCTACAAGGTCAGCGCGGTCAGCGGCCTCGGCGACGAGGCATATGTGGTGACGCAGACGAACAAGAGCAGCTCCGACACCGGTGCCTATGTGATCCTCGGGGTGCGCGAAGGCTGGATGACCTACCAGTCGACCTGGTCGGAGTTTGTGTCGAGCTCGTCCAGCGCCGACGCCAAGTCCAGCAAAGAGGCCACCGAGATGCTCAAGGACAGCGCGAAGGCGACGCTGGCGAAGCTGAAGGGCTGAGGAACCGCCTGGTCAACGACGGGCGCGGGCGGCGCGGGCGATGGTGACGACCGCCTTCTCCAAGGCGTACTCCGGATCGTCTCCGCCGCCCTTGACCCCCGCGTCGGCCTCGGCGACCGCGCGCAGCGCGACCGCCACCCCGTCCGCCGACCAGCCGCGCATCTGCTGCCGGACCCGGTCGATCTTCCAGGGCGGCATGCCGAGCTCACGCGCCAGATCGCCGGGGCGGGCGCCGCGCGGGGCGGAGGCGAGCTTGCCGATGGCCCGGACGCCCTGGGCCAGGGCGCTGGTGATCAGCACCGGGGCCACCCCCGTGGACATGGCCCAGCGCAGCGCCTCCAGCGCCTCGGCCGCGCGCCCCTCGACCGCGCGGTCGGCCACGGTGAAGCTGGACGCCTCGGCCCGGCCCGTGTAGTACCGGCCCACGACGGCCTCGTCGATGGTGCCCTCGACATCGGCGGTGAGCTGCGAGACCGCGCCGGCCAGCTCGCGCAGATCGCTTCCGATGGCGTCGACCAGCGCCTGGCACGCCTCCGGTGTCGCGGACCGGCCGATGGTGCGGAACTCGGACCGCACAAACGCCAGGCGGTCGGCCGGCTTGGTCATCTTCGGGCACGCCACCTCGCGCGCCCCGGCCTTACGGGCGGCGTCCAGCAGCCCCTTGCCCTTGGCGCCGCCGGCGTGCAGCAGCACCAGAGTGATCTCCTCGGCGGGGGCACCGAGATAGCCCTTCACATCCTTGATCGTGTCGGCCGACAGATCCTGGGCGTTGCGCACCACCACCACCTTGCGCTCCGCGAACAGCGACGGGCTGGTGAGCTCGGCGAGGGTGCCGGGCTGCAGCGCGTCGGGGGTGAGGTCGCGCACATCGGTGTCGGGGTCGGCTGCTCGGGCCGCCGCCACCACCTGCTGCACGGCGCGGTCGAGCAGCAGCTCCTCCTGGCCCACGGCAAGGGTCACCGGGGCGAGCGGATCGTCGGTCGTCGTCTTCCTGGCCATCGCGGTCCAGCATCCCACGGCCCACCGACAGCCCAGCCTCGCGGATGCCGGACAATGGTCCGGTGATCGACGGAGGACTGAACGGCGTACGGCACGTCCTGGTGCTGCCCGACCGGGACGCGGCGGAGCGGGTGGCCGAGGCGTTGTCCGAGCGCTTCGGCGTCACCGAGGAGCCCCAGCTGGTGCGGGACGCGCTGGCCGGGGAGGACGACGCCGAGGACGCGCAGTGGCTGGTGGTGATCGAGGATCCGGCCGGGCGACTGGACGCGGCGGGGCTGGACGCGTTCGCCGAGGAGCACGAGGGCTGGCTGGAGGACGAGTGACCCCGCTCAGCCGGTGACCAGTGCGAGCGCGAAACCGTCGTATCCCTTCTCGCCGACCGTCTGCACCGCCGTGGCCGTCAGCCGGGGGTTCTGGGCGACCAGCTCGGTGAACCGCCGGACTCCCTGGACCCGCGGATCCGTGCTGTCCGGGTTCGCCACCTCCCCATCGCGCACCACGTTGTCGGCGATGATCAGGCTGCCGGGGCGGGTCAGCCGGAGCGACCACTTGAGATAGTCGGGGTTGCTGGGCTTGTCGGCGTCGATGAACACCACATCGAACGGGCCGTGCCCCTCTTCTGCCAGCCGCGGCAGCGACTCCAGCGCCGGGCCGGTGCGGATCTCGACGATGTCGGCGAGACCGGCCTGTGCCACGTTGGCCCGCGCCACTTCCGCACACCCCGGATCGGCCTCCAGGGAGATCAGCCGCCCGTCGGCGGGCAGCGCCCCGGCCAGCCAGATGGTGCTGTAGCCGCCCAGTGTGCCGATCTCCAGCACGGTGCGCGCCCCCTGGATCCGGGCCAGCAACTGGAGCAGCTTCCCCTGGTTGGGGGCGACCTGATGCGGCGGCAGACCGGCTGCCTCGCTGAGGTCCAGGGCCGCGTCCAGGGCCGGGTCCGACGGCGCCAGATGGGCGTTGAAGTAGGTGTCGACCTCGGTCCATCTCGCCTGGGACATGGGGTGTTTCCTCTCGGAGCCGACTAAGTTCCAAATGGGAACTTACTCTCCACGGCGAGGGCAAGGAAGCGAAATCCGGACAACCCGAGCTCCGGCTCACCACCGTCCTCCGGCTCCCGCCGTCCACGCGACGTCGGGGCCCGTTACCGCGATGGCGCCGTCGGTGTCGGTCCGCAGGACGGCGGCTCCCCCGGTGCGCAGGGACGCGATGGTGCGCGGCGAGGGGTGGCCGTAGGGATTGTCGGCGCCGCAGGAGATGAGGGCGAGGCGTGGGCTGAGGCGGCGCAGCAAATGCGGGTCCTGGTAGGCCGAGCCGTGGTGGGCGACCTTGAGGACGTCCACCTCGGGGAGGGCGGGGTGCGCCGCCAGGAGGGCTTGCTGGGCGGGGGGCTCCAGGTCGCCGAGGAGGAGAAGGGTCAGGCCCGCCGTATGGACGAGGAGGGTCACGCTGGCGTCGTTCGGCCCGTCCTCCGCGATCAGGGCGGGCGGCGGCCCGGGCCACAGGACCTCCCAGGACAGACCGCCGAGGTGGCGGCGCTCCGCCGGCGCCGCCGCGACCACCGGGATGTGCGCCGCCTCCGCCCGGCGCCGTACGAACTCGGCCTGGCCGGGCGGCTCCTGGAGACTGGTCGTCTCGATCGCGCCGATCGCGCGGCCGTGCAGCGCGCCGGTCAGCCCGGCCACGTGGTCGGCATGGAAGTGGGTGAGGATCAGCAGCGGGATCCGGACGACGCCCAGGGTCCGCAGACAGCGGTCGATCGCCGCCGGTTCGGGGCCGGTGTCCACGACGACGGCGGTGCCGGGGCCCGCGGCCAGGACGAGCGCGTCGCCCTGGCCGACGTCGCAGGCCACCATCCGCCAACCGTGCGGCGGCCAGCCGGTGATGACGCGGGCCAGGGGTGCCGGGCGGACGATCGCGAGCAGCAGAAGCAGCGCGCAGACGGCGCACAGCCCGCGGTGGTGCAGCAGTCGGCGGCCCAGGAGGATGACGGCCGACGTGACGGCGGCCAGCAGCAGCCCGCCGGTCCAGCCGTCCGGCCAGCCGATCTCGGCCCCGGGCAGCCCAGCACCCGTACGAGCCACACCGGCGATCCATTGGGCCGGCCACCCGGCCGGCCAGGCGATCCACTCGGCGGCCAGGGGCGCCAGGGGAGCCACCGCGAGCGCGGCGAAGCCGAGGACGGTGGCCGGGCCGACCGCCGCTTCGGCGAGGAGGTTGCAGGGGATCGCGACCAGGCTCACCCGCGCGGCCATCACCACCACGATCGGCGCGCACACCGCCTGGGCCGCCGCCGCGGCCGCCAGCACCTCGGCGAGCCGGGGCGGGAGGCCCCGACGGCACAGGGCGTGGCTCCACGCGGGCGCGAAGGTGAGCAACGCACCGGTGGCCAGCACCGAGAGCAGGAACCCATAGTTCAGGGCCAGCCAGGGGTCGTGGAGGACCAGCGCGAGGACGGCCGCCGCCAGGGCCGGGAGCAGGGACCGGCGACGCCCCGTGCCGATGGCGAGCAGCGTGATCAGCCCGCAGACGGCGGCCCGCAGCACGCTGGGCTCGGGCCTGCAGACGATGACGAAGGCGAGCGTGAGCCCGCCCCCGAGCAGGGCGGTCGTCCGGAGCCGGATCCCGAGCGCGCCGGCCAGACCTCGACGCTCGGCCCGTGCGGCGAGATGGGGCGGTCCGGTCAGCAGCGCGAGCACGAGCGTCAGATTGCTGCCGGATACGGCCATCAGATGGACCATGTCCGTGGCGTGGAACGCCTCGTCGAGATCGGGCGGCACCCGTGAGGTGTCCCCGACGACGAGCGCCGGGAGCAGCGCCCGCGCGTCCGGGGAGAGCCCGTCGGTCGCGGTGCGCAGGGCCGCGCGCAGCCGTCCGGCCAGCCGCTGGAGCGCACTGGGCGCGCCGATGACGCGCGGCGGTCCACCGCCCCCGACACGCACCATGGCGGCGATCCGGTCACCGTCGCGCAGCGGCGGCGCCAGACGGCCGTGGACGCGCAGGCGTGTGGAGGGCAACAGCCCGAGCCAGGCCGCCTGCCGCTTCCGGGCGCCCGGATGGACGGTCAGGAGCACGGGGGCGCGGGTGGCGGTCATGGTCCCGTCGGGCCCGCTGACCCGGCTGACCTCGGCTTCGATGACCACGGACGCGGGCGCCGCAGCGGCTCCCCGCACCCGGGGCCGGGTGAGCCGGGGGTCGCCGGTGACCGTCACCTCGGCGCCGGCCCGGGTGTACTCCCGGGCCAGGGCAGGGACCGGTCCGCTGCGCACATCCGCCGCATGCGACGCGGCGACCGCCCCCGCCACGGCGCCGCACAGCAACACCGCCACCACGGTGCCCACCGCCCGCCGCCTTCGCCGCCGGGCGCCGTGCGGTGACGGCGGCGCCTGGGCACCGTCGGCAGCGAGCCGCCGCGGGCCGACCGACTGCCTGCGCGCCCCAGGCGCGGCCGGATACGGGGAGGGCGGTGGTGCGGGCGGCGGGCGGTCGCCAGTGGCGCCTCCCCCGCCCTCCCCCACACCGGGCGCCGCGCCGGGAGGCAAGGACGGCGGTGGCTTTGGCGGCCTCCGGCCGCCGGGCCGGGTGCCGTGCGGCCGGGATGGTGGCGGGCCGTGGGGGCCAGGGGTGCCGCCGCGCCCGCCGGGAGCCGGGTCGGCTCGGTGACGGGGGCGAACCACGTACAGCAGTGCCGCGGCCGTCAGGCAGGCGATGGTGCAGGTCACAGCCACCGTCCGGGCTGAGGCGTGCAGAGCCAGGGCCGCGGCGGCCCAGGCCGCCAGGGCGGGTGGGACGAGGCGGAGGTCGGCCGGGCCCTCCTGGCGTGGGTCGGCCGCCCCGTGGGGTGACGCGGCGGCAGCGTGGACCAAGGCGCGCTGTGTGGCGGTCATGGACGGACCAGGGGGCGCAGATCGGCGAAGCGACGGTCACCGATGCCGTTGACCTCGCGGAGCTCGTCGATGGTGCGGAAACCCCCGTGCTGGGTGCGGTAGTCGATGATGTGCTGGGCCAGCACCGGGCCGACGCCCGGAAGGGTGTCGAGCTGTTCGGCCGTGGCGGAGTTGAGGCTGACCGTGCCGCCGGGCACGCCCTGCGGTCCGGTCGCCGCACCCGGCACGCCCGAGGGGTTCGGCGCGCCGGTGGCGGGCGGTCCGCCCGCCGGGGCGCCGACCACGATCTGCTCCCCGTCCACCAGCGGGCGGGCCCGGTTGAGCCCGTGCATGTCCGCGCCCGGCCGTGCGCCGCCAGCCGCTTCGATGGCGTCGGCGACCCTCGCCCCGGTGGGGAGCTTCCGCAGCCCCGGACGCCGGACCTTGCCCGTCACATCGACCACGACCGACCTGCTCGCCCCGGGCGTCGGGCCGGGCTTGACGGGCGCCGCGCGCGGGGGCTCCGGGTCCGGCGCCCGCACGGTCTGCGGGCGGCCGGTCCAGAAGTGGTACGCCGCGAAGGCCACGGCGACCAGCAGGGCCACCGCCAGGGCGGCGAGGGTCCTCAGCTCGATACCGCAGCGCAGCTGAAGCCACAGCGGCAGCCGCTCGCGCACCGCCAGCCGCGCCCGGTCACGGCGGCGCAGTGCGGCACCACCGTCTCCGCCGGCCACCACGTCCTCGCCGTGCGCGGAATCCTTCGCATCGTCAGCGGACAGGGGCTCAACTTCGTCCGCCGCCACCGCCCATCGCGGCGTGGCCCGCTCGCCTTCGGCCTTCGGCCCGTCCCGGCTGCCCATGAGCGGGGGCCGCGTCGGGGCAGGGAGCAGGGCCGCGGCGCGGGTAGCGGGTAAGGAGGTGGTGGGTCGGGTGTGGCGGTGGACGCCGCGGATGCGGCTCCCGGCCCCTGCGCGGACCGAGCCGGGGCCGGACGGCGGGCGGCAGCCCGCCCCGGTGTCGCGGTGACGGCCGCGCCCGGGCCCCGTGGTGACTGTGCGTGTTCGTGACCTCATGCCACCCGACGGTAGACATGCCCGGCCGATCCTGCCGAGATGCCCCAATTCCCGGGGATAACTCACAGGTTGTGGACAACTCGGCCCTACGGATGGGTGAGACGGATGGGTGAGCCGAGCCGCTGCCCAGCGCTACCGCGGCGAGACCACCGCGCCCAGCAGCCCGGGCCCGGTGTGCGCCCCGATGACCGCGCCCACCTCACTGACGTACAGCTCCCGCAGTCCCGGCACCCGCTCCCGCAGCCGCTCGGCGAGCGCCGTGGCCCGCTCGCCCGCCGCCAGATGCTGCACCGCGATGTCCACCGGGCTTTTTCCGGCCCGCTCGACCACGATCTCTTCGAGCCGGGCGATGGCCTTCGAGGCGGTGCGGACCTTCTCCCGCAGCTCGATCCGTCCCTCGTCGAGCTGGAGCAGCGGTTTGACCGCGAGCGCGGAGCCGAGCAGGGCCTGGGCCGCGCCGATGCGGCCGCCGCGCCGCAGATAGTCGAGGGTGTCGACGTAGAAGTAGGCCGCGGTGCCGTCGGCCCGCTTCCGCGCCGCGGCCACGGCCTCGTCCAGCGCGCCGCCGCCATCCGCGGTCTCGGCCGCCGCCAGGGCGCAGAAGCCGAGCGCCATGGCGACCATTCCGCTGTCGACCACCCGCACCGGTACGGGCGCGTCCTGGGCGGCGAGTACGGCCGCGTCGTAGGTGCCGGAGATCTCGGCCGACAGATGCAGGGAGACGATGCCCGTCGCGCCCTGCGCGGCGGCGGCGCGGTAGGCGGCCGCGAACGTCTCGGGGCTGGGCCGGGAAGTCGTCACCGGCCGGCGCTTCTGCAATGCCTGCGCGAGGGAGCGGGCCGAGATCTCGGTGCCTTCTTCCAGTGCCCGGTCCCCGAGCACCACCGTCAGCGGCACGGAGGTGATGCGGTGCCTTTCCACCGCCTCCTGCGGCAAGTAAGCCGTTGAATCGGTCACGATCGCGACATGGCGGGACATGACAGCGAGATTATCGGGGGAAGCGCCGAGCCGACAGCGCGACCCCACCGGGATGATCAATGGCCGTACCGGTCAGGCCGTGTTCTCGGGGCGGGCGGACTTCTGCCAGGGCTTCTGCCACACATAGCCCTCCGCCCGGGGCGCCGTGCCCAGTGGGGGTGGCTGCGGCGCCGTGCCCCGCGAGGGCGGCTCGGACGTCGCCCCCGGCTCCCGCGGCTCCGACGTCCAGTGCCGCAGCGCCCCCGCCTCCATGTCGATCTCCCGCCCCAGCGCGTCCAGATCGTCCTGCGCGAACCGCTGTGCCCGGTCCCGCGCCGCCCAGCGCAGCGAGTCCGCGGAGTGGGTGATCCGCTGGGTACGCTCCCGGAGCTCGGGGAGGAGGGACCCGAGACGGGCCTTGTCCGGCTCCTGCTCCAGCCGCTTCAGCTCGTCGTCCAGCTCATGGCCGTGTGCGCTCAGCCGCCGGAACAGGCCCAACGACTCCGACAGGGACCGGTCTTGCGGGGCGGCGGCCTGCAGCGCCTGCTCGGTGGCGCGCATCGAGGTGCGCAGGGACAGCCGCAGCTCGGCGAGCTCGCCGGCCGCGCCCGGCTGGGCGAGCTGTCTGGCGCGGAGCCGGGTGTCCTCCACCGTGCGGCGGGCCTGGTGCACCGTGCGGTCGATGCCCCGCTTGGCGGCGCGGACCGTCCGCACGGTCGCGTATACCCCCGCCGTGACGAACAGCAGGAAAAACAGCAACAGGACCCAGAGAGCTTCCATGGGCGCTCCTTCGGGGCGTCGGTCACGGCAGCGGCGCGTCCTCCCACCTTAAACGCACCGGGCGGGCCGGGGGTTCCTGTGAAACCCCCGGCCCGCACGTAGGTGAGATCCCTGATACGACGAACGCGATCGATCAGGCCGGAACGATATTGACCAGCTTCGGCGCCCGCACGATCACCTTGCGGATGTCCGCGCCGTCCAGCGCCGCCACCACCGCCGGGTCGGCCAGCGCCAGCGCCTCCAGCTCCTCGTCCGAGACCGACGGGGCGACCTCCAGCCGCGCCTTGACCTTGCCCTTGATCTGCACCACGCAGGTCACGGTCTCGTCCACGACATACGCCGGGTCGGCGACCGGGAAGGGCTCATGGACGACCGAGGTGGTGTGGCCCAGCTTGTGCCACAGCTCCTCGGCGATGTGCGGGGCCAGCGGCCCGATGAGCAGCACCAGGGCCTCGGCGACCGAGCGGGGCACCTCACGCACCTTGGTGACGTGGTTGTTCAGCTCGGTGATCTTGGCGATGGCGGTGTTGAAGCGCAGGCCCGCCATGTCCTGCCGGACGCCGTCGATGGCCTTGTGCAGGGCGCGCAGCGTGGCCTCGTCGGGCTCCGCGTCGACGACGGTGACCTCACCGGTGTTCTCGTCGACGACATTGCGCCACAGCCGCTGCAGCAGCCGGTACTGGCCGACGACGGCGCGGGTGTCCCAGGGACGCGAGACGTCCAGCGGGCCCATGGCCATCTCGTACAGGCGCAGCGTGTCGGCCCCGTACTCGGTGCAGATCTCGTCCGGCGTGACGGCGTTCTTCAGGGACTTGCCCATCTTGCCCAGCAGCCGGCTGACCTTCTCGCCCTGGTACCAGTACGCCCCGTCGCGCTCCTCGACCTCGGCGGCGGGGACGGCGATGCCGCGGCTGTCCCGGTAGACGTATGCCTGGATCATGCCCTGGTTGTACAGCTTGTGGAACGGCTCGGCCGAGGAGATGTGTCCCAGGTCGAACAGCACCTTGGACCAGAACCGGGCGTACAGCAGATGCAGCACCGCGTGCTCGGCGCCGCCGACGTACAGGTCGACACCGCCGGTGGGGCGGCCCTCGCTCGGCCCCATCCAGTAGCGCTCGGCCTCCGGGTCGACCAGCCGCTCCTCGTTGTGCGGGTCCAGGTAGCGCAGCTCGTACCAGCAGGAGCCGGCCCAGTTGGGCATGGTGTTGGTCTCGCGGCGGAACGGCCGCGGACCGCGCCCGTCGCCCAGGTCCAGCACCACATCGACCCACTCCTCGTTCCGGGACAGCGGGGTCTCCGGGGAGGTGTCGGCGTCGTCGGGGTCGAAGGTGCGCGGCGAGTAATCCTCGACCTCGGGCAGCTCCAGCGGCAGCATCGACTCGGGCAGCGCATGGGCCACGCCGTCCTCGTCGTAGACGATCGGGAAGGGCTCGCCCCAGTAGCGCTGCCGGCTGAACAGCCAGTCGCGCAGCCGGAAGTTGACGGTGCCCTCACCGATGGACCGCTCCTCCAGCCAGGCGGTGACGCGCGCCTTGGCCTCGGTGACTCCCAGCCCGTCCAGCGACACGGAGTCGGACGTCGAGTTGATGATGCGGGCGTCGTACGAGGCGAAGGCGTCGTCCCAGGTGGACGGGTCGGTGCCGCGGTCATCCGACGGCTCGACCACGCAGCGCATGGGCAATTCGAAGGCGCGGGCGAAGGCGAAGTCACGGGTGTCATGCGCCGGAACGGCCATGATCGCGCCGGTGCCGTAGCCCATCAGCACATAGTCGGCGATGAAGACCGGCACCGGCTCCCCGCTGACCGGGTTGATCGCGTACGCGCCGGTGAAGACGCCGGTCTTCTCCTTGACCTCGGCCTGCCGCTCGACGTCCGACTTGACCGCGGCCTGCTTGCGGTAGGCGTCGACGGCCGCGGCCGGGGTGGCGTGGCCGCCGGTCCATGCGTCGTGGGTGCCCTCGGGCCAGGCGGCCGGGACGATTTCGTCCACCAGGCCGTGCTCGGGCGCGAGGACCATATAGGTCGCACCGAACAGGGTGTCCTGGCGGGTGGTGAAGACCGTGATCCTGGCGTCGGGGTGGTCGGCCACGGGGAAGTCCACCCGGGCGCCCTCGCTGCGCCCGATCCAGTTGCGCTGCTGCAGCTTGATGGCCTCGGGCCAGTCCAGCGCGTCCAGGTCCTCCAGCAGCCGGTCGGCGTAGGCGGTGATCCGCATGTTCCACTGGCGCAGCTTGGCCTTGAAGACCGGGAAGTTGCCGCGCTCGGAGCGGCCTTCGGCGGTGACCTCCTCATTGGCCAGCACGGTGCCCAGGCCGGGGCACCAGTTGACCGGCGCGTCCGAGGCGTAGGCCAGGCGGTAGCCGCCCAGGACGTCGGCCCGCTCGGCCTCGGTCAGCTCGCCCCAGGGGCGGCCGTCGGGGGTCGGGCGCTCACCGGAGGCGAACTGCTCGGCCAGGGTCTCGATCGGGCGCGCTTTCTGCGCCGCCGGGTCGTACCAGGAGTTGAAGATCTGCAGGAAGATCCACTGGGTCCACTTGTAGTAGTCCGGCTCGATCGTCGCGAAAGACCGGCGCGGGTCGTGGCCCAGGCCCAGGCGGCGCAGCTGGCGCCGCATGTTCTCGATGTTGGCCTCGGTGCTCACCCGGGGGTGGGTGCCGGTCTGCACGGCGTACTGCTCGGCGGGCAGGCCGAAGGCGTCGAAGCCCAGGGTGTGCAGGACGTTGTGGCCCGTCATGCGGTGGTAGCGGGCGTAGACATCGGTGGCGATATAGCCCAGCGGATGGCCTACGTGCAGTCCCGCACCCGAGGGGTACGGGAACATGTCCATGACGAACTTCTTGGGCCGCGCGACGGCCTCGGGGTCGCCGGCCAGATCGCCGCTCGGGTTGGGCGCGTCGTACGTGCCGTCCGCATCCCAGAAGTCCTGCCATCGGGCTTCGATATCAGCGGCCAGCGCGGCCGTGTAGCGGTGCGGCGCGGCCACCTCGGCTGCGGCATTGGTCTCGCTCATGGTCCTCAAAGCTCCATCGGTCGTCTCTGCCTGCGGTAACGCAACGGATCCCGCTCGCTTCCGAAACAAAAAGGCCCCTCGCACAGGAGGGGACGCCGCGCTGATGCCGACCGGTGATGATCTCGGTCGGCTCAGTCAGCGCGGCCCGCTAAGCAGAAGGCGTACGGCACGCATGGGCCCAGGTTACCGCAGGGCGACAACGGCCCGCACCGTGGTGACCTGTGCCACAGACAACGAGAGACGGGCCGCCCTTTTCGGACGGCCCGTCTCTTCATGGGGTGGAGCTAAGGAGAATTGAACTCCTGACCTCCTGCATGCCATGCAGGCGCTCTACCAACTGAGCTATAGCCCCAGATCTCGCTCCGCTCCGGTTCCCCTCGGCGGCATCGCCTACATTACACGGACGGCCCGGCCTTCCGCCAAATCAATTGTCGCGGGGCGCGGAGCGGAGCCTGTTACGCCGTGGCGAACGAATAGAAACGCTTCAACGTGCAGTGCTCGTCGAGGAGCCGACCGTAGATCGGCTCCCCTTCCAGCTCCCGGTAGGTCTCGATGGGATCGCCCTTGATGATCAATGCCCGGGCGCACTCCGCACACCAGTACTGGTAGTCGGAGTTGAGCGGCTCCATGTCGCGGACGATCGGTGTGCCGCCGCCGCACCAGTCACATTTCCTGCTGTGAGCTCCCATGTCACTCAGCTCCAGCTGTGGCCGCAGGCCGTACACACGTAGGAAACACCGCCGTTGTCGCCGAGGACCTGAGCCACATTGCCGGAGCCGCAGGACGGGCAGGCGACGCCTGCCCGTGCCTCGTCGGACAGGTCCTCGATCGCATCGAGGATGCTGGTCGGCATCCCACCTGCCCTCCCCATCGGACTATCGGGCCCCATCCCCCTCCGGCGGTGCCGATTCTGCCACGGGACGACGCCCAGGTCAGCGGAGATGCCCCAGACGTCTCACCAGACTCAGCAGTGCCCCGCACAACGCGGCCCCGGCCAGTGCGACGCAGGTCACCCACAGGGTGTCCGCGGAGCCACCCGCACCGGGCACCGCATCATCCGCCTTGTTCAAAAACACCGCCCCGAAGACCGCGACGCCGATGAGCAGGCCGAGTTGAGCCGAGGTCACCAGGACCCCGCTGGCGTCCGCCGCGTCCTGCTGCCGCACGGTAGCCAACGTCCGCGTCAGCACGGGGCTGTAGCCCAGGGCGAGGCCCACGCCGACGGCGGCCAGGGCGGCGTAGAGCCATGGCCCGCCATCCGTGCCGTCGCGCAGGGCGAGGCCGACCGCCGCGATCGACACGGCCGCCAGGGTGAAGCCGACCGGTGCGGCGAGGGGCTGCCATCGGGCGGGCAGCCGCTGCCAGTTGAGGCCCACCACGCCGAACGCGACAGCCGTGGGCGCGAAAGTCAGCCCCGCCCGCAGCGTGCTGTAGCCGAGTCCGCCCTGCACATGCAGCGTCATGGCGAACATGAAGCCGGCGTTGGCCGCCATCCCCACCACAGCGCCTGACCGGGGGACGGGACGAAGGGGACACGGGGGACGTGGGGGAGAGATGCTGCGCACCATCCATGACCCGCTGCTCGGCTGCTCCGTGCACGCCCGGCCGCTCTCCGAGATACGGGCGGAAAGAGCGGCGGGGAGGGCCACGAAAAGCAGCGATCCCGCCTCCCTGTGAGGGAGACGGGATCGTGACCGTGGAGCTAAGGAGAATTGAACTCCTGACCTCCTGCATGCCATGCAGGCGCTCTACCAACTGAGCTATAGCCCCGCCGTTCTCCGCGCCGGAGCGCTTCGAACGAGAAGGAGCATAGCCGGTGACCTGCCGGAAAAGGAAATCCGCTCAGTCGTCGTCGCCGAGCACCGGCTCGGGCAGCGACCCGGCGTTGTGCTCGAGCAGCCGCCAGCCCCGTGTGTTCTCCCCCAGCACGGACCAGCAGCAGTTCGACAGACCGCCCAGCGCCTCCCAGGTCCGGGGGTCCAGACCCAGCAGCCGCCCGATGGTGGTGCGGATGGTGCCGCCGTGGCTGACCACCACGAGCGTGCCGCCGTCCGGCAGCTTCTCGGCGCTCTCCAGCACCACCGGGGCCGCCCGGTCGGCTACCTCGGTCTCCAGCTCACCGCCGCCGCGCCGCACCGGCTCGCCGCGCTTCCAGGCCGCGTACTGATCGCCGAATCGCTCCATGATCTCGTCGTGCGTGAGCCCCTGCCACTCGCCCGCGTAGGTCTCCCGCAGCGCCGCGTCATGCATGACCGGCAAGCCCGTGACGCCGGACAGCTCGGCGGCCGTGGCCGCCGCCCGCTTGAGGTCGGAGGCGATGATCGCGTCCGGCTTCAGGCCCGCCAGCAGCCGGGCCGCCCGGTGCGCCTGGGCGACCCCGGTGTCGGTCAGCTCGATGTCCAGGGTGCCCTGGAAGCGGCGCTCGATGTTCCAGGCGGTCTGGCCGTGCCGCCACAGGACTATGCGACGGTCACGGCCGCTCATGGTGCCGTTCAGCTCAGCTCACCGCCCGGGCCGCCGTCCGCCGCCTGCGCATGCTCCTCCGCCTTGCCGCGGGTGGCCTCGGCATCGGCGGGCAGCTTCAACTGCGGGCAGTCCTTCCACAGCCGCTCCAGCGCGTAGAAGACCCGCTCCTCGCTGTGCTGGACGTGCACCACGATGTCCACGTAGTCCAGCAGCACCCAGCGGGCCTCACGGTCGCCCTCGCGGCGCACCGGCTTGGCGCCGAGCTCCTTGTTCAGCCGCTCCTCGATCTCGTCGACGATCGACTTGACCTGGCGGTCGCTGGGGGCCGAGGCCAGCAGAAAGGCGTCGGTGATCGAGAGCACGTCACTGACGTCGTACGCGATGATGTCGTGCGCGAGCTTGTCGGCGGCCGCCTGGGCGGCGGCGTTGATGAGCTCGAGGGAGCGGTCCGTGGCGGTCACAGGAAGGCTTTCGGTCGGTGGTACCTCAAAGGTCTGGCACATCAAGGGTCTCACGCCCCACCGCCGGCCCGGTGGGCCATGGCAGGGGCGGCCGCCCGGGAGCGGCCGCCCGTACCGGTCAGCCCTGGCTGTCGTAGTCCGAGCCGAGCACGACCGTGATGTCCGCGTTGGCCGCGCCCTTGCCCTTCTTGACCGCGCTCGCGGGCAGCCCGAGGGTCTTGGCGACCTCCTTGGCCTGCGCCGCCTGTGCGGCGTCCGCGTAGGTCACCGTGGAGGCCGACCGCGGCGTGCCGCCCGCCTCGGTGGCCGCGACCACCGTGAAACCGCCGTTGACCAGCGCAACCCGTGCCGAGCCCGAGGCGTCCTCCGTGCCTCCGGCATTGCTCACGCTCACCCGCGGCGGGGTGTCCTTGTCGGTGTTCTTGACCGTGCCGCCGAGGATGTCCTTGACCACGTGGTCGGTCGCCTGGGTGCTGAGCGTCCCGTCCGGCTGGACGGGCAGCATCGCGGTGTCGTACTCACCGCTCTTCGCCTGACCGGCCAGCTTCGCCAGCGACGCGCCGAGTTGCTGCTCCGAGAGCGACGGGTCGGGGATCTGGGCCAGCGACTCCACGGTGCTGGTGGCCCCCTTCGTATCGCTGGAGACCTTCCTCAGCGCCGCGTGCATGACCTGCCCGAACCGCGCCAGCTGCTTGGTCTGCGCCTCACCCGGGGCCCGGTAGGTGGCGTACGCCACGGCCGCCTGCCCGCTCAGGATCTGCTCCCTGCCCCGCTTGACCAGCGGGTCCTCGCCCTTCTGGGGGCTGGGGACAGTGGCGTCGGTGTCCAGGGTGATGCCGCCGACCAGCTCGACGAGGTTCTCCAGATACGGCGTGTCCAGCCGCCAGGTGCCCTGGATCTTCGAGCCCAGCAGGGTACTCAGGGAGTCGCGGGTGGAGTCGGAGCCCTCGTCGGTCACCGACTTGCCGAGCGTGGTGGAGGCGCCGTCCTCGGTGGAGACGGCGAGCGAGTTCGGCAGGAGGACAGTGGTGCCCTTCCTGGTGGTCTCGTTGTCCACCAGCAGCGCGGTGGAGGTGCGGCCGCCCTTGGTCTCGCGCAGATGGACCACGATCACATCGCGCTTCTGCGGGCCGCCCGCGGCCGCCTGGTCCGTGCCGTCGCCGGACAACCCCGGGAGCTTGCCCGCGTACCAGAGATAGCCGACGCCGCCCGCCGCGGCGAGGACCAGGACCACGACCAGCGCGACCACGCGGTTGCGGCCCTTGCGCTTGCGCTCGTCACGCCGCTCGGACCGGGTCTCGGCGAACTTCAGCCAGTCGATGACGTCGGAGGACTCCTCGTCGTGCTCCTCGACGAAGGAGAACTGCTCGGTGCGGTAGTCCTCTTCGGGCCCCTTCGGTCCCGTCCGCTCCTGCTGGGGGGCCGCCTCGGCCTCGCCCCGGGGCTGCCGCTGCGGCTCCCGGATCGCCTCGGGGCTCAGCTCCTCGTAGGGGTTCGACTCGCGCTGCGGGGGGACGGTGGGCGCGTAGTCGTAGCCGTAGCCCTGCTGTTGGTGCTGACCGTGCTGCTGTTGCTGCTGTTGCTGCTGACCGTACTGCTGTTGCTGCTGTTGTTGCTGGGCGTAGAGGTCGTACTGCTGCGTCTGAGTGTGCTGCGGCTGTGCGTACGGGTCGTAGCCGTACCCGTCCTGCTGCTGTCCGTACCGCTGCTGCTGTTGCTGCTGCTGCTGCTGTTGCTGTTCGTACGGGTCGTACTGCTGCTGCGCCGCCTGCGGCTGGTAGACCGGCCTTCCATAGGCGTCATAGCCGTAGATCTGCGGCTCCTGGGCATACGGATCCTGAGCGTACGGGTCGTACGAGTCCTGTCCGTCGTTCACCGGGGGTACCCCTTCAGCAGTCGTGCCGGTACAGCTCGCGCTTGTCGATGTAGCGCACCACGCCGTCCGGCACCAGGTACCAGACGGGGTCACCGTGTGCGACCCGCGCCCGGCAGTCCGATGACGAGATCGCCAGCGCGGGTACCTCGACCAGCGACACCCCGCCCTCCGGCAGACCCGGGTCGGCCAGTATGTGCCCGGGCCTGGTCACCCCGATGAAGTGGGCGAGCGAGAAGAGCTCTTCGGCATCGCGCCAGGTGAGGATCTGGGCCAGGGCGTCGGCGCCGGTGATGAAGAACAGATCCGCGTCACCGTTCGACGCGCGCAGCTCCCGGAGCGTGTCGGTGGTGTACGTCGGCCCGGCGCGGTCGATGTCGATACGACTGACCGAGAACTGCGGATTCGACGCGGTCGCGATGACCGTCATCAGATAGCGGTCCTCGGCCGGGGACACCTTCTTGTGGCTCTTCTGCCACGGATGCCCGGTCGGCACGAACACCACCTCGTCCAGGTGGAACTGCGACGCCACCTCGCTCGCCGCGACCAGGTGACCGTGGTGGATCGGGTCGAACGTCCCGCCCATCACACCGAGCCGCCGCTTACCGGACGCCTTCTGCTCTTCCATGCGTGCAGACCCTACTGGGCCCGGCCCGGAGCCGGGACCCATAGAGGCAATCGCCCAGGTCAGCGGTCCCGATTGAAGCGCGTGGTGATCCACAGCAGCAGGAGGAGAATCACCAGGGCCCCGCCACCGGTCATGTAGGGGGTGATGCTCGGGTGGGTGTCGGTGTGCTCTCCGCCCTCGGCCGCGAGCGTGGTCAGGGCATGGGCGGCGGTGGTGTAAGCGCTCATGGCAGGCAGTACCTATCCGGGTCTAGGCGTCGCGTCTCGTCCGCCACATCGTATGCGAGCCGGATTCCGGTGCCGATCTCAGTCCTGGTACCGGCCCCTGTGCCCGTCCTGGGAGTCAGTCCTGGGTTCAGTCCTGCTTGTAGCCCCGCAGCAGGAACCATGCGAGCAGTACGGCTCCCACGACGCCGACGATGATGATCGTGCGCAGCAGCGCGCCCGGTCCGTCGTTCTTCGAGGTGGCGGCGAGGACTTCGGTGAGGCCAGTCATATCGGGCATGTCTCCACGCTAACCCCCCGGGGGTCAGGGCCTAGGCTGGGGTCCGCCGGGGGACGGGGCCCATCCGGGGCAGCTCGGCGAGCGGAGCGACCGATACAAGGGGGCCAGATGAGTGACACTCATGACACCGGCGGCGAGGGCGGAGGTGCCCGGGAGCATCTGCCCGGACGTGCCCGGCGGCGGTTTCCGGGCATCTCCTCCCGCGCGTACGAGCATCCGGCGGACCGCTCCGCGCTGGTCGCACTGCGCAAGCTGACCGGCTTCGACACCGTCTTCAAGGCGATGAGCGGCCTGCTGCCCGAGCGCAGTCTGCGGCTGCTCTATCTGTCCGACTCGGTGCGGGTCAGCGAGCGGCAGTTCGCCCATCTGCACGACATGCTGCGGGACGCCTGCTACATCCTGGACCTGGAGCGGGTCCCGGCCATGTACGTCACCCAGAATCCGCAGCCGAGCGCGATGTGCATCGGCATGGACGCGCCGATCATCGTGGTGAGCACCGGGCTGGTCGAACTGCTCGACGAGGAGGAGATGCGGGCGGTCATCGGCCATGAGGTGGGCCATGCGCTGTCGGGGCACTCCGTCTATCGGACGATACTGCTGTTCCTCACCAATCTCGCGATGAAGGTCGCCTGGATCCCGCTGGGCAATGTGGCGGTGCTGGCCCTGGTGACGGCGTTGCGCGAGTGGTTCCGCAAGTCGGAGCTGTCGGCGGACCGCGCGGGGCTGCTGGTCGGGCAGGATCTGCGGGCCTCGATGCGCGGGCTGATGAAGCTGGCGGGCGGCCATCACCTCCATGAGATGAATGTGGACGCCTTCCTCGAGCAGGCGGAGGAGTACGAGTCCAGCGGCGATCTGCGGGACTCCGTACTCAAGATCATGAACATGCTGCCGCGCAGCCACCCCTTCACCACGGTGCGCGCCGCCGAGCTCAAGAAGTGGGCCGCGACCCGTGACTACCAGCGGCTCATGGACGGGCACTACCCGCGGCGCGACGGGGACAAGGACACCTCGGTCAGCGACTCCTTCCGGGAGTCCGCGAACCACTACGCGGAGTCGGTCCGCAGCAGCAAGGACCCGCTGATGGCGTTCGTACGGGACGTGGCGGGCGGCGCCGGGGACCTGGGCAGCAAGCTCCGGGACCGGTTCACGGGCGGCGGCAGGCCGGGCGGGGAGACATCGGCGGAGACGCCGCCGCGTGACGATGACGCCGAGGGCCGGGAGGGCCCGGAGGGCCGTACTCCGCCCGGGGGCGACGAGCGGGGGGACGACGAGCCCGGAGACACCCCGCCGAAGGGCTGAGGGCCCCGGGCGGGCGTCGGGCTTCCTCGGGCTTCCTCGGGCTTCCTCGGGCTTCCTTCGGGCTTCCTTCGGGCTACCCGTTCATCCGTGGCTGGGTGCCGGGGGCGAGGACGCCGCACAGCGAGACCGTGGTCCGGCCCGTCGCGTACGGGTCGGTACCGGTCGGGGCGTCGTTCTTGGCGGTCTGCCCGGCGAGCAGCGGCCGCAGATAGCCGGAGGAGTTCGAGGCACAGGCCTGCGGGCCCGCCAGCACGGCGCTCTGCACCAGCTCCAGATGGTGGTCGCGCAGATCGTCCCGGTCGAAGCGGAACCGCGTCTCGCGGCGCACGGTGAACAGCGAGGCGTGGTCCGGTCCCCGCTCATGGGCCCGCTGGACGGCATAGACGAAGGTGTGGTCGGCGGTGACCTCCAGCGTCGCGGGGCCGCGCTCGGCGACCGCGAGGGTGCCCTGGACCCGCACCGGGGAGTCGGCGAGCGTCACCTCGGCCGGGTTGAAGCGGGTCAGCCAGCCGACGGCCGCATGCCGACCGTCGTCGACCGGGTGTTCGAAGCTCCGGTCGAACTGGTCCTGCTGGTCCGGATCGAGCAGCAGCCGCACCGCCTGCACCGGGCCGCCGGTCAGCACACCGGGGTCGATGGCGGATCTGAACAGGTACTCCTTGGCCGTGGTGAGCGCCGCCATCACCTGGCTCTCGGAGAAGGTCTGGGTGCGGCGGACGCCGGGCAGGGTGACCCCCTCCGCGCCGGTGCGGAACTCGGCGGCCGGGCTGTTGCGGAACAGCTCCGCCGGCAGCCCGCCGGGCACCTCACCGCGCGGCGCCAGCGGCATCACACTGCTGTGCAGCGGCTCCACCGTCTGCGGCTGAGGGGCCTGATAGGGGTGGCGTACGCCCATGTAGACGGCCGCGGCGAAGGCGACGGCGATCAGCAGGATGAGGACGACGGCCTGGCGTGACGCCCCGGCCCTGGCCCAGGCGTGGCGGCTGCGCACCGCCCGCGCATGGTCGCCCATGCGCTCCTGAGCGGAGAACTCCTGAAGCCGGGCAGCGCGAACGAACGACTCGTCGAAAACGACGGAGCGATATTCGTCCTCACCACCTCCCGGGACGCCTTCGGGTGTCCCCTCGGGAGGGTCTCCACGCCCGGTCATACCTCAAGAGTAGGTCGCCGAGGGCGCCGGTAAACGCGGTGGTACTCCACACCTTGGGACGGCCGCGGGAGGAAACGCCGCACCGGGCACGGCATGCCGGCGCGCATCGGGCCGGCCGCGGTCACGGCGACCGTGGGACGACGGAAGCGCGCGGTGCGCCGGACTCCGCCGACGTCGAGGCCGGTGGATCGCCCGGCCGCCGCCCGGCGGGCGAGCCGTCGACACCGGTGGTGGCGGGCGGCGGGGCGGGCTCCTGGCGGTTGCCCGAGGCGCCCCGGTAGACGGCGGTGAAGGCCAGCGCGACCACCCCGATGCCCATCAGAACGGCCAGCAGCCAGGCCACCGGGCGGTGCCAGCGGGCATGGCCGCGATAGGGCCGCCCGGCGCTGCCGTAGCGCCCATAGGGGCCGTAGACGCCGTCCGGGTCCCGGCCGGGGCCGAAGCGCCCGTCCAAATCCGTGTCGTCGTAGCCGTACGGGCCGTCTGCGAAGTCGAGGTCACCGTCCGGGCCGTAACCGTCCTCGAACAGCTCGTCCTCGGGGGGTACGCCGGCGGTGCGGCGCCGTGACGCCTCAGCCTCCGCGCGGGCCTCGGCGGCGGCCAGCATCCGCTCGATGGCGGTGGGCTCATGGATCGCGGCCGCCCGTACGAAGTCCTCGTCGAAGACCACGGTGGCGAACTCGTCGTTCGCCTCCCCGTGGCCGCGGTCGTCGGGCTCGTCGCCGTCCGGGAACGGCTTGCCCCCCACGTCGTCCGGCACCCATTCAGAGTAGACCGGACGGGTCAATTTGGGCAGGGCGAAATGGTATTCGGGGGAAGATCCGCCCCCGGACCGCCGGGAATCGGCTATCCCCCGAACGGGTGAGTCAGCGGGTGTGGCCGTCGCCGGTGACGATGTACTTCGTCGATGTGAGCTCGGGCAGGCCCATGGGGCCGCGGGCGTGCAGCTTCTGGGTGGAGATGCCGATCTCGGCGCCGAAGCCGAACTGGCCGCCGTCGGTGAACCGCGTGGAGGCGTTCACGGCGACCGTCGTGGAGTCCACCAGCCGGCTGAACCGGCGGGCGGCCGCCTGGGAGCTTGTGACGATGGCCTCGGTGTGCCCGGAGGACCACAGGCGGATGTGCGACACCGCCGCGTCCAGCGAGTCCACTACGGCCGCCGCGATGTCGTACGACAGGTACTCGGTCTCCCAGTCCTCCACGGTCGCCGGGACCACCGTGGCCTTCGAGCCCTCGGCGTGGGCCCGGACACGCTCGTCGGCGTGGACCGTGACCCCGGCCGCGGCCAGCGCGTCCAGCGCGCGCGGCAGGAACTCCGCGGCGATGTCCTGGTGCACCAGCAGCGTCTCCGCCGCGTTGCACACGCTGGGCCGCTGGGCCTTGGAGTTCACCAGGATCTCGACCGCCATGTCGAGGTCGGCCTGGGCGTCCACGTACACATGGCAGTTGCCGGTGCCGGTCTCGATGACCGGGACCGTGGACTCCTCCACGACGGTACGGATCAGGGCGGCGCCACCGCGCGGAATGAGCACGTCCACCAGGCCCCGGGCGCGCATCAGTTCCCGCACCGACTCGCGGCTCTCCCCCGGCACCAGCTGCACGGCGTCCGCGGGCAGCCCGGCCCCGCCGACGGCGTCCCGAAGGACCTTCACCAGCGCGCAGTTGGAGTGGTACGCGGACGAGGAGCCGCGCAGGAGTACGGCGTTGCCGGACTTCAGGCAGAGCGCGGCGGCGTCCACCGTGACATTGGGCCGGGCCTCGTAGATGATCCCGACGACGCCGAGCGGAACCCGCACCTGCCGCAGATCGATCCCGTTGGGCAGCGTCGAGCCGCGCACCACCTCGCCGACCGGGTCGGGCAGCGCGATCACGTCCCGGACGTCGGAGGCGATCGCCCGCACCCGCTCGGGGGTGAGCGTCAGCCGGTCGATGATGGCCTCACTGGTGCCGGCCTCGCGGGCCCGCTCCACATCGACCGCGTTGGCCTCGACGATCTCCTTGGTGCGCACCTCCAGCGCATCGGCCATCGCCAGCAGCGCATCGTCCTTGACGGCACGCGGCAGCGGGGCGAGATCGGCGGCCGCGGCGCGGGACCGGTAGGCGGCCTGGAGGACCGGGGACTTCGGCCAGGGGTCGGTGAGCGGCGAGGTGGGTGCGCTGGTCATGCGGGCAGCCTACTGAGCCGGGGGCCGGAACCCCCTCGCAATTCCGCTCTTCGAGATGGCATTCTCACCTGGCGGTGGCGCACACCCGTCCTCAGAACGGGTGCACGCCCACCGGGGACGCCGGCGGCGGCCCGTACCCCTCCGCGATGCGCTGGTGATACGTCTCACGGTCGATGACCTCAAGCCCCACGATCTCCCACGGCGGCAGCTTGGCCGTCGCCCGGTGCTCACCCCACAACCGCAGCGCGACCGCCGCCGCGTCATGCAGATCACGGGCCTCTTCCCAGTAGCGGATCTCGGCGTGATCGTTGGCATAGCGGCTGGTCAGCAGGAAGGGATGGTCATGGGCCAGCTGCTCCAGGCCCCGCCGGACCTCCCGCAGCGGCGCCTCGGTCCCCGAGACGCTGAGGGTGATGTGCCACAGCCGGGACGCCTCGCCGCGCACGGCGCCGTGCGCCACGGCGTCGCCGACTCCGGAGTCACCCGCTCCGACACTGGTCAGGGTGCGCTCCGCCGCCCCTCTGGGCGGCGCCCCCGGGCGCCCTCGTCTCACCGGCGGCCTCCTGTAGCTCGCTGCTCCGCTCACGCGCGGGCGGACCGTTTCGGGGCGGTGCCGGGGGCCGCGGCTCCCGCGCCGGGCCCGCCCTCCGCACCGCGGGACCGCTGCCCGCGCGACCCCGTTGAACAAAGTTGACCAGTCCGCGCCCGGTCGCGTGGCGGTTTTGGGGTTTTTCGGGGCCGGGGACACACCCAGGACCTCGTCGGCGCCCCATCTCCTCACATGGGACGGTGCAGCACCACGAGGTCGTCCCGGTGCACGACCTCCCGCTCGTAGGCGGGGCCGAGCTCGCGGGCCAGATCGCGGGTCGACCGGCCGATCAGCCGTGGGATCTCCCTGGCGTCGAAGTTGACCAGCCCGCGCGCCACCGCGCGGCCCTCGGTGTCCCGCAGCTCGACCGGATCCCCGGCGGTGAACTCACCCTCCACGGCGGCGATCCCGGCCGGCAGCAGCGAGGTGCGGCGCTCCACGACGGCCCGTACCGCCCCGTCGTCCAGGGTGAGCGCGCCGCGCGGCGCGGAGGCGTGCGCCAGCCACAGCAGCCGGTCCGCGGAGCGGCGGCCGGTGCGGTGGAAGAAGGTGCCGGTGGGGCGGCCGAGCAGGGCGTCACCGGCCCGGCTGGCCGAGGTGAGCACCACCGGGACCCCGGCCGCGGCGGCGATCCGGGCCGCCTCGACCTTGGTGACCATGCCGCCGGTGCCGACCCCGGAGCGGCCCGCGCTGCCGATCGAGACGCCGTCCAGGTCCTTGGGGCCCCTGACCTCCTCGATCCGGGAGGTGCCGGGGGTCCTGGGGTCACCGTCGTAGAGACCGTCCACATCGGAGAGGAGCACCAGCAGATCCGCCCGGACGAGATGGGCGACCAGGGCCGCGAGCCGGTCGTTGTCGCCGAACCGGATCTCGTCCGTGGCCACCGTGTCGTTCTCGTTGACGATCGGCAGGGCGCCCATGGCCAGCAGCTGGTCCAGCGTGCGGGTGGCGTTGCGGTAGTGGGCGCGGCGGCTGGTGTCGTCGGTGGTCAGCAACACCTGGCCGACCCGGCGCCCGTAGCGTGCGAAGGAGGCGGTGTAGCGAGCCACCAGCAGCCCCTGCCCGACGCTGGCGGCGGCCTGCTGGCGGGCCAGGTCGCGGGGGCGCCGTTCGAGGCCCAGGGGCGCCAGCCCGGCGGCGATGGCGCCGGAGGAGACGAGGACTATCTCCTTGCCTTCCCCGCCGGCCTCACCGGGCCCGTCGAGGACCTTGGCGAGTACGTCGACCAGCGCGTCGACGCGGTCCGCGTCCAGGCCTCCCGCCGCGGTGGTGAGGGAGGACGAGCCGATCTTGACCACGATCCTGCGGGCGGCGGCCACCTCGTCCCGTACCGCCGACCCGTCCTGCTGCGCCACGCCGCTCCTTCTGCTCGTTCCCGGTTCGGCACTCGCCCCGATGACCCGAATGACCCGAATGACCCGAATGACCCGATGAGACGTGTGCCCTACACACACATCATGACAAGGGGGCAATCTACGGCAGACAGGGCCTCGCCCGCCTCGGTATTCCACCCCCCGGACACGGCCGCGGACACCCGTGCGAGATATCCTTTGGGGCCGTTTCCCACCGGTTGGCACCAGCGCGGATTGTCACCGGGCCGGGCCTCGGCATACGGTCAGGGGTCCCCCTTTAGTCCATCGCTCTCCTGCCAGGAGCCCTCCCCGTGCCCTCTGCCGGAATCGCCCCACGCCGGGTCGTACAGCTGACGGCGCTGCTCGCGATGCTCGTGTTCTTCACCACACAGCTCGTCGGTGCCGTGCTTCCGAACGTACCGCTCCTCATCGCCGCCTCGGCATGTGGTCTCGCGCTCGACCTCTACCTCCAGCACAAGCAACCAGGGCTGCTGTCGCTGCTGGGCAAGGTCCGCCTCGACGTCACGGTGCGCCAGCTGTTCCGCGACATGCTCATCATGGTCGGGCTGCTGAGAATCGAGGGCATCAATCCCCTGCACGAGCAGGCGCCGCTGACCGTCGGGCTGGCCCTCTTCTATGTGATGCACTTCGCCTGCCAGGCGGTGGCCATACTCGTCCGCCGCAGCCGGCAGCTGCCGTTCGTCACGCGCAACATCGACGCGTCCGCGCTGCGGCTGTCCGACGCCCCGCCGCGGATCTTCGCCCGCCAGCACGGGCGCCGGCTGCTGCGCCTCGCCGCACCGGTCACCGCCGGTCTGCTGGTCACCGCCGCCACCAAGGACGGTCTGTGGGGCGGCATCGGCCTCGCCGTCGCGCTGCTGATCGCCATCGGCGGCGCCGTCCACCTGGGCACCTGGCTGCTGCCGCGCAAGCGCGTGGTGACCGAGGCCAAGGCCCTGGAATGGCTCGACGCGTGGCTGGCCGAGTACCAGCCGACCGTGGGCATGTACTTCTCCGGCGGCAGCTCCTCCGCCTACCAGGCGAACATGTGGCTCTCCACGCTCGCCGCGCTCGACGGCAAGCCGATCATCGTGCTCCGTGAGCGCTTCATGGTGCAGAAGATCGAGGCGACCGATGTGCCGATCCTGTGCCTCCCCAAGGTCGCGCATCTGATGCGCATCGAGCACTCGACGCTCAAGATGCTGCTGCACCCGGCCAACTCCGGCAAGACCTCGCAGGTGCTGCGCATCCCCTCGATCAAGCACGCCTTCACCAACCACGGCGAGAGCGACAAGCTCTCCAGCTGCAACCCGTACGCCAAGGCGTACGACGAGGTGTGGGTCGCGGGCCCGGCCGCGCGCGAGCGCTACCAGCTCGCCGACATCGGCGTCGAGGACAAGGACGTCGTCGAGGTCGGCCGCCCTCAGCTGGCCCCCGTCCGGCCCTACGCGGGCGTACCCACCGGCGAGTTCACCGCCGTGCTGTACGCGCCGACCTGGGAGGGCTGGGACGGCAACCCCGGCAACACCTCGGTCATCCTGGCCGGCGAGAACATCGTCCGCGAGCTGCTGGCCGACCCCAAGGTGCGGCTGCTGTACAAGCCGCACCCGATGACCGGCTCCGTCGACCCGCGCGCGGGCCAGGCCAACGACCGCATCAAGGCGATGATCGCCGAGGCGAACAGCAAGCGGTCCGGCGACCGTCCGGGTCCGGAGGCCGCCGCCGAGCTGGCCAAGCGTGCCGATGAACTCAACCGCCTCACCAGCACCGCCTTCCGCCCCAGCGCCGACGAGATCGAGCGCATGAAGATCCAGGGCGTCCCGGAGGAGAACCGCGCGGCGACCGTCGCCGCGGCCACCGCCGCCTGGGAGAGCGCCTTCTGGGCCTCGCTGCCGGTGTGGGAGCACCAGATCATCACCGGCCCGCGCCCGGCGATCTTCACCTGCTTCAACCAGGCGGACGTGCTGATCAGCGATGTCTCCAGCGTGGTGTCGGACTACCTGACGAGCGAGAAGCCGTACGCCGTGGCGAACACCAGCGGTCTGTCGGAGCAGGAGTTCCGGGCCGGGTTCCCGACGGTGCGCGCCGCCACGATCCTCACCCCGGACGCCAAGGGCGTCGCCGGACTGCTCGAAGCGGTCCGGCACCCCGAGAAGGACACCCTCGCCGCCGCCCGCGCGGAGCTGAAGGTCCACCTCCTCGGCCCGTCCGACCCGCCGTCCCTGGTGCGCTTCAACCAGGCCGCGCAGAACCTGTGCACCAAGGCCGACGAGCGCCGGGCCCGGATGGCCACGCGGCTGTCCGACGAGATCCCCTCCCAGCGGGAGGCCCGGGACGCGGCGGAGGAGATGGAGATGGAGCCCGGCTCCTCGGACTCGGAGGAGACGGCGACGGTCTGAGCCACCGAAAGCCGCCCACAGCAGCGCGAAGGGCCCGGGAGCTTCCTCCCGGGCCCTTCGCCGTGCCGACGGCCCCTACGGCATGCCGGCGGCCCCTACGGCGCGAGCACGGCCCCCGAGCCCGCCACGGCCCCACGGGACCCGCGTCGCCCGGCCCTGGACGCCCTCCGGGCGTGTCCTCAATCGCCGGACGGGCTGGAATGCCTAAGCGGTTACGGCGAAGTCAGGTGCTGATCCTTCTCGGCGTCCAAGCCCTCGGCCAGGCCGAACGGCGAGGGATCAGCGGCGAACTTCACCGCATCCGCTTAGAAGGGCTTGAACTCGTCGTACTCCGCATCCGCCTCGTCCCGCTCCGCCTCACGCTCACGACGGCGCTGAGCGGCCGGACGCGGGGCCTCGAAGCGGTGGTCCTCGCCTCGGCGGCCCAGCATCTCCGCGCCCGCGGAGATCGTCGGCTCCCAGTCGAAGACGACCGCGTCTTCCTCGGGGCCGATGACGACCTCGTCGCCCGCGCGGGCGCCTGCCTTCGTCAGCTCGGCCTCCACGCCGAGGCGGCCCAGGCGGTCGGCGAGGTAGCCGACGGCCTCGTCGTTGGCGAAGTCGGTCTGGCGGACCCAGCGTTCGGGCTTCTCGCCCAGCACCCGGTAGAAGCCCTCCTCGGCGATGACCTTGAAGCCGGCGTCGTCCACGGCCTTCGGCCGGATGACGATCCGGGTCGCCTCCTCCTTCGGCTTCGCGGCCCGGGCATCGGCGACGATCTTGGCCAGGGCGAACGACAGCTCCTTGAGCCCGAGATGGGCGACCGCCGAGACCTCGAAGACCTGGTAGCCGCGGGCCTCGAGGTCGGGCCGGATGATGTCGGCGAGGTCCTTGCCGTCGGGGACGTCGACCTTGTTGAGCACCACGAGCCGAGGCCGGTCCTCCAGACCGCCGTACTCGGCAAGCTCCGCCTCGATGACGTCGAGGTCGGTCAGCGGGTCGCGCTCGGACTCCAGAGCTGCCGTGTCCAGCACATGCACCAGCACCGAGCAGCGCTCGACATGGCGCAGGAACTCCAGGCCGAGGCCCTTGCCCTGGCTGGCGCCGGGGATCAGACCGGGGACGTCCGCGATGGTGTAGACGGTCGAACCGGCGGTGACCACACCCAGGTTGGGCACCAGCGTGGTGAAGGGGTAGTCGGCGATCTTCGGCTTGGCGGCCGAGAGCACCGAGATCAGCGAGGACTTGCCGGCGCTCGGGTAGCCGACGAGGGCCACGTCCGCGACGGTCTTGAGCTCAAGGATCACATCGCCGGCCTGGCCCGGCTCGCCCAGCAGCGCGAAGCCGGGGGCCTTGCGGCGGGCCGAGGCGAGGGCGGCGTTACCAAGGCCGCCGCGGCCGCCCTGGGCAGCGATGTAGGTGGTGCCCTCGCCGATCAGGTCGGCGAGCACATTGCCCTGCTTGTCGAGGACGACGGTGCCGTCCGGGACCGGCAGGACCAGATCCGTACCGTCCTTGCCGGAGCGGTTGCCGCCCTCGCCGGGCTTGCCGTTGGTGGCCTTGCGGTGGGGGCTGTGGTGGTACTCGAGCAGTGTGGTGACCGACTGGTCGACGACCAGGATCACATCGCCGCCGCGGCCGCCGTTGCCGCCGTCCGGGCCGCCGAGCGGTTTGAACTTCTCGCGGTGCACGGAGGCGCAGCCGTGGCCTCCGTTACCCGCGGCGACATGCAGCTCGACGCGGTCCACGAAGGTGGTCATGACGGGTGCCTCCAGATACATACGGGATGGGTGGTGTCGTGACGAGCGCCCCTGGCACTCGTAACGCGCAGAGGGCGGACCCGCTTCCCCGTCATGGGAAAGAGCGGTCCGCCCTCGGAAGGTGTGCGGTATCGCGCCGGGCTGATTACTCAGCGACCGGGACGATGTTCACGACCTTGCGGCCACGGTGGGTGCCGAACTGCACCGCACCGGCGGCCAGCGCGAACAGCGTGTCGTCGCCGCCGCGGCCGACGCCCGCGCCCGGGTGGAAGTGCGTGCCGCGCTGGCGGACCAGGATCTCACCCGCGTTGACGCTCTGACCGCCGAAGCGCTTGACGCCGAGCCGCTGGGCGTTGGAGTCGCGACCGTTCCGAGTGGACGATGCGCCCTTCTTGTGTGCCATGTCTCCTCAGTCCCTTACTTCGCAGCCGAGTCGATGCCGGTGATCTTCAGCGCGGTGTGCAGCTGGCGGTGGCCGATCCGCTTCCGGTAACCGGTCTTGTTCTTGTACTTCAGGATGTCGATCTTGGCACCCTTGTGGTGGTCGACAACCTCGGCGTGAACCCTCACGCCGGCCAGGACCCACGGGTCGCTGGTGACGGCATCGCCGTCGACAACGAGCAGAGTCGAGAGCTCGACGGTGTCGCCGACCTTGCTGGTGCCAATCCGGTCGACCTCGATGACATCGCCCACGGCAACCTTCTGCTGGCGGCCGCCGGTGCGCACGATTGCGTACACGCGGTTCTCACTCTCTCGCTAGTAAATGGGACCTCTGATGCCAGCCGCTCACACGGCCCATAGGGCCATGGTCACCGAGTGACTCCTCGCGGTTCACCGTCGGCGAGCGGCCTCTCCCGGTGGACCGGGAGGGATCTGCTCAGGGGTTTGGCGTACAGACGCCGAGGGTCAAGGCTACCAGAGCCCGGAGGGCCGCCTCCCCACGTGGGGAGGCGGCCCTCCGGGCCGGGTGCCGTCAGTCGTCGGCGGATGCCGAGACCGACTGCGGCGTCTGCTGGTCCGCCGCCGCGGTCTTCTTCGACGTCGACTTCGAAGCCGCCTTCTTGGTGGTGGTCTTCTTCGCCGTCGCCTTCTTGGCCGCGGTCTTCTTCGCGGCCGTCTTCTTGGCCGGGGCCTTCTTGGCGGCCGTCTTCTTCGCCGGGGCCTTCTTGGCGGCCTTACGGGCCGTCTTCCTGGCCTCGCCCTCGCCGTCGGTGGACGCGGCCTCGGGCGCCGCCTCGGGCGCCGCCTCCGGCTCCCGCGGCTCCTGCGGCTCCTGCGGCTTCGAGTCGGCGGCAGGGGCGCTGACGACCACCACGGCCGCCTCCTCGGAGCCCGTGGGCGAGCCCGCCGGGGCGGTCGCCTTACGGGTGGCACGACGGCGCGCCCGCGGCGCGGGAGCGGCCGGGGCCTCGGCGGCCTCGGGCGCGGTGGGCTCTGCGGCCGGGGCAGACACCTCGACGGTGGCCTGCGGTTCCGGCTGAGGCTGGGGCGCCTCCTTCGGCTCCACGACGACCACGGCCTCCGTCTGCTCGGCGGCCTTCGGCGCGCCCGCCGGGGCGGACACCTTCCGGGTCGCCCTGCGGCGCGAACGCCCGCGGCTCGCGGCGGCCTCGGCCTCCGCGGCGCTGCTGTACAGCTCCTCGTCGGGCGCGAAGGCCGGCCCGGGCAGCGCAGTCGGCTCCGCGATCTCCGCGGCGACCTCGGCGGCGACCTCGGCCGCCGTCTCGGCCGCGGTCACGGAGACGACAGTCGGCTCCGGCTCGGGCGCCTGCTGGCCGCCCGCCGCGGCCTTCTTCTTCTTCCGCTTGCCGCCACCGCCGCCGACCGCGGACGGCTGGTCCATGTGGACGATCACGCCGCGGCCGCTGCAGTGCACACAGGACTCGGAGAAGGACTCCAGCAGCCCCTGGCCGACCCGCTTACGGGTCATCTGCACCAGGCCCAGCGAGGTGACCTCCGCCACCTGGTGCTTCGTACGGTCCCGGCCCAGGCACTCGAGCAGCCGGCGCAGCACCAGATCCCGGTTGGACTCGAGCACCATGTCGATGAAGTCGATCACGATGATGCCGCCGAGGTCGCGCAGCCGCAGCTGGCGCACGATCTCCTCGGCCGCCTCCAGGTTGTTCCTGGTGACCGTCTCCTCCAGGTTGCCGCCCTGGCCGGTGAACTTGCCGGTGTTGACGTCGACCACGACCATCGCCTCGGTCCGGTCGATCACCAGCGAGCCGCCGCTGGGCAGCCAGACCTTGCGGTCCAGCGCCTTCATCAGCTGCTCGTCGATCCGGTACGTGGCGAAGACATCGACGTCCGACGTCCACTTCTGCAGCCGGTCGGAGAGGTCGGGCGCGACGTGCGAGACATAGCCGTGGATGGTCTCCCAGGCGTCCTCACCGCTCACGATGACCTTGGAGAAGTCCTCGTTGAAGATGTCGCGGACGACCCGGACGGTCATGTCCGGCTCACCGTAGAGCAGCGACGGGGCGTTGCCGCTCTTGGCCTTCTTCTTGATCTCTTCCCACTGCTGCTGGAGCCGTGCGACGTCGCGGGCCAGCTCCTCCTCGCTCGCGCCCTCCGCGGCGGTACGGACGATCACGCCCGCGTCCTCGGGGACGATCTTCTTGAGGATCTGCTTCAGCCGCGCCCGCTCGGTGTCGGGCAGCTTGCGGCTGATCCCGGTCATCGAGCCCTCGGGCACGTACACCAGATAGCGGCCGGGGAGGGAGACCTGGCTGGTCAGCCGGGCGCCCTTGTGCCCGATCGGGTCCTTGGTGACCTGGACGAGGACGGACTGCCCGGACTTCAGGGCGGTCTCGATACGGCGCGGCCCGTTCGCGAGCCCCAGCGCGTCGAAGTTGACCTCACCCGCGTACAGCACGGCGTTACGGCCCTTGCCGATGTCGACGAAGGCGGCCTCCATCGACGGCAGCACGTTCTGGACCTTGCCCAGGTAGACGTTGCCGACGTAGCTGGTCGACTGCTCCTTGTTGACGAAGTGCTCGACGAGGACGTTGTCCTCCAGCACGCCGATCTGGGTGCGCTCGCCGCTCTGCCGGACGACCATCACCCGCTCGACCGCCTCGCGGCGGGCCAGGAACTCGGCCTCGGTGATGATCGGCACCCGGCGGCGGCCCTGCTCGCGGCCCTCGCGGCGGCGCTGCTTCTTCGCCTCCAGACGCGTCGACCCCTTGATCGACTGCACCTCGTCGGCGCCGGTACCGGGCTCGGCTTCCTTCCCGCGCCGCTCACGCGGCTCGCGGACCTTGACGACCGTGCGCTCCGGGTCGTCACCGCCCGCCTCGACCTCGCCGGCGTCCCCGCTGCGACGGCGGCGGCGACGGCGGCGACGGCTGCTGCTGGAGCCGCCACCGGTGGTCTCACCGGCCTCGGCGTCCTCCTCGTCCGCGGCCGCGCCCGGCTCTTCGGCGCCCTCGCCCGCGGCGCGGGACTCCTCCTCGTACCGCTCCTCGGTGTCGCCCTCGGCGCCCTCGGCCTCGGCCGCCTCGCCCCGGCGGCGACGGCGCCCGCCACGGCGACGGCGGCGGGACGGGCGGTCGCCCGACTCCTCGTCGCCGTGCTCGCCCTCGGCCTCCGCCTGCTGGGCCTCGGCCTGCTGGGCCTCGGCCTGCTGGACCTCCGCCTCCGCGGGCTCGGCGGCCTCGGTGGTCTCCTCGGCCTCCGCCCGCTCCTCGGCGGGCTCGCCACGGCGGCGGCGCCGACGGCGGCCGGTGGCGGGCTCGGCCGGCGCGGCGGGCTCGGCGGGCTCGGGAGCCTCGGCGGTCTGCTCTTCTTCTTCCTCGGCCTCGCCCAGGGCGGCGGCGGCCTCGGCGGCGGCGCTCTCCGGGGTCTGGAACACCGGCTCGGTGAACACCGGCGCCTGGAAGACAGCCGTCGGCGGCCGTACGGCCCTGCGGCGCGAACGGGGCGCGGGCTCCGGCTCCTGCTCGGCCTCGGCGGCCTGGGCCTGCGTGGTCCGCGGCTCCGGCTCGCCCTGCGCATCGGCGGCGGGCGCCGTACCACGGGTCGCACGGCGGCGGGTTCGACCGCGCGGCGCCTCCTCGGCCTCCGCTGCGGCGGGCTCTTCGGCGGTGGGCTCCTCGGTGGCCTCGGCCTCCGAGGGCGTCCCGGCGGGGGCGGTCGACTTACGGGTCGCACGGCGACGCGTACGGGCAGGCGCGGCGGGGACGGTCTCGGCCTCGGCGGTCTCCTCCGCCGACTGCACCGGCTCCGCCGTCTCGGCGGTCTCCGGCTCACCGGCCGGGGCGGTCGCCTTACGGCCGGCACGGCGGCGGGTACGGGCGCGTGGAGCCTCGTCGGCCGGGGCGTCGGCTGCGACTGCTGCTGGGGCGGTGGCCTCGTCACCACTGTCGCCAGCGGCCGCCGCAGACGACGCGTCCGCGCCGGCGGCCTCGGTCTGGGGGGCGCCCGCAGGGGCGGACGCCTTACGGGTGGAACGGCGCCGCGTACGAGCGGGCGGCGCGGACTCGGCGGCGGGCTCCTCAGCGGCCTTGGCGGGCTCCTCCGCCGGCACCACCGTCTCGGCGGCTTCCGGCGCACCGGCCGGGGCGGTGGCCTTACGGGTGGCTCGGCGCCGGGGGCGGGCCGACGGCGCGGGCTCGGCGGCGGGCTCCTGAGGGGCCTCACCGGCGGCTGCGGCCCTGGCGGGCTCCTCCACCGGCACCACGGTCTCGGCGGTCTCCGGCGCACCGGCCGGGGCGGTCGCCTTGCGGGCCACCCGACGGCGCGTACGGGCGGGCGGAGCGGCGGAATCCGTGCCAGGGTCGGCCTCGGCCCCACTCGCGGCCACGGCGGCACCGGCGGCGACGGCCCCGGCCCCACCGGTCTGATCAGCCGGTATGGCCGGTACGGCGGGCGCGGTCACCTCGGCGCCGCCCACCACGCCGACCGGCGGGCCGGCCGGCCGGGAGGCCGCACGGCGGCGGCGCGCCGGCAAGGTGTCGCTGGGTGTGCTCTCGATGGAATCCCCGGGAACGGCGGCGCGTGGCGCGCCTCCCAGGGGCTGGACAGGCTGGGTCGGCTCAATTGGCTCGAGCATGCGGGCGTTTCTCCCGTCACGCTCCCGGGCGCCGCGCCTGGTTCCGGCCGGCCACCCGCGCTATGCGCGTGTGCCGCCGTCCGGGGCGCGGGCGCCGCACGGGAGCTGTTGTCTCGCTCGCCGGGACCGGAAATGCCGGACCGGCGAAAGTCTCCTGGTCAGTGCACCAGCCGGACCCGGGTGGCTCCCAAGTGCATCGGCGGCGCATCGACGGCGATCCTTACGCGGAACCTTCCGGCGCCATCGCGGCGGTCAGCTCGGCGCCGTGGGTGGGGCGGCCGGAACTGCCTCGCGATCGGGCGCGAGCGGGTCGGTCACCGTGCCGGACTCCTCATCGAGCAGCCCCTGCGCCAGCCTGGTCACCGCTGCGGGGACCGGCGGCGCCAGGTCGGCCGTAGCGCGGAGACCGGACAGGACGTCGTCGGGTCGTACGGCAGGTGTCAGATGCCGTACCACCAGCCGCAGTATCGCACAGCCACCGTCCCCGGGCCTATCGGCCCGAGGCGCGAACGCCTCCAGCCGGGCCACCGCGGCACGGGCGTCGAAGGTCCGCAACCCGTTTTTCGTCATGCGCTCGACCTCGACCGTGTCGGCCTTGAGGAAGGCCGCGGCGGCCCGCTCGGCCTCCGCGGGGGCGACCTGGTCGAGCCGGATCTCCCATACGGACGCCTGCAGCCGGTCGGCGAGGCCGGATGTCATGGCCTCGACGGCGTCGATGACGTCGAGGCCGCCGGGCAGCGACTCGTCGAGGAGGACGCGCAGCCGCTCGGGGTCGCGCGCCTCGGTGAGCTGGATCTCCAGGTACTCGGCCTCACTGCCGGTGCCGGTGGGTGCGGCATTGGCGTACGACACCTTCGGATGCGGGGTGAAGCCCGCCGAGTAGGCCATGGGCACCTCGGCGCGGCGCAGCGCCCGCTCGAAGGCGCGCTGGAAGTCGCGATGGCTGGTGAACCGGAGGCGGCCGCGCTTGGTGTAGCGCAAACGGATGCGCTGCACCGCCGGTGCGGGCGGCGGGCCTTCGGGCTGTCGCTTGCCCAGGGGTCTGTCTCCTTGTACTTCCTTGCGGTCGAACACCAGGGCCTGTGCGGCCCTCGTGTCTTCCAGCCTACTTTGTGAGCCGGTGGTTACCGGACGGCTACTTCACGACCGACAGCGGCAGCAGCTTCCGGCCGGTCGGGCCGATCTGGATCTCCGTGTCCATCTGCGGGCAGACGCCGCAGTCGAAGCACGGGGTCCAGCGGCAGTCGTCGACCTCGGTCTCGTCGAGAGCGTCCTGCCAGTCCTCCCAGAGCCAGTCCTTGTCGAGACCGGAGTCCAGGTGGTCCCAGGGCAGGACCTCCTCATAGGTGCGCTCACGGGTGGTGTACCAGTCGACGTCCAGACCGAAGTCGGGCAGCGTGCGCTGGGCGCATTCCATCCAGCGGTCGTAACTGAAGTGCTCACGCCAGCCGTCGAACCGGCCGCCGTCCTCGTAGACGGCGCGGATGACCGCGCCCACCCGGCGGTCGCCGCGCGAGAGCAGGCCCTCGACGATGCCGGGCTTGCCGTCGTGGTAGCGGAAGCCGATGGAGCGGCCGTACTTCTTGTCGCCGCGGATCTTCTCGCGCAGCTTCTCCAGCCGCGCGTCCGTCCCCTCGGCGCTGAGCTGCGGCGCCCACTGAAAGGGGGTGTGCGGCTTGGGCACGAAGCCGCCGATCGAGACGGTGCAGCGGATGTCGTTCTTGCCGGACACCTCGCGGCCCTTGGCGATGACCTTGATCGCCATGTCGGCGATCTGCAGGACGTCGTCGTCGGTCTCGGTGGGCAGACCGCACATGAAGTACAGCTTCACCTGCCGCCAGCCGTTGCCGTACGCGGTGGCGACGGTCCGGATGAGGTCCTCTTCCGAGACCATCTTGTTGATGACCTTGCGGATGCGCTCGCTGCCACCCTCGGGGGCGAAAGTCAGGCCCGAGCGGCGGCCGTTGCGGGTCAGCTCGTTGGCGAGGTCGATGTTGAAGGCGTCGACCCGGGTCGAGGGGAGGGACAAGCCGATCTTGTCCTCCTCGTACCGGTCGGCCAGGCCCTTGGCGATGTCGCCGATCTCGGTGTGGTCGGCGGAGGAGAGCGACAGCAGGCCGACCTCCTCGAAGCCGGTGGCCTTCAGGCCCTTGTCGACCATCTCGCCGATGCCGGTGATGGACCGCTCACGCACCGGGCGGGTGATCATGCCCGCCTGGCAGAAGCGGCAGCCGCGGGTGCAGCCGCGGAAGATCTCCACCGACATCCGCTCATGAACGGTCTCGGCGAGCGGGACCAGCGGCTGCTTGGGGTACGGCCACTCGTCGAGGTCCATGACGGTGTGCTTGGAGATCCGCCACGGCACGCCGGAGCGGTTCGGCACCACCCGGGAGATCCGGCCGTCGGGCAGGTACTCCACGTCGTAGAACTTCGGCACATAGACGCCGCCGGTGCGGGCGAGGCGGAAGAGCAGCTCATCGCGGCCACCCGGGCGGCCCTCGGCCTTCCAGGCCCGGACGGTCTCGGTCATCTCCAGCACGGCCTGCTCACCGTCGCCGATCACCGCGCAGTCGATGAAGTCCGCGATCGGCTCCGGGTTGAACGCGGCGTGGCCGCCGGCGACCACGACGGGGTGGTCCTCGGTGCGGTCGACGGCGTCCAGGGGGATGCCGGCGAGGTCGAGCGCGGTGAGCAGATTGGTGTAGCCCAGCTCGGTCGAGAAGGAGACGCCGAACAGGTCGAAGGCGGACACCGGGCGGTGCGCGTCCACGGTGAACTGCTCCACCTTGTGCTCGCGCATCAGCTCTTCGAGGTCCGGCCAGACGCTGTAGGTGCGCTCGGCGAGCACGCCTTCGCGCTCGTTGAGCACCTCGTAGAGGATCTGGACGCCCTGGTTGGGCAGCCCGACCTCGTAGGCGTCGGGGTACATGAGCGCCCAACGCACGTCGCAGGAGTCCCAGTCCTTGACGGTGGAGTTGAGCTCCCCGCCTACGTACTGGATCGGCTTCTGCACATGCGGGAGCAGGGCCTCGAGCTGTGGGAAGACCGACTCGACAGACATCTGGGAGTTACCTTCGTGAGCTGACAGGGGTGACCCTCAAGCGTACCCGCCCCGCGCGGGCCCGCCCGCCACAGGACGGGCCCGCCCCAGCGGCCGCACGTCAGGGGCTCAGCGCCGCCCTGTGCTTCTTGCGCGAGGCCTTCGCCCAGACATCCGGCAGCTCGCGCTCGCTGTCGGCCGCCCGCGCCTCCTCGTGCCCGTAGAGCAGGCCGAAGGTGAAGTCGCTCTCCCCCGCGCCATGGGCCTGGGTGGCCAGCACGCGCAGCGCCTCCCGGGTGACGACGCTGTCCTGGTGCTCGCCGAGGGCGTCCTGCATGGCCTCCATACGGCGGGCGAACTTCTTCGCGGGCTTGCCGAGCGCGGGCCGGGCCGTCTCGGCGGCGTAGCGGGCGCGCTTGGCGGCCTTGCGGGCCTGGTGGACGGCGATGTCGCGGTCCGGTCCCGGGGGCGTCTCCAGGGCGGTGGCCATCCGGCCCGCGAGCCGCTCGTAGTCGCGCAACACGGCCTTGGCGGCCACCGGCCCGGCCGGCTTCGCTGCGGCCGGCCGCAGCGGCGGGTCGGCCACCAGCGCGTCGAGGGTGTCGAGGAGCGTGAGATAGCGCTCGCCGTCGAGGGCGCCGAGCACCCTCTCGCGTGCGCCGCCGCGCCGCCCCTGCGACCAGTGGTGCAGCCGGGCCTTCACCGGGCCGAGCCGGAGGTCGTCCGGCACCTCGGCGAGCTGGTGCTCCAGGCGCTCGGTGAGCACCTCGCGGTCGCGCTCCACGCCGAGCTCACCGGCCAGCCACTTCAGCTCGTCGCCGATCGGGTCGGTGACCGTACGGTCGAGCACCTTGCGGTACGAGCGGAAGGCGCTGCGCAGCCGGCGGGTGGCGACGCGCATGCGGTGCACCGAATCCGGTACGTCCCGGCGCACGGCCGGGTCGAGCTCGGCGATGGCGTCGAGCTGGCGGCGTATGTAGTCCAGGACGACATCGCCCGCACCCAGCGGCCGCCGCGGGTCCTTCGCGGCCTGCTGGACCTGCTGGGCGGTGGTGGCGGGCTTCCCAGGCTTCGCGGGCCGTCCGGGCCTGCCCCCGCCGGCCTCGACGGCGACCGCGCCCGCCTCCGTCTCGGCCAGGGCCTTGGCGAGCTTGGAGGGGCTCTCGGCGCGGTGCAGCCCTCCTTCGCCGAGCCGCGCCTCGACGGCGTCGAGCAGCCGCTGGTCGTGGCCCCGGCCCTCGGCGAGCTCCACCTCGACCTCGGTCCACCGCACCGGCTTGCCCTCCTCCGGCGCCAGCCGCCGGGCCGTCACGCGGTCGAGGGACACCTCGGCGAGCACGGTGCCGTCGGCGTCCACCAGGTGCTTGCGGTCCCGCTCGGACCGCAGTCGGGCGAGCGGGAGCAGCGGGGCGCGACGAACTCGCGAGCGGATGAGGGCGGCCATCTCGGACGGCACCTCGTCGCCGAGCGGCGCGTGGATCTCCTCCCGGGTGTCCGGCCCGACCGGCAGCTTCAGATGCCAGCCCGCGTCGTCGCCGCCCTCGCGGCGGCGGAGGGTGATGCCGTCCGCGAAAAGGCGCCGCTCGGGGGTGTCGTAATAGGTGGCGTCGAGGGTGGTCACGCCCTTGCTCACCACGGACGCGACCGGGCCCGCCCCGGTCAGCTCGGGCAGACCCGGCAGGTCGGGTCGCCCGGACGGACCGGCTTCTTCGGCCGTCGCCTCGTACTTGCGCTCGATCTCCTGCTTCGTGTCGACCATGACTGTCACCTACCCGCCTGGGCAGGTGACAGCCCTACGACACGGCTAAGCGGTTACGGCGAAGTCAAGTGCTGATCCTTCTCGGCGTCCAAGCCCTCGGCCAGGCCGAACGGCGAGGGATCAGCGGCGAACTTCACCGCATCCGCTCAGGCGGAGATCGGACGCTGCACCTTGATGGACTGCAGCAGGCCGACGGCGATCCATACGGCGAACATCGACGAGCCGCCGTAGGAGACGAACGGCAGCGGCAGACCGGCGACCGGCATGATGCCGAGCGTCATGCCGATGTTCTCGAACGACTGGAAGGCGAACCAGGCGATGATGCCGGCGGCGACGACCGTCCCGTACAGCTCCGTGGTGTCACGGGCGATCCGGCACGCGCGCCACAGCACGACCCCCAGCAACAGGATGATCAGGCCGGCGCCGAGGAAGCCGAGCTCCTCCCCCGCCACCGTGAAGACGAAGTCGGTCTGCTGCTCGGGCACGAACTGACCGGTGGTCTGGGTGCCGTGGAAGAGCCCTTTGCCGGTCAGACCGCCCGAGCCGATCGCGATCCGCGCCTGGTTGGTGTTGTAGCCGACGCCGGCCGGGTCCAGGGCGGGGTTGGCGAAGGCGGCGAAGCGGTCGATCTGGTACTGGTCCAGGACGCCGAGCTTCCAGACGAGCAGCGCGCCGGTCACCGCGGTGAGGATCAGCCCCGCGATCCAGCGGTTGGAGGCGCCGGAGGCGAGCAGCACGGCGAGCACGATCACCGCCATGACCATCACCGAGCCGAGGTCCGGCATCAGCAGCACGATCACGATGGGCAGCGCGGCCAGCGCGAGCGCCTGGACGACGGTGCGGTGGTCGGGGTGGAGACGATCCCCCGCGTCCACCCGGGTGGCCAGCAGCATCGCCATGCCCAGAATAATCGTGATCTTGGCGAACTCTCCGGGCTGGAGGGAGAAGCCGCCGCCGATGACGATCCATGCGTGCGCGCCGTTGATGGTCGAGCCCAGCGGGGTGAGGACGGCGAGGACGAGCACCACGGACAGCCCGTAGAGGACCGGGACCGCGCCGCGCAGGGTGCGATGACCGAGCCAGATGGTGCCGATCGCCAGCAGCACCCCGATCCCGGTGTTCAGGGCATGCCGGACCAGGAAGTAGTACGGGTCGCCCTGGTTGAGCTCGGTGCGGTTGCGGGTGGCGGAGTAGACGAGCGCCGCGCCGATCGCCGACAGGGCGACGGCGGTGAGCAGCAGCACCCAGTCGAGGCGGCGTACGAGCGAGTCGCGCGCCATGAGCTTGCCCCAGGTGCCGCGCTCCGGGGTGAAGCGGCGGACGGAGTAACCCGTAGCGGTCACTGCCACCTCCCGTTCGTTTCTCCGCCCGCGCGGCGCACAGGTGCCGCCTTCGATGCCACCTGCGGCCCGGCGGCCGCACGCACGCCACTCACAGCGACCTCCCGTTCGCTTCTCCGCCCGCGCGGCCCACAGGTGCCGCCTCCGACGTCACCTGCGGCCCGGCGGCCGCACACACGCCACTCACAGCGACCTCCCGTTCGCTTCTCCGCCCGCGCGGCGCACAGGTGCCGCCTCCGATGTCACCTGCGGCCCGGCGGCCGCACCCGCGTCACTCACTGCGGCCTCCTCTTCGCTTCCCGGGCCGCCCGCTCGAACTGCTTGCCCAGCGGCTGGGCCTCGATGGAGCCGTCGGGGTCGATCCTGGGGAGGCTCGCCTGAGGCTGGGGCAGCAGCGCCTTGCGCTTGTCGATGCCGCCCTTGGCGTCCACCCCGTACAGCGCGTTGTAGATCTTGCGCACGGCGGGGCCGGAGGCGCCGGAGCCGGTGCCGCCCTGGGAGATCGTCATGACGATCGAGTAGTCCTTGGTGTACGTGGCGAACCACGAGGTGGTCTGCTTGCCGTAGACCTCCGCGGTACCCGTCTTGGCGTGCATCGGGATCTTGTCCTGCGGCCAGCCCTGGAACCGCCAGGCGGCGGTGCCCCGGGTCGCGACGCCCGCGAGCGCGCTGTCGATCTGCTGTTGCGTCCGGGCGTTCATCGGCAGCTTGCCGTGGGACTTTGGCTTGATCTCCCGGACATGTTTGCCGTCGGGGCTGACGATCGCCTTGCCGACGGACGGGTTGTGGAGCGTGCCGCCGTTGCTGATGGCCGCGTAGATGCTGGCCATCTGGATCGGGGTGACCAGGGTGTCGCCCTGGCCGATGGAGAAGTTGACGGAGTCACCGGCGCGCATCTTCATGCCTTCGAGGCAGTTCTCGTAGGCGAGCCGCTGGCCGTAGTTCCCGTCCTTCTTGGCGCTCTTGCACCAGGCGTCCTTGTTGGCCTTCCAGTAGTCCTTCTTCCACTGGCGGTCGGGGACCCGGCCGGTGACCTCGTTGGGGAGGTCGATGCCGGTCTCCTTGCCGAGGCCGAACTGGTGGGCGGTCTTGTAGAACCAGTCCCCCGGCTTCTTCTTGGGCTTGTTGCCGCCGTCCTTCTTCCACTCGTCGTAGGCGAGGCGGTAGAAGACGGTGTCGCAGGAGACCTCCAGCGCGCGGCCGAGGCTGATCCCGCCGTGGTTCTGGGACTCGAAGTTCTTGAAGACCTGGCCACCGATACTGAAGGAGCTGGTGCAGGCGTAGGGCCCGGCGAAGCCGTATCCGGCGTTGACCGCGGCGGTCGTGGGGATCACCTTGAAGATCGAGCCGGGGGCCGCCTGGCCCTGGATGGCCCGGTTCAGCAACGGGTAGTTGCTGTCCTTGCCCGTGAGCTTCCTGTAGTCCTTGCCGGAGATGCCGCCGACCCAGGCATTGGGGTCGTACGCCGGGTTGGAGGCCATGGCCACGACCCGGCCGGTCTTGGCCTCCATGACCACGACCGCGCCCGAGTCGGCCTTGTAGTTCCGGCCGGTGTTCTTGTCGAACTGCTTCCGGGCGTCCTTCATCGCCTGGTCCAGCTCCTTCTCCGCGACCGCCTGGACGCGGGAGTCGATGCTGGTGACCACGTTGTCCCCGGGGCGGGCCCGCTGGCTCTCCCGCTGGCCGATGACCCGGCCGAGGTTGTCGACCTCGTAGCGGGTGACGCCCGCCTTGCCGCGCAGCTGGGTGTCGTACTGGTGCTCAAGGCCGTTGCTGCCGACCTGGTCGGAGCGGAGCAGGGGCGACTTGGTGTGCTCGGCCTTCTTGATCTGCTCGTCGGTGACCGGCGAGAGATAGCCCAGCACCTGGGCGGCGTTGGAGCCCGCGGGCGCGGCGTAGCGGCGCACGGCGGTGGGCTCCGCGCTGATCCCGGGGAAGTCCTCTTCCCGCTCGCGGATCTGGAGCGCCTGCTTGGCGCTGGCCTCATCCGTGATCGGGATGGGCTGGTACGGGGAACCGTTCCAGCAGGGCTGGGGGGTCTTGGCGTCGCACAGCCGGACCTTGTCCATGACGTCCTTGGGCTTCATCCGGAGCACGCCCGCCAGCCGGGTGAGGACGGCCTTGCCGTCGTCCGGCTCCTTCATCAGGGCGGTGCGGCTGGCGGAGACCACGAGACGGGTCTCGTTGTCGGCGAGCGGCACCCCACGGGCATCCACTATCGAACCGCGCACGGCGGGGTGGACGACCTGCTGGACATGGTTGTTGGCGGCTTCGGCGGTGTACTCGTCGCCGTTGCGGATCTGGAGGAACCACAGCCGGCCGCCGAGGGTCAGCAGCAGCGAGAAGGCCAGGATCTGGATGGCGACAAGGCGGACGGTGACCCGCGGAGTCCGTCCGGTCTCCGGGATATTGCTCATGGCGCGCAGCCTCCCTCGGGGGCCGTGGCGGGAGATGGCGGCATCACAGGCGCTTGACCCCCTTGATCCGTCCCGACTTGCTCTTGCCCGCCTTCGACAGCAGCCCACCGCGCTGGCTGCCGATGCGGGCGGTCCGGCCGGGGCGGCGAAGCCGGCTCATCCGGCTCGTCCGGCCGGTGCGGACGCCGCCCGCCGCGCTGATCCAGCGGGACGCGCTCTCGCCGCCGGTGCCACCGGCGCTGTCGGCCATCGGATCGTTCTCACTCCGTCTGGCCAGCCCCATGATGAGCGGCACCGTGAAGGGCGCCAGCAGCAGGTCGTAGAGGGCCGCGGTGAACAGCAGCTTGCCCAGGCCCACCTGGCGGGCCGCGTCGTCGCCGACGAGGATGCCGACGCCCGCGTACAGCAGCGTGGCTCCGACGGCCGCGGCCACGACCACGAGCATCGGCCCGGTGGCCGACCGGAGCTGGCCGGTCTCCGGCTTGGCGAGCCCCGCCAGATAGCCGATGACGCACAGCACCAGCGCATAGCGCCCGGCGGCGTGGTCGGCGGGCGGGGCGAGGTCGGCGAGGAGTCCGGCGCCGAAGCCGATGAGCGCGCCACCCGTGTGGCCGTAGACGAGGGCGAGGCCGAGGACGACGAGCAGCAGCAGATCCGGTACGGCGCCGGGCAGTTGCAGCCGGGCCAGCACACAGATCTGGACGACGAGGGCGAAGACCACGAGGACGGTCGACAGGACGATCCGGTTGAGGTGCAGCATCGGGTCAGCTCCTGTAGGGGGCCGGGCTCGTGGACGGGCCGGATGGCGTGGCCGTGCCGGAGGGCGTGCCTGTGCCGGAGGGCGTGGCCGTGCCGGAGGGCGTGGCCGTGACGGTGACCGTGGGCGTGGGCTTGGGCTTCGCGGGCTTGGGCGGCAGCACGGTGTCGCGCGGGTTGGTGCGCGGCGGCTGGACGACGACCCCGACGATGTCCAGCTTGCTGAATTGGACGTACGGGCGCACCTGGAGCGTGCGGGTCAGGTCACCGCCGGTGGGATCGACGCGGACCACCTTGCCGACCGGGACGCCGGGAACGAACGGCTTGTCACCCTGGGAGCCGAAGGTGACGAGCCGCTCGCCCTTCTTGATCTTGGCCTTGCCATTGAGGAGCTGTACGTGGAGCGAGCGGTCGCCGCGGCCGGTGGCGAAGCCGAGCTCGCTGGACTTCTCCATCCGGGTGCCCACGGTGAAGTCCGGGTCGATGGCGAGCAGCACGGTGGCGGTCGAGGGGCCGACGGTGGTGACCCGGCCGACCAGTCCGTCGCCGTTGATGACGGTCTGGTCGCGGCGGATGCCGTCGTTGCTGCCGAGGTCGATGGTGACGGTCCAGGAGAAGCCCTGGGCGGCGCCGACGCCGATGACCTCGGCGCCCTTGATGCCGTACTGGCCGCGGCCCGCTGTCTTCAGCAGCTTGTCGAGCTCACCGGCGCGGGCGCGGTTGCGGTCGTCGCTGCCGAGCCGCTGCTTGAGCTTGGCGTTCTCCTGTTCCAGGGCGCTGATCCGGTTGTGCCGCTCATCGGAGTCCCGTACGGCGGCAACCGCGTTGCCGACCGGATCGACGGCGGAGGAGACCCCGTCCTCCACCGGCCCGAAGACGGAAGCGGCGGCCTGACGGGCGCCGTCGAGGGGCGAGTCCTCGCCGCCGCGGATATCCACCGTGATCAGCGCGAACGCGATGGCGACCAGCAGCACCAGGAGCAGCCGGCTCTCTCGTGTGTCCCTCACGTGCGGCGACGTGCCTTCCTCGTCGAAGTCGGACCGGTCCCGGTTTCATGGCGTGCGACCGGTCCTGGGAGCCTTATGCCTGTATATCAGCGTTCCGCCGCACGGGCAGCAGCCGTCAACCTGTGCGGCGGATCCGCCGGATTGTCATCTGCGGGGCTGGGCGTCCAGCACCTGCTGGAGCGCCTCGAACTCCTCGACGCACTTGCCGGAGCCGAGCGCGACCGAGTCCAGCGGGTCCTCGGCGATATGGATCGGCATGCCGGTCTCGCGGCGCAGGCGCTCGTCGAGGCCGCGCAGCAGCGCGCCGCCACCGGTGAGCACGATGCCGCGGTCCATGACATCGCCGGAAAGCTCCGGCGGGCACTTGTCGAGGGTCGTCTTGACCGCGTCGACAATGGAGTTGACCGGCTCCTCCATCGCCTTGCGGACCTCGGCGGCGGAGATCACGACGGTCTTGGGGAGCCCGCTGACCAGGTCGCGGCCGCGGATCTCGGTGTGCTCCTCCTCGCCGTTCTCGAACGCCGAGCCAATCGTGATCTTGATGTTCTCGGCGGTGCGCTCACCGAGAAGCAGGCTGTACTCCTTCTTGATGTGCTGGATGATCGCGTTGTCCAGCTCATCGCCCGCCACCCGGATGGACTGGGCGGTGACGATGCCGCCCAGGGAGATGACGGCGACCTCGGTGGTGCCGCCGCCGATGTCCACGACCATGTTGCCGGTGGCCTCGTGGACCGGGAGGCCGGAGCCGATGGCGGCGGCCATGGGCTCCTCGATGATGTGCACCTGGCGGGCGCCCGCCTGAGTGGACGCCTCGATGACGGCGCGGCGCTCGACCCCCGTGATTCCGGAGGGAACACAGATGACCACACGGGGGCGGGCGAGATAGCGGCGCTTATGGATCTTAAGGATGAAGTACCGCAGCATCCGCTCGGTGATCTCGAAGTCGGCGATAACGCCGTCCTTGAGCGGACGCACAGCGACGATGTTGCCAGGGGTGCGGCCGATCATCTTCTTTGCCTCGGCGCCCACGGCGAGAATTCCGCCGGTGTTGGTGTTGATGGCGACGACGGATGGCTCGTTGAGGACGATCCCGCGGCCCCTGACGTACACCAGCGTGTTGGCGGTCCCGAGGTCGACAGCCATGTCACGGCCGATGAACGACATGTTGTTCCCCATGAGGATACGTCAGGCCTTCCCTACTGGAGCGATTGCTTGCTTGAGGTCGGCAGGGATGTGTAGTGCGCTGCGAGGCGCGGAAGCTTCATCGTAGTCACGCCCGCTCGAACACGCTGCGGGGGTCCTCCGCCATTGTCGGCGGAACACGAGCCCGCCCCACCTAATGGTGACGTCGTGTCGCGGAGATGCGTTCCCTCGATCGGCCCGCATATGCCAAGAGGCGGCCGATAAAATCGACCGCCCCCAGGTCAACAGGGGTGTGACGACCTGATGAACGATCAGGCGAGATCAGGAACGATCAGGCAAGACCGGGAAAGAAAATCTTGATTTCCCGTTCGGCGGACTCTTCGGAGTCCGAGGCATGGATGAGATTTTCCCGAACGATGGTGCCGAAATCGCCACGGATGGAGCCGGGCGCCGCGGCGATCGGGTCGGTCGGCCCGGCCAGCGCACGGACGCCCTCGATCACCCGCTCGCCCTCGACGACCAGCGCCACGGCCGGACCGGAGGCCATGAACGTCACCAGCGGCTCATAGAACGGCTTGCCGACATGCTCGGCGTAGTGCTGTTCCAGGACCTCGGGGCCCAGCTCGCGCAGCTCAAGGGCGGTGATCGTCCAGCCCGCCTTCCTCTCGATCCGCCCCAGAATCTCGCCCACCAAGCCGCGTCGTACGGCGTCGGGCTTGAGAAGGACGAGCGTGCGCTGGCTCACGGTGCGGGCTCCTTAGGGAAGTGGCGTGCGGGTGAAGCTGTGCCGCAGAGGCTACATGGATGAACGTGATCCACGTTACGCAGCGTCAGCGGAGGGAGCGGAGGACGCGGCGAACCGCGCCTTCGCCTCGTCGACCTCGCGGCCGAAGTGAACGGAGGCCCACCACAGAGCGGCGAAGACCACGCCGAGGAAGAACATGGTCGTCACGATGAAGCCGCTCAGCACCAGGCCGATCTGCAGGGCCCAGCCGATCCGCACCGCCCCGGGACGGCTCAGCGCGCCGCACAGCAGCACACACAGCGCCATGGCGACGCCGCAGACCGTCCAGACGGTGCCCATCGACAGCTCGGACATCTTCATCGCGACCAGCCCGGCAAAGCCGATCACAAAGAACTCGCCGATCAGAGTGGAGGCGCACAGCGTTCGCATATCAGCCCTTTCCCAGAAGCAGCCGGGCCTCGCCGACTGTGATCACCGAGCCGGTCACCAGCACGCCCGCGCCGGAGTACTCACCCTCTTCCTCCGCGAGGGTGATCGCCTCCTCCAGGGCGTCGTCGAGCCGCGGCTCGACCTGCACCCGGTCGGGGCCGAAGACCTCGACGGCGATCGCGGCCAGCGCGTCCGGGTCCATCGCGCGATGGCTGGAATTGCGGGTCACCACGACCTCGGCGAAGATCGGCTCGAAGGCCTCCAGAAGGCCGCGTACGTCCTTGTCGTCGCTCGCCCCGACCACACCGATCAGCCGGCTGAAGCCGAACGCCTCGGCGACGGTCTCGGCCGCGGCCCGCGCGCCCGCCGGATTGTGCGCGGCGTCCAGCACCACGGTGGGGCTGCGGCGCACGACCTCCATCCGGCCGGGCGAGGTGACGGAGGCGAAGGCGGAGCGGACGGTGTCGATGTCGAGCGTGCGGGCGTGCTCGGTGCCGATCCCGAAGAACGCCTCGACGGCGGCCAGCGCCACCGCCGCGTTGTGCGCCTGATGGGCGCCGTACAGCGGGAGGAAGATGTCCGGGTACTCACCACCCAGGCCGCGCAGCGTCAGCAGCTGACCGCCGACCGCCTGTTCACGGGAGAGCACACCGAACTCCATGCCCTCGCGGGCAACCGTGGCGTCCACCTCGACGGCGCGCTTGAGCACCACCGAGGCGGCCTCCACCGGCTGCTGCGCGAGCACCACGGTGGCGTCCTGCTTGACTATCCCGGCCTTCTCCGTGGCGATCTGCTCCGGGGTGGTGCCGAGCCGCTCGGTGTGGTCCAGGGAGATCGGCATGATCACGGCGACGCCCGCGTCGATCACATTGGTGGCGTCCCAGGAGCCGCCCATGCCCACCTCGACCACCGCGATGTCCACCGGCGCGTCCGCGAAGGCCGCGTACGCCATACCGGTGAGCACCTCGAAGAAGGACAGCCGGTGCTCCTGCCGGCCGTCGACCATATCGATGTACGGCCGGATGTCCTGATACGTCTCGATGAACCGCTCGGCGGAGATCGGCGCCCCGTCCAGGCTGATCCGCTCGGTGATGGACTGCACATGCGGACTCGTATAGCGGCCGGTGCGCAGCTCGAAGGCGCCCAGCAGCGACTCGATCATGCGGGCGGTGCTCGTCTTGCCGTTCGTCCCGGTGATGTGGATCGAGGGGTAGGCCCGCTGCGGCGAGCCGAGGATGTCCATCAGCGACTCGATCCGCACCAACGAGGGGTCGAGCTTGGTCTCGGGCCAGCGCCCGGCCAGCTCCGTCTCCACCTCGCGCAGGGCGCGGTCCATCTCGGGGTCGGCCGGCCGGGCCGGGATGCCGTCCCCCTGCGGCGGCCCCGACTGCGCGCGCAGCGTCCGGCTGCCGGCCTCGATCACCGCCAGATCGGGGTCGCGGTCGGTCTCGGCTCCGACGATCTCTTCGAACTCGTCGGACCCGTCGGACTCGTTTTGGGGACGCTCCTCGCTCACGCCGACCAGTCTACGAGGGAGGGGTGACAAGCCGGGTGAGCGCCATCGCGGGGGTTACGACCAGGTCTCGTTGTATCTGCGGCCCGGTTCGACTTCGGCTCACTCGCCGGCCAGCGCGGCCTTCATCACCGACTTGGCGATCGGCGCCGCCAGGCCGCCGCCGGAGATGTCGGCGCGCGCCGCGTCGCTGTCCTCGACCACCACCGCGACCGCGACCTTGTGGCCGCTGCCGTCGTCCGCGTAACTGACGAACCAGGCGTACGGGTTGGCATCGTTCTTCTCGCCGTGCTGTGCGGTGCCGGTCTTGCCGCCGACCGTCACCCCGGGGATCCTCGCGTTGGTGCCGGTGCCCTTCTCCACCACCGTCCGCATCGCGGACTGGAGCTCGGTCGCGGTGTCCTTGGACATCGCCTGGCCGTACGTCTTCGTCCCGGGGCGGTCCAGCGCGGACGCGGAGCCGTCGGTGGTGCGGTCCACCTCGTTCGGGGTCATGAGCTTGCCGTCCTCGGCGATGGCCGAGGTGACCATGGCCATCTGCAGCGGGGTCGCGGTCACATCGAACTGGCCCATACCGCTCAGCGCCGTCTGCGCCTTGTCCATACCGCGCGGGTACAGGCTCTTCGCGGCGCGCACCGGAATGTCCAGCCTGGAGTCGTCGAAGCCCAGCTTCTCGGCCTGCGCCGCCACCTTGGACTGGCCCAGGTCCACGGCCATCTTCGCGAAGACCGTGTTGCAGGAGTACTGCAGGGCGGTGCGTATCGTCGCGTTACGGCACGGCGCCGACCGGTTCTCGTTGTGCATATCGGTGCTCGTGTTCGGCAGCCGGTACGGATCGGGGCTCTTGGTGGGCTCGTCCACCGAGGAGTACAGCCCGTTCTCCAGCGCCGCGGCGGCGACCACCACCTTGAAGGCCGAGCCCGGCGGATAGGTCTGGCGCAGGGCCCGGTTCAGCATCGGCTGCTTCTCGTCCTTCTGCAGCGCGCTCCATGCCTTCGAGTCGCCCGTGGAGGAGCCCGAGATCGACCCGGGGTCGTAGGAGGGCGTGCTGGCCAGGGCGAGGACCGCGCCCGTCCTGGGGTCGAGCGCCACGGCCGCGCCGGTCTTCTTCCCCAGCCCACGGTAGGCGGCCTTCTGGGCGGCCGGGCTGATCGTGGTGACCACGTCGCCCGGCTTGGACCGCTCCCGGGTCAGCGCCTGGAGCGGGCTCTTCAGCCGGCTGTCGGAGCCGTCGAGAACCTGCCGGTTCAGGGCCTCGAGCTGATTGGAGCCGTACGACTGCGAAGCGTAGCCGGTGACCGGTGCGTAGAGCTTCCCGGCGCTGTACGTCCGCTTGTACTTCAGATTGCCCGTGGTGGCGGCGGAGCCGGTGACGGGCTTGCCGCCGACCAGGATGTCGCCGAGCGGGCCCGCGTACTCGGAGATGGCCGTCCGGCTGTTGTGCGGGTTGTCCCGGAGGCTGCTCGCTCTCCCCACCTGGACATACGTGACCCAGATGAGCAGGGCCAGCACGAGCAGCAGGGAGAACACGGAGGCTTTCCGCAGGGGCTTGTTCATGGAGGGTGGAGCTCCTTCCGGGACGTACGGGCGGATAACTCCCGGAAGGAAGGGTTGGGTTCCTGCGAGGCGTTCCTGAGCGGCGATTGTGAGATATCACGCGAAGCGCCCCCCGCCGGCATCCGGTGGGGGGCGCCTGGTGAGCGAGGGCTCAGCCCTTGGGCAGGGTCGCCAGCTGGGCGGTGATCCGGGCGATGTCGGCCTCGGCGGTCGCCAGCCGGGTACGGATCTTCTCCACGACGTGGTCGGGCGCCTTGGCCAGGAACCCCTCGTTGGACAGCTTGGCCGTCGTCTGCGCCTTGTCCTTCTCGGCCGCGGCGAGATCCTTGGCCAGCCGCTTGCGCTCGGCCTCGAAGTCGATCGCACCGGACAGGTCGAGCGCCACGGTCGCGCCCGCGACCGGCAGCGAGGCGGTGGCGGTGAAGCCCCCACCGGCCGGCTGGAGGCGCAGCAGGGAGCGCATCGCGTCCTCGTGGGCGGCGAGCGAGGTGCCGGACAGCTCCAGCCGGGCCGGGACCCGCTGGCCGGGCTGCAGCCCCTGGTCGGCGCGGAACCGGCGGACCTCGGTGACCACCTGCTGGAGGTTCTCGATCTCCCGCTCGGCCGCCTCGTCGCGGAAACCGCTGTCGTTCGGCCAGTTGGCGATGACGACCGACTCCTGCCCGGTCAGCGAGGTCCACAGCTTCTCGGTGACGAACGGGACCACCGGGTGGAGCAGCCGCAGTGTGACATCCAGCACCTCGCCGAGGACGCGCCGCGAGGCGTCGGCCTCCGCGCCGCCCTTGAGGAACGTTGTCTTGGACAGCTCGACGTACCAGTCGAAGACCTCGTCCCAGGCGAAGTGGAAGAGCGTGTCCGAGAGCTTCGCGAACTGGTAGTCGTCGTAGTACGCGTCGACGTCCGCGACGACCTGGTTCAGCCGGGACAGGATCCAGCGGTCGGTCGCCGAAAGCCGCTCGGGCGCGGGCAGTTCGCCCTCGACGGTCGCGCCGTTCATCAGCGCGAAGCGCGTCGCGTTCCAGATCTTGTTGGCGAAGTTGCGGGAGGCCTGGACCCAGTCCTCCCCGATCGGGACGTCCACGCCGGGGTTGGCGCCCCTGGCCAGGGTGAAGCGGACGGCGTCGGAGCCGTAGGTGTCCATCCAGTCCAGCGGATCGACCGCGTTCCCAAAGGACTTGGACATCTTCTTGCCGAACTGGTCACGGACCATGCCGTGCAGGGCGATGGTGTGGAACGGCGGGGTGCCGTCCATCGCGTACAGGCCGAACATCATCATCCGGGCGACCCAGAAGAAAAGGATGTCGTAACCGGTGACCAGGACGGAGTTCGGATAGAACTTCTCCAGGCTCTCGGTCCGCTCGGGCCAGCCCAGCGTGGAGAACGGCCACAGCCCGGAGGAGAACCAGGTGTCCAGGACATCGCTGTCCTGGGTCCAGCCCTCGCCGCTCGGCGGCTCCTCGTCCGGTCCGACGCACACGACCTCGCCGTTCGGCCCGTACCAGACCGGGATCCGGTGGCCCCACCACAGCTGGCGCGAGATGCACCAGTCGTGGAGGTTGTCGACCCAGTCGAAGTAGCGCTTCGCCATGTCCTCGGGGTGGATCTTCACCCGGCCGTCGCGGACCGCGTCGCCCGCCGCCTTGGCCAGCGGGCCGACCTTGACCCACCACTGCATGGACAGCCGCGGCTCGATGGTCGTCTGGCAGCGGGAGCAGTGGCCCACGGAGTGGGTGTACGGGCGCTTCTCGGCGATGATCCGGCCCTCGGCACGCAGCGCGCCGACGATGGCGCTGCGCGCCTCCAGCCGGTCCAGGCCCTGGAAGGGGCCATGGGCGGTGATGACCGCGTGCTCGTCCATGACGCTCAGGTTCGGCAGGCCGTGCCGCTGGCCGATCTCGAAGTCGTTCGGGTCGTGGGCCGGGGTGACCTTGACCGCGCCGGTGCCGAACTCCGGGTCCACGTGCTCGTCGGCGACGACCGGGATACGGCGGCCGGTGAGCGGCAGCTCGATCTCGGTGCCGACCATATGGCGGTAGCGCTCGTCGTCGGGGTGGACGGCGACCGCGGTGTCGCCCAGCATCGTCTCGGCGCGGGTGGTGGCCACGACGATCGAGGAGTCGCCCTCGCCGTACCGGATCGAGACGAGCTCGCCGTCGTCGTCCTGGTACTCCACCTCGATGTCGGAGATGGCCGTGAGGCAGCGCGGGCACCAGTTGATGATGCGCTCGGCGCGGTAGATCAGCTCATCCTCGTAGAGCTTCTTGAAGATGGTCTGGACGGCCTTGGACAGCCCCTCGTCCATGGTGAACCGCTCGCGGTTCCAGGCGACGCCGTCGCCCAGGCGCCGCATCTGGCCGGAGATCTGCCCGCCGGACTCGGCCTTCCACTGCCACACCCGCTCGACGAACGCCTCGCGGCCCAGGTCGTGTCGGGAGACGCCTTCCTTGGCCAGCACGCGCTCGACCACGTTCTGCGTGGCGATACCGGCGTGGTCCATGCCGGGCTGCCAGAGCGTCTCGTAGCCCTGCATCCGCTTGCGCCGGGTGAGCGCGTCGATGATGGTGTGCTCGAAGGCATGGCCGAGGTGGAGTGACCCGGTCACATTGGGTGGGGGGATGACGATGGTGTAGGGCTCTTTGTCGCTCTTCGCGTCCGCCTCGAAGTAACCGCGCTCTACCCAGCGCTCGTACAGCTGCCCCTCCACATCGGCCGGCGCGTACTGGGTCGGCAGTTCAGGGTGGCTGTTCGGCCCGCTCTCGGGGCGCTGCGAAGAGTTCTCGGTCACGACCGCAGTCTAAAGGGCGGCGGCACTCCGTTACGAACCCGTTGTGGCCCCGGGGCAAAGGCACCCGGGCGCGTCGGGAAGGATGTTGCGCACCTGTCATGCGCGTCAAGGAGAGGCACGATGAGCCATCAGCAGCCGCCGCCGCAACCCGGTCCCTATGGGGGACAGCCGGGGCCGTACGGCGCCGGTCAGCCGCCAGTGCCGAATCCGTACGCGCAGCAGCCCGGCTACGGGCAGCCGCCGCAGGGAGGGTACGCCCAGCCGAACCCGTACGGCGGGCCCGCGAACCCGTACGGCCGGCCGCCGCAGGCACCCGGGCCCCAGCAGCCGCCCGGCCCGCCGCAGGCTCCGCAGCAGCCGCCGGGGCCTCAGTACTACGGCGGCCAGCAGCCGCCCGCGCCGTCGACGGGGCCGGGCAGCGGTGGCCGCGGCAAGGGCAGGACGATCGGTTGGGCAGTCGGCGCGCTGGTCGTGGTGGGCGCGCTGACGGTGGGAGCGTTCGCGCTGTTCGGCGGCGACAGCGGCCCGTACAAGCTGACGACGCCGAAGACGGTCGCCGGGGAGTACCAGCGCCAGGGTTCGGGCACCGACGACGGTGATCTTTCCGCGGCGGGCAAGAAGGACCTCCAGCAGGTCCCGGTCGTCAAGGATCCGCATCTGGTGGCGGCCGACTACCAGACTCCCGGCAAGGAGATGCTGAAGTTCACCGGTGTCTGGGGCGAGGTGACCGACCCCGAGCGGGGCGCGGATCTTGCCCTGGCGGTCATCGTGAAGACGCTGCAGGACAACGGCACCGCCCAGGCCAAGGGCAGCCCGGAGGAGTTCTCCCCGGACGGCTTCGACGGGGACGTCCTGAAGTGCCAGACGCTGAAGTTCACCTCGGATCAGGGATCCATGGAGGCTCCCGCATGCGTCTGGGGCGATAAGAACACCCTGGGGGTCACCGTGATGGCGGACCCGGCGGCCGCTGTCATCGGGGGTGGCATGTCCCTGAAGGAGGCCGCCGATGTCGCGGCCAAGGTGCGCAAGGACGCGCGCGTCGAGATCGGCGGCTAGCCCGAAACGGGCAACAGCGACAGATCTACATATGTCTAACGAGGGAACAACATGAGCTACAACCAGCCGGGCCCCTACGGCCAGCAGCCCCAGCAGCCGGGTCCCTATGGCCAGGGCTGTGCCGCCGGCCAGCCCGGCTATGGCTACCCGCAGCAGCCCGGCCCCTACGGCCAGCCGCCGCAGGGCCAGCCGCCGCAGCCGGGGTACGGCTACCCGCAGCAGCCGGGCCCCTACGGCCAGCCCGGTCAGCCCGGTCAGCCCGGTCAGCCCGGTCAGCCCGGTCAGCCCGCGGCCCCTTACGGCCAGCAGCCCTACGGCCAGCAGCCCCCGTACGGCCAGCCGGGCGTGCCGGGCCCCTACCAGCCGGGCCCGGGACAGGGCGGCGGCAGCAAGAAGACCCTGGCCATCGCGATCGGGGCGGTGGTCGTGGTGGCCGCGGTCGTCGGCGGCATCCTGGTGGCCACGGGCGGGGACGACGGCGGCGGCAAGATCGCCGACGACGGCAAGCGCTACAAGCTCACCACTCCGCAGACCGTGGCCGGCGAGTACTCCAAGGAGGGCTCCGGCGGCAGTGTCGACCAGGACCAGATCGACGACTTCGAGAAGTTCGGGGTGACCAACCCGAAGGGCGTGTCCGGCGAGTACAAGTCGGGCTCGGGTCTCACCGAGAAGGACCTGCAGATGCAAGGGGTCTACGGGGAGGTGAAGGATCCCGAGACGGTCGTCGACGGCGCCTTCGCGAAGATCGCGCAGGAGTCCGAGAAGGACACCTCCGACAGCGGCATCCTCAAGGCCGAGCTCGTGGGCAGCCCCGAGAAGGTGTCCCCGAACGGACTCGACGACGCCGTGATGAAGTGCCAGAACATGAAGTTCACGCCCACCTCGAAGGGGAGCGGCACCCCCGGCATCCCCAAGAACGGCTTCACCGTTCCGCTCTGCATGTGGGGGGACTACAGCACGGTCGCCTACGTCATCAGCAGCGACCGGGCGCTGGCCATGGCGGGCAAGGGCCCGTCCCTGGACGAGGCCGGGGAACTCACCGCGAAGGTCCGCAAGGACAGCCGCGTGGAGATAGCCAAGTAGCGGCCCCTGCCGTTCAGTTCGCAGGCCGTACCGAAATGCCCGGAGGGGGACCCCACCCATGAGCTACAACCAGCCACCGCCGCCGTCTGGCCCGTACGGCGGCAGCGGGCCCGGCCCGTACGGGGGCGCCCAGCCCAATCCGTACGGCGGAGGGCAGCAGCCGCCCGCGGAGCCCAATCCGTACGCCCAGCCGCCCGGTTACGGCTATCCGCAGGCGCAGCCCCAGCAGGGGTACGGCTACCCGCAGCAGCCGGGCCCTTACGGCCAGCCCCCGTACCCCGCGCCGCCCGCGGCCGGCGGGGGCGGGAACCGGACCAAGATCATCGCCATTACGGTGGCCGGGTTCGTGGTGGCCGGTGCCATCGTCACCGGCGCCGTCGTCCTGAGCGGTGGTGAGGACAGCCCCAAGGCGATGAAGCTCGTCACCCCCAAGACGCTCGACAACGGCACGTACACCCTGGACAAGGGCACGGACGACCTCAAGAACGAGGGCACCAGCGTGCAGGAGAGCATGCCGAAGGGCGCGACCTCCGTGCTGGCCCAGTACAAGCGGTCCGATGACGAGAACTCGGGGCTCGCCTTCTCCGGCATGTACGGGGAGATCAGCGACCCCGAGAAGGTCCAGGACGAGATGTTCAAGGGGTTCGAGGGCGGTGAGGGCTCCCCCACCGTCGAGCAGAAGCGCAAGCGGTTCCAGCCCAATGGCGCCGACGGCCCGGCGGTGGAGTGTGAGGTCGTGAAGCTCTACGACCGGATCTACGCCCCCGCCTGCACCTGGGCGGAGAAGACGGACGCGGCGATGGTGCTGGACGTCAACGCGGAGCACACCACCGCATCGGACGCCGACATGGAAGCCTTCGCCAAGGTGACCGCGGGCATCTACAAGGACGCCCGCAAGCCCGCCTGAGCAAGACCTCCCACGGCGCCACAGGGCGCGTACGACACGAAGAGGGCCCCGGATGCCGGGGCCCTCTTCGTATGCGCTGTGCGGGGCGCCTACGCGCTCTTCTCGTGACGCTCGCCCGGCTCGGTGCCACGGGTGCGCGGCACAAGCGTCGGGTTGACGTTCGAATGGACGACGTCCTCGGTGATGACGACCCGGGCCACGTCCTTGCGGGACGGTACCTCGTACATTGCCGACATCAGCACCTCTTCGATGATGGCGCGCAGGCCGCGCGCCCCGGTGCCGCGCAGAATCGCCTGGTCGGCGATGGCCTCCAGGGCCGGACGGTCGAAGTCCAGCTCCACACCGTCGAGTTCGAACAGCCGCTGGTACTGCTTGACCAGTGCGTTCCGCGGCTCGACCAGGATCTGCAGCAGCGCCTCGCGGTCCAGGTTGTGGACGGAGGTGATGACCGGGAGCCGGCCGATGAACTCCGGAATCATCCCGAACTTCACCAGGTCCTCGGGCATGACCTCCTGGAACTGGTCGCTGGCCTCGATCTCGCGCTTGGAGCGGATCGTGGCGCCGAAGCCGATGCCCTTGGCACCCGCCCGCGACTCGATGATCTTCTCCAGACCGGCGAAGGCACCGCCCACGATGAACAGCACGTTCGTCGTGTCGATCTGGATGAACTCCTGGTGCGGGTGTTTGCGGCCGCCCTGCGGCGGCACCGACGCCGTGGTCCCCTCCAGGATCTTCAGCAGCGCCTGCTGGACGCCCTCACCGGAGACATCACGGGTGATCGAGGGGTTCTCGCTCTTGCGGGCCACCTTGTCGATCTCGTCGATGTAGATGATGCCCGTCTCGGCCTTCTTGACGTCGTAGTCGGCGGCCTGGATCAGCTTGAGGAGGATGTTCTCCACGTCCTCGCCGACATAGCCCGCCTCGGTGAGCGCGGTCGCGTCGGCGATGGCGAAGGGGACGTTGAGCATCCGGGCGAGAGTCTGCGCCAGCAGCGTCTTGCCGGAGCCGGTCGGGCCGAGCAGCAGAATGTTGGACTTCGCCAACTCGATGCCGTCGTCGCGGCTGTGGCCGCCGTTCTCGCCCGCCTGGACCCGCTTGTAGTGGTTGTAGACGGCGACGGAGAGCGACTTCTTGGCAGCCTCCTGGCCGACCACATAGCCCTCGAGGAACTCATAGATCTCACGCGGCTTGGGAAGTTCCTCCCAGCGCACCTCGGAGGTCTCGGCGAGCTCTTCCTCGATGATCTCGTTACAGAGATCGATGCACTCATCGCAGATGTACACACCCGGGCCCGCGATGAGCTTCTTCACCTGCTTCTGGCTCTTTCCGCAGAACGAGCACTTGAGCAGGTCGCCGCCGTCACCGATGCGTGCCACGAGGTGCTTCCCCTTCGCCTTGGATCCGCTTTGCTCCGCGGATCCGGGTGCTTGCGCTGCGCTTTCTGCGTCTGTCTCCGGGGGCCGGCCCCCAGCCCTCTATGACGGTACCTTGCCGGGCCCCCGGTTCGGGCCCCCCTTGGACCGACTCGATCCATGGGGGGCCATGTCAACCGGCGCTCAGCCGAGGCCGACCGAGGTCTTACGGGTGGAGACGATCTGATCGATAAGACCGTACGACAGCGACTCCTCGGCGGTCAGGATCTTGTCCCGCTCGATGTCGTCACGGATCTTCTCGATCGGCGTGGTGGAGTGCTTGGCCAGCATCTCCTCGAGCTGCGAGCGCATCCGCAGAATCTCGTTGGCCGCGATCTCCAGATCGGAGACCTGGCCGCGACCGGTCTCGCTGTACGGCTGGTGGATCAGGATGCGGGCGTTGGGCAGCGCCATCCGCTTGCCGGGCGTCCCGGCGGCGAGCAGGACGGCCGCGGCGGACGCCGCCTGGCCCATGCACACCGTCTGGATGTCGGGCTTCACGAACTGCATCGTGTCGTAGATGGCGGTCAGCGCCGTGAACGAGCCGCCGGGCGAGTTGATGTAGACCGAAATGTCGCGGTCGGGGTCCATCGACTCCAGGCACAGCAGCTGCGCCATGACGTCATTGGCCGACGCGTCGTCGATCTGGACGCCCAGGAAGATCACTCGCTCTTCGAAGAGCTTCGCGTACGGGTCGTACTCGCGGATGCCCTGGGAGGTGCGCTCGACGAAGCGCGGGACGACATAGCGGGACTCGGCCATCGGGCCGGTGTACTGGCCGCTGCCGGAAAAGGTGTTCATCTGGGTCTTCACCATCCTGTGGCGATCTGAGGGCTGGAGGTCGGCTACGGGACGGCGGGACTCAGGCCCCAGTGCCGCCCCCGCCCGGAACGCTGGAGGCGGACAGCATGACGTCGTCGACCAGACCGTAGTCCTTGGCCTCCTCGGCGGAGAACCAGCGGTCGCGGTCGGAGTCGCGGGTGATCTGCTCGACCGTCTGACCGGTGTGGAAGGCGGTCAGCTCCGCCATCCGCTTCTTGGTGTGCAGCAGCCGCTCGGCGTGGATCTTGATGTCCGAGGCCGAGCCCGCCAGGCCCGCGGAGGGCTGGTGGATCAGGATCTCGGCGTTCGGCAGCGCGAACCGCTTGCCCGGGGTGCCGGCGCTCAGCAGGAACTGGCCCATCGAGGCCGCGAGGCCCATGGCGATGGTGACCACGTCGTTCTGGATGTACTGCATGGTGTCGTAGATCGCCATGCCGGCCGAGATCGAGCCGCCCGGGGAGTTGATGTAGAGGTAGATGTCCTTGTCCGGATCGGCGGCGAGCAGGAGCAGCTGCGCCGTGATCTTGTTCGCGATGTCGTCGTCGACCGGCTGGCCGAGGAAGATGATCCGCTCACCGAGCAGCCGGTTGTAGACCTGGTCGCCGAGGCCACCGATGGTCGGCTCGCCGGCGGCGGAAGGCATCGTATTCGTCACGTATCCACCTGCTCGTCTCTGACGGCGACTGGCCGTCTCAGCGTCTTCTTCTGGGCGCGGGAGCGTGGCCGCCGGTGCGCTCCCGGCGGGCTTGCGGGACTCCCCTGCCCTCGTATCTACGGACCCTAACGCGCTGGTCGGCGGGCGCCATCCCGCATCAGGAACTGTTCGCTCTGAGCGCAGGTTCCGGCATACCGGGGACATCGCGGAACACGAACGGGCCCGGACGCGTACATACGTTCGGGCCCGTTCGTACGGGCGGGGGGAGCCGGCGGATCAGCCCTCGGACTTCTCCTGCTTGTCCGCGGACTCCGCGGGCTCCTCGGCGGCGGCCTCGGCCGCGGCGGGCTCCTCGGTGGCCTCGACCGTCTCGGCGGTCTCGTCCTCGTCGTCCAGGTCCACGGTCTGGCCCTTGTCGTCGACGACCGCGGCGGCCTCGACCACGACGGCCAGCGCCTTGCCGCGGGCGACCTCGCCGACGAGCATCGGCACCTGGCCACCCTCGACGACGGCCTGGGCGAACTGGTCCGGGCTCATGCCGGAGGACTGCGCACGGCGCATCAGGTGCTCGGTGAGCTCCTCCTGGCCGACGGACAGCTTCTCCTTGTTGACCAGCTCGTCGAGGACGAACTGGGTCCGGATGCCCTTCTCGGCCTGCTCCTTGAGCTCGGCGTCGAACTCCTCGGCGGTCTTGCCCTGCATCTGCAGGTACGAGTCGAGGTTCAGGCCCATCTGCTCGAGCTGGTGGTGCTCCAGGTTGTGCTTGCGGGTCTGGATCTCGTCCTCGAGGAGCTTCTCGGGGATCGGCACCTCGACCAGCTCCAGCAGGGCGTCCAGCACCTTCTCCTGGGCCTGGGTGGCCTGCTCGAACTTCTTCGACTGCTCCAGTCGCCGGCGGCTGTCGGCGCGCAGCTCCTCGAGGGTGTCGAACTCGCTGGCCATCTGGGCGAAGTCGTCGTCCAGCTCGGGCAGCTCACGGGCCTTGACCTCGGAGACCTTGACCGAGACCTCGGCCTCCTTGCCCTGGGCGGAGCCGCCCTTGAGCTCGGAGGTGAAGGTGGCGGAGCCACCCGCCTCCAGGCCGGTGACGGCCTCGTCGATGCCCTCGAGCAGCTCACCGGAGCCGATGGTGTAGGTGACGCCCTCGGCGACACCGTCCTCCAGCACCTCGCCTTCGACCTTGGCCTCCAGGTCGATGACCACGATGTCGCCCTCGGCGGCGGCGCGCTCGACCGGGGTGGTGGTGGCGAAGCGCTCGCGCAGCTGCTCCACCGCCTTGTCGACGTCCTCGTCCGCGACCTCGACGGAGTCGACGGTGACCTCGATGCCGGAGTAGTCCGGGATCTCGATCGCCGGGCGGATGTCCACCTCGGCGGTGAACGCCAGCAACTCGTTGTCCTTGAGCTCGGTGATGTCCACCTCGGGCTGGCCGAGCGGGTTCAGCTCACCTTCGTTGACCGCGTCGGTGTAGAACTTCGGGAGCGCGTCGTTGACGGCCTCCTCCAGCACGGCGCCACGGCCGAAGCGCTGGTCGATGACCCGGGCCGGGATCTTGCCCTTACGGAACCCAGGCACCGTGACCTGCTGATTGATCTTCTTGTACGCCGCGTCGAGGCTGGGCTTGAGCTCCTCGAAGGGCACCTCGACAGTGAGCCGAACCCGGGTCGGGTTCAGGTTCTCCACGGCGCTCTTCACGGTTCGGTCTCCTTGGGGGCTGACGTGTGGTGTTCTGCTGCGGTGCGCTGTTGCGGTGCAGCGGATCGCGTCCGGGAGAAAAGACACAGACGCGCAGCTTGCATAGTAACCGCACGCATGACGGACCCCACAATGCGATCTTGCCGCTGATGATGGTCGGGGTGGCCGGATTCGAACCGACGACCTTCCGCTCCCAAAGCGGACGCGCTACCAAGCTGCGCCACACCCCGTCGGTGCGACACGTAGGGTACATGCCCGGGGACGCCCCGGCTGCCGGTTATTCGACTGGTGGGCAAGGGTGTGCGGGGAACGGTGGGGACCCGCTACGATGCATCCCGTGCCGCGACTCGGGCGATCATGCCTGTGCGTGTGGGACCGGGTGACCGGCCCTCCACCATGTTCGCGGCGCGTGCGGGCGTAGCTCAATGGTAGAGCCCCAGTCTTCCAAACTGGCTACGCGGGTTCGATTCCCGTCGCCCGCTCCACGACGTCCGGCCCGGCCCCGGGGAACTCCCCCGAGCCGGGCCGTTCGCATTCTTCGCATCTTTGGAGCGGGCCGGACGGCCAAGGTCAGAACTTTATGTCACTGATGGAGTTCGCGACCGAGTCCAGAAAGTGCTGAATGTCCGGTGCGAGGGTGGACGAGGCCAGCAGGAAGCCGAAGAGTGCCGCGACGAGAGCCGGCCCCCACTTCATCTGTCCGTTGCGGATCATCAGCACCAGGATGATGCCCACGAGCACCACCAGTGACAGAGAAATGGCCACAACTGATCACACATCCTCGGTCGCACTGTCTCGCCTGCCCCGGAAGCACGCGACCTCGCACACCCCCGCGGCTCCATCGTGCCACCAACTCCCGCCGCACAGCAGCAGGGTGAGCGACCTGCGGCCATCAGTGCACACGACATCCGCTCCGCCCGTACCCGCCCCGAAATACTTCACACAAATCAGCGCGGGTGACGCCCGCCACAATTCACGGAGCGACACGAGGGCGAAATCCCAGCCCGATCCGATAGCCCGTGCGGAAATTCGGAATTCGTCCGGCGGTCACTCGACGGGGTGACAAAGCATCAATGAATCAGACATTCCGCTTGAGCCTCCTGCGGGGCATATGCACCATTTAAGTAGGATGAAACATGACAGAACGGACAGCATGAGTCGACTCGCAGGACACGGAGATCGTTTTATCGACTCCATAAGAGCGGACCATCAGCCGAGTCACGGAAGCTATTACCGGCAAAGAACTGAACGAGGTTTTACGGAATACAGGTTTCGGCGCTATCGTGCCTTGGATGTTCCACGCTGCCATGACTCCCCTACGCGCAGTGCGGTCCCGCGTACTTTCCCCTAGTTCCTGGTGGGAGGGCCTGTGACCAACTCCCTGCGCCCGCACGGTTATCAGCGGTCCCCCCTCCCACCGGCACGGGAGGCGGAACCCACTGCCCCCACACCGCGGGACGAAGAAGCAGGGCACCGGGCCACCGCCCCGCCCACCCCCAGCGCCCCCGCCGGGCAGAAGCCCAAGCAGCGGGACGCGTTCTTCGACAACGCGAAGTACCTCGCGATCGTGCTGGTCGCGATGGCCCACTCCTGGGAACCGCTCACCGACACCAGCCGGACCGCGGAAGCGCTGTACATGACCGTGTACACCTTCCACATGCCGGCCTTCATCCTGATCTCCGGCTACTTCTCGCGCAGCTTCGACATGCGGCCGGACCGGCTCAAGCGGCTGATCACCGGCATCGCCGTCCCGTACGTGCTCTTCGAAGTCGCGTACACCTTCTTCAAGCGGTGGGCGGACGACGATCCGACCTACGACTTCAGCCTGCTCGACCCCTGGTACCTCACCTGGTTCCTGGTCGCGCTCTTCGTATGGCGGCTGTCCACCCCCATCTGGAAGCTGGTGCGCTGGCCAGTCCCGCTGTCGCTGGCGATCGCCACGCTCGCGTCCGTCTCACCCGACATCGGCGACGACCTCGATCTGCAGCGGCTGCTCCAGTTCCTGCCGTTCTTCGTGATCGGCCTGTGCATGAAGCCCGAGCACTTCCAGCTGATGCGGCGGCGCGAGGTGCGGATCGCATCGGTGCCGATCGGTCTGTGCGCCCTCCTCTTCGCCTACTGGGCGGCGCCCCGGATGAGCTCGGCGTGGTTCTACCACCGGGACAGCGTCCAGGAGCTGGGCGCCCCGCCGTGGACCGGCCCCGTGATGACGCTCGCCCTCTTCGGCTGCTCGATGGTGCTCGTGGCCTGCTTCTTCTCCTGGGTGCCGCGGCGGAAGATGTGGTTCACCGCGCTGGGCGCCGGGACGCTGTACGGCTACCTGCTGCACGGCTTCCTGGCCAAGGGCTCCCGCTTCTGGGGCTGGTTCGACGACTACCAGTGGCTGCACAAGCCGCTGGGCGAGATCACGGTGACGGTGATCGCCGCCTCCGTGGTGACCGTGCTGTGCACCTCCCCCGTACAGCGCGCCTTCCGCTTCGCGATGGAGCCGAAGATGGCGTGGGCCTTCAAGAAGGACCCCGCCGAACAGGCCCGCAGCCGTACGACGACGGCCTGAGCCTGAGCCAAGGCGGCGAGGAGCCGTGGGGCTGGACCGGGCACGGCACGGCCCAGCCCTTTGCCGTTTCGGGGGCGCGCCGGGTGCCGCTCAGCCCCGTCGGGGCGTCTCCCGGCGCGGTGCCGGCCGCGCGGGCAGTGCCGTCGCCACGAGGCCGAGCGCCACGGCGACCCCCGCGAACCCGCATGGATCGGCGGCGGGATGTACCGGCCCTCCCCCGTCAGACCCCGCGTCAGCCCCCTTTCCCCGCCCCCTCCCGTCTCGTCGGCGGGCGCCGGGCCGGTGGCCCCGGCCCCACTCTTCACGCGCGCCGGCGGCCGTGGCCCGGTCACCTGTTCGCTGGGAACCCCCGTACTACTGGCGGCAGATCAGCAGCAGCGCTCGGTCGTCGTTGACGTCCTTCGCCACCGTTTCGATCAGGTGCCAGGCCGCGCCGTGGAAGCCGGAGGCGACGTAGCGGTCGGCCTCGCCCGTCAGGCGGTCGATGCCTTCGCTGATGTCGCGGTCGGCGGTTTCGACGAGGCCGTCGGTGAAGAGCATCAGGACGTCGCCGGGGCGCAGTGTGCCCTTGGTGGGGTCGAACTGGGCGCCGTCGTAGACGCCGAGGAGCGGGCCGTCGGCGGACTTCTCCTCCCACTTGCCGGTGCCCGCGCTCAGCTGGAGCGCGGGCAGATGTCCGGCGGAGAAGAGCTCGAAGTCGCCGCTGTCGAGGTCGAGGACGAGATGGACGGAGGTGGCGAAGCCCTCGTCCCAGTCCTGGCGGAGGAGATAGCCGTTGGCGGCGGGGAGGAAGCCGTGCGGGGGCAGGGAGCCGAGGAGGCCGCCGAAGGCGCCGGAGAGGAGCAGGGCGCGGGAGGCGGCGTCCATGCCCTTGCCGGAGACGTCGGTGAGGACGACTTCGAGGGTGCGGCCGCCGCCGGTGCGGGCGGCGACGACGAAGTCGCCGGAGAAGGACTGTCCGCCGGCCGGGCGCAGGGCCATCTCCCGGTGCCAGCCGCGCGGCAGGCCGGGCAGCTTGCTCTGGACGCGGATGCGCTCGCGCAGGTCGAAGAGCATGGTGCCGCCGCGCCGCCACGGCACGCCGACCCGGCTGCGGAACTGGGCGATCAGCAGGCCGAAGAAGCCGACGGCGGCGACGACCAGGATGGTGCCGGGGGTGACGCGGGAGGAGGCGTCCTCCTCGGTGTAGGGGCCGAGGACGGCGGATTCCACGATGAGGGCGCTGGCGGCGGCCGCGTACAGGGCGAGCAGGCTGGCGGGGCGCAGCAGCAGCCCGCCAGCGACGATGGGCAGGACGAGGGCGGAGGGGGCGCACCAGTCGGGCATGGCGATGGTGCCGCAGGCGATGGCGGGGACGCCGAGGAGGAGTGCGGTGAGGGCGAGCCGGTCGGAGCCCTCGCCGCGGAAGTAGTCGACTCCGGCTTTGCGCACGCCTGTGCGAGCCCGGTGCAGAGCCTTGCGCATCCGGGCCATCGGAGTGTCCGCGCCGCCAGTCATTGCATCGGGACCCTACCCACCCGTTCGGACGCGCGTCGATTCGTGGCGCGTTGAACCACCCAGCCAAGGGGGGCAATCGTAAGCGAAATCCGTTCGCGTGTACGGGAAACTGCTGCTAGGGATGGGAATATGACGACTGAGCTGCGGGTGCTCGATCCCACGATTTGGGATGATTGGTACGGAAAGCTGGTGTTCGCGTTCGGCGGCGTACCCGAGTCGCCGGAGGAAACCGCGCTCTGGCGGGACTTGACCGAATGCGAGCGCTCGATCGGCGTTTGGGACGGCGCGGACATCGTCGGCACAGCGGGGCTGTTCAGCTTCCGGCTGTGCGTGCCGGGTGGCGCCGTGGTGCCCGCGGCGGGCGTCACCATGGTCAGCGTGCAGGCGACGCACCGGCGGCGCGGGGTGCTGCGGTCCATGATGCTTCGCCAGTTGGACGACATCCGCGCGGCGGGCGAGCCGCTGGCCGTCCTGACCGCATCGGAACCGGACATCTACGGCCGGTTCGGGTACGGCGCGGCCACGCAGAGCGTCTACGCCGAGATCGACACCACCCGGGTGCGGCTGACCGTCCCGGAGGGCACCGATGACGTAAGGCTGCGTGCGGTGGCGCCCGGTGCCGCGGCCGAGGAGTGTGAGGCCGTCTACGCCCGGCGGGTGACCGAGCGGCCGGGCATGCTGGAGCGCCGCCCCGGCTGGGAGCGGCTGCGGCTGCTGGACCCGCCGGGCGAGCGCGAGGGGGCGTCCCCACTGCGCTGTGTGCTCGCCGAGACGGGCGGTGAGGTCACCGGGTACGCGCGCTTCGCGGTCAAGCCCGACTGGGATATGGCCGGGCCGAAGGGCCTGGTCCTGCTGCGCGATCTGGAGGCCCTGGACCCGGCGTCGTACGCGGCGCTGTGGCGCTTCCTCTTCGACCTCGACCTGACCTCGGCGATCAGGACGGGCGGCCGCCCGGTCGACGACCCGTGGCAGCACCTGGTTTCGGACATCCGCCGATGCGACGTACGGCTGCGCGACTCGCTGCATGTGCGCCTGGTGGACGTGGGGGCGGCGCTGGAGGCGCGTACGTATACGACCCCGGTGGATGTCGTCCTGGAGGTCACGGACTCCTTCTGTCCCTGGAACGAGGGGCGCTGGCGGCTGACCGGCGACGCGAAGGGCGCCTCCTGCGGCCGCACCAGCGACGCCCCCGATCTACGGCTTGGCGTGCGGGAGTTGGGCGCGGCGTACCTCGGCGGGGTCTCGCTGGCCGCACTGGCGGGCGCGGGCCGCGTCCAGGAGGCGCGAAAGGGTGCGCTGGCGGAGGCGTCGGCCGCGTTCCTCTCCGTCGTCGCCCCCTGGCTGCCTCACGGCTTCTAAGCGGATGCGGTGGAGTTCGCCGCTGATCCCTCGCCGTTCGGCCTGGCCGAGGGCTTGGACGCCGAGAAGGATCAGCACTTGACTTCGCCGTAACCGCTTAGGCCGACTGGCACTCCGGGCACCAGAAGAGATTGCGGGCGGCGAGGTCGGCGGTGCGGACCTCGCCGCCACAGATGTGGCACGGCTGCCCGGCGCGGCGGTAGACGTAGACCTCGCCCCCGTGGTCGTCGACGCGCGGCGGGCGGCCCATCGCCTCGGGGGTGTGCTCGGGGCGGACGGTGTCGATCCGGTTGTTCCGTACGCCCTCGCGCATCAGCTCCACCAGATCCGACCAGATCGCGTCCCATTCGGCGCGCAGGAGCCGGCGGCCGGGACGGTAGGGGTCGATGCCGTGCCGGAAGAGGACCTCGGCGCGGTAGACATTGCCCACCCCGGCGACGATCTTCTGGTCCAGCAGCAGCGCGGCCACGCTGACCCGGCTGCGGGAGATCCGGGCCCAGGCGTGCTCGCCGTCGTCCGCCGGGCGCAGCGGGTCGGGGCCGAGCCGGTCGTGGACGGCCCGCTTCTCCTCGTCGGTGATCAGCGCGCAGGCGGTCGGCCCGCGCAGATCGGCGTACCCCGTGGGGTTCGCCAGCCGCAGCCGGACGGTGTCGGTGGGCGGCGGGGCGGGGGCCGGCCCGAAGCCGTACGTGCCGAAGAGGCCCAGATGGACGTGGACCCATCCGGTGGCGGCGAAGTCCAGGAAGAGGTGCTTGCCATGCGCCTCGGCGTGGTGCAGCTCCTGGCCGTCGATCAGCGCGGCGCCGTCGGCGAACTTGCCCTGCGGGCTCATGGCCCGGACGGGCCGGCCGCCGAAGATCTCGAGGTGGTCGGCGGCCAGCCGGTGAATGGTGTGCCCTTCGGGCATCAGTCGCCGTGCGGGTGATGGGCGGGGATCGGCGGCAGTTCGCCGGTGGTCTCGTAGGCGGCGAGCATCTGGATGCGGCGGGTGTGCCGCTCCTCGCCGGAGTACGGCGTGTTCAGGAAGATCTCGACGAACTTGGTCGCCTCTTCCTGGGTGTGCATCCGGGCGCCGATGCTGATCACATTGGCGTCGTTGTGCTCACGGCCGAGGGCGGCGGTCTGCTCGCTCCAGGCCAGCGCGGCACGTACGCCCTTTACCTTGTTCGCGGCGATCTGCTCACCATTGCCGGACCCGCCGATCACGATGCCGAGGCTGCCCTGGTCGGCGGCGGTCCGCTCGGCGGCGCGCAGGCAGAACGGCGGGTAGTCGTCCTGGGCGTCGTAGATGTGCGGGCCGCAGTCGACGGGCTCATGGCCGGCCGCCCTGAGCCAGGCCACCAGATGGTTCTTGAGTTCGAAACCGGCATGATCGGAGCCGAGGTACACGCGCATAAACCGAGTGTGACATGACCGTGTCGCTCACGCCGCGCCGGGTAGGCGCGCGCGGAAAAACCTTTCCTTACCAAGGAACCTCATGAAAACCTCAAGTAACGATCCGGATTCAAAGGTTCAGCAAATGGTCTTCCTGAGATTCACTGGCGTCGCTCGTATCGCGAGAGCAAAGGAACCGAGCACATGAGCGCACAACCAGCGACCACCTCGGAGCAGCAGGCACCGGGCGGCTCCGGACCGGGCTCCCCCGACGGCCTCAAGGCCGGACTCAAGAATCGCCATCTGTCCATGATCGCGATCGGCGGAGTGATCGGCGCCGGCCTGTTCGTCGGCTCCAGCGCGGGAATCGCCAAGGCCGGGCCCGGCATTCTCATCTCCTACGCACTGGTCGGCCTCATGGTCGTCCTCGTCATGCGGATGCTGGGCGAAATGGCCGCCGCCAATCCCAGCTCCGGCTCCTTCTCCGCCTACGCCGACCGGGCGCTCGGCCGCTGGGCCGGCTTCTCCATCGGCTGGCTGTACTGGTTCTTCTGGGTCGTGGTGCTGGCGGTCGAGGCGACCGCCGGCGCCAAGATCCTGGAGGGCTGGTGGCCCGCCGTACCCCAGTGGGGCTGGGCGCTGATCGTGATGGTCGTGCTCACCGCCGCCAACCTGGTCTCGGTCGGCTCCTACGGTGAGTTCGAGTTCTGGTTCGCGGGGATCAAGGTCGTCGCCATCGCCGCCTTCATCGTGATCGGCGGACTCGCGGCCTTCGGGCTGCTGCCGCACTCGGACAACCCGGGCCCGGGCCTGGCCCACCTGACCGACACCGGCGGCTTCCTGCCCAATGGTCCGGGCGCGATCCTCACCGGTGTGCTGCTGGTCGTCTTCTCCTTCATGGGCAGCGAGATCGTCACCCTGGCGGCCGGTGAGTCCGAGGACCCGCAGCGGGCCGTCTCAAAGGCCACCAACAGCGTGATCTGGCGGATCGCGGTCTTCTACCTCGGCTCGATCTTCATCGTGGTGACCCTGCTGCCATGGGACTCCAAGGCGATCGCCGACAAGGGCAGCTACGTCGCCGCCCTCGACTCGATCGGCATCCCGCACGCCGGCGACATCATGAACGTCATCGTGCTGACCGCCGTGCTCTCCTGCCTGAACTCGGGCCTCTACACCGCCTCCCGCATGGCCTTCTCCCTGGGCCGGCGCGGCGACGCCCCGGCCGCCTTCGCCCGCACCAACACGCGAGGCGTCCCGCAGGCCGCGATTCTCGGGTCGGTCGTCTTCGGCTTCCTGGCGGTCTGGTTCAACTACCAGTGGCCGGACACGGTCTTCGACTTCCTGCTGAACTCCTCGGGTGCGGTCGCGCTCTTCGTCTGGCTGGTCATCTGCTTCACCCAGCTGCGGATGCGCGGGATCATCCTGCGCGAGAACCCGGAGAAGCTCATCGTACGGATGTGGCTGTTCCCGTATCTGACCTGGGCGACCATCGGCATGATCTCATTCGTGCTGGTCTACATGCTCACCGACAAGGACGGGCGCCAGCAGGTGATCCTCTCCGCGCTGGTGGCCGCGCTCGTGGTGGGCTTCGCCCTGGTCCGCGACCGGATCACCGGGGCCCGGAGCCAGGCGGCGGCCGACCCCGCCGCCTCCAAGGAGTCGGTGGCCCCGTAGGGTGCGCACCAGCCGTGCCGTACGAGCCGGGGCCCGCGCCCATGGAGGGTGCGGGCCCCGGCTCGTTGGTATCAACCCCGGCGGCCGAGTTGGTATCAACCCCGGCGGCCGAGCAGCTTCCAGGCGGCCGGCAGCGCGCCCATCGCCAGCGCCGCCTTCAGCGCGTCCCCGACCAGGAACGGGGTCAGCCCGGCCGCGACAGCCTGGGCGAGGGAGATGTGGGCGGCCAGCGCGAGGTACGGGACGCCCACGGCGTAGATGATCGCGGAGCCGATCGCCATGGTGCCCGCGGTGCGCAGCACCCCGCGGTCCCCGCCGCGCCGGGCCAGCGCGCCCACCACGGTGGCGGCGAGCAGCATGCCCAGGACGTAGCCGAAGGACGGCGCGGCGGCGCCCGAGCCGCCCTCCGCGAACCACGGCATGCCCGCCATCCCGACCAGCGCGTACAGCGCGAGGGAGAGGAAGCCCCGGCGGGCCCCGAGCGAGGTGCCGACCAGCAGCGCGGCGAAGGTCTGGCCGGTCACCGGCACCGGCGAGCCGGGGACGGGCACCGAGATCTGCGCGGCCAGGCCGGTGAGCGCGACGCCCCCGAGGACCAGCGCGGCGTCCCGGACGAGGGCGCGCCGGGCGGGAAAGACCGCGTCCGCGAGGACGGTACCGGGCGCGGCAGCGGCAGAAACAGTGCTCATCAGCGAAGCTCCGAGGGGAAAGGCGGTGCGGACTCTGGCGACGTTAGCCCAGCGATCGATCTTCGATCACCGCCGAATGAGACAAAGGCCGAGCCATGGACTTGGCGGCTTCAGGCAGATCGCCGCATTACGAAGCGTGACCGCGATGTCCGATATCCGGAAAGTTTCGAGCTCAACATTGTTCTCATCGGACATTGGCCGCACACTGGGGGACGTTTTTTGTACCCGCCCGGCATCCACCTAGGGACGATGACGAACACATGAACCGGACACCAGCGTCATCCGCGTCACCGAGCGCTGCTGAGGCGACCGGCGCGGGCGCGACCGCCACGCCCCCGCTCTCCCATGGCCTCAAGCAGCGCCACCTGTCGATGATCGCCCTCGGCGGTGTGATCGGCGCGGGCCTGTTCGTCGGCTCCGGCGCCGGAATCGCCGCCGCCGGACCGTCCATCGTGATCGCGTACACGCTGTCCGGGCTGCTGGTGATGCTCGTCATGCGGATGCTCGGCGAGATGTCGGCCGCCAATCCGGCCTCCGGCTCCTTCTCCGTGCACGCCGAGCGGGCGATCGGGCCGTGGGCGGGGTTCACGGCGGGCTGGATGTTCTGGGTGCTGCTGTGCGTGGGCATCGCGGCTGAGGCGATCGGCGCGGCGGGAATCATGGTCCAGTGGTTCCCGGCCACCGACTCCTGGATGTGGGTCGCCCTCTTCATGGCGGTCTTCTGCGGTACGAACCTCGCGGCGGTCAGCAACTTCGGCGAGTTCGAGTTCTGGTTCGCCGCGCTGAAGATCGCCGCGATCACCCTCTTCCTCGCCCTGGGCGTCCTCGCCATCCTCGGCATCCTGCCGGGCACCGACGCCCCGGGCAGCGCCAACCTCACCGGCGACGGCGGCTTCCTCCCCAACGGTGTGAACGGCCTCGTCGTCGGTCTGCTGGCCTCCGTCTTCGCCTACGGCGGACTGGAGACGGTGACGATCGCGGCGGCCGAGTCCGAGAACCCGGTCAAGAGCGTCGCGGGCGCCGTGCGCACCGCGATGTGGCGCATCGCCCTCTTCTACGTCGGCTCGATGGTCGTCGTCGTCACGCTGATCCCGTGGAACGACAAGGCGGTCGTGGCCGACGGCCCGTATGTGGCGGTCCTCGACCACCTCGACATCCCGGCGGCCGGGAACATCATGAACGTCATCGTGCTGGTCGCGCTGCTGTCCGCGATGAACGCCAACATCTACGGCGCCTCCCGCATGTCCTACTCGCTGGTCGCCCGGGGCGAGGGCCCCGCCTTCCTCGGCAAGGTCACCTCCGGCGTCCCCCGCCTCACCGTCCTCGCCTCCTCCTTCTTCGGCTTTGTCGCGGTGCTGCTCAGCTACTGGTGGCCGGACACGATCTTCAAGTGGCTGCTCAACATGGTCGGCGCGGCCGTGCTGGTCGTCTGGGCCTTCATCGCGGTCGCCCAGCTGCGGATGCGCAGCCGCCTCCAGCGCGAGGCGCCGGAGAAGCTCGTGGTGAAGATGTGGCTCTTCCCGTATCTGACCTGGATCGCCCTGGCCGCGACGGTCGGTGTCCTGCTGCTGATGCTCCGGGAGAGCGACACCCGCACGCAGCTGTACGCCACGGCCGTGCTGACGCTCGCCCTGGCGGTCATCGGCTGCGTACGGCAGCGGATGGCGGCAGCCCGGCGCTGACGCTTTCACTCCCCCGTTCTCAGGAGGCGGGGCAGGTCCTCGGTGCGAGGGCCTGCCCCGCCTCCGTCTTTGGTGCCGGATGGTCGGTCCCGGCCGGCGAAAAACTCTCTTGCTGCTAGCGTGTAGTTGCAAGTTAATTGCAATAAGCCGCCCGGAGGGCTCCGCATGGCCATCTACACGCTTCCTGAACTTCCGTACGACTACGCGGCGCTGGCCCCCGTCATCAGCCCCGAGATCATCGAGTTGCACCACGACAAGCATCACGCCGCGTACGTCAAGGGCGCGAACGACACGATGGAGCAGCTCGCGGAGGCGCGGGACAAGGACCAGTGGGGCTCGATCAACGGGCTCGAGAAAAATCTGGCCTTCCATCTGTCGGGGCACATCCTGCACAGCGTCTACTGGCACAACATGACCGGTGACGGCGGCGGGGAGCCGCTGGAGAAGGACGGGGTGGGCGAGCTCGCCGATGCCATCGCCGAGCACTTCGGCTCGTTCGCGGGGTTCAAGGCGCAGCTCTCCAAGGCGGCCGCCACCACGCAGGGCTCGGGGTGGGGTGTGCTCGCCTACGAGCCGGTGAGCAGCCGGCTGGTGGTCGAGCAGGTCTATGACCACCAGGGCAACGTCGGCCAGGGCTCAGTGCCGATCCTGGTCTTCGACGCCTGGGAGCACGCCTTCTATCTGCAGTACAAGAACCAGAAGGTGGACTTCATCGAGGCCATGTGGAAGGTGGTCGACTGGCAGGATGTCGCGCGCCGCTACACCGCCGCCAAGGAGCGCGCCAACAACCTGCTGCTGGCTCCGTAGTACGGAGCGCCCGGACCTCCTGCTTGTGTGATCGTCTTCTCAACCTTCACCGGCAGGCGGAAAACAGGGCCCCCGCGCGGTCGACTCGCGCGGGGGCCCTGGCGTTCCCGGGGCCGTTCTCGGGCGGCGTCAGTCGAAGATCGGGCCGACCGTGCGGGTCCGCTTGATCTCGTAGAAGCCGGGGGTCGAGGCGACCAGCAGGGTGCCGTCCCACAGCTTGGCGGCGGCCTCGCCCTTGGGGGTGGGGGTCACGACCGGGCCGAAGAAGGCGACCTGCTCGCCGTCGGCGCCGGGGACGGCGATGACGGGGGTGCCGACGTCCTGGCCGACCAGGTCGATGCCCTCCTTGTGGGAGGCGCGCAGCTCGACGTCGTACTCGTCCGAGTCGGCGGCGTCCGCGAGCTCGGCGGGCAGACCGGCCTCCTCCAGGGCGGCGACGATCGTCTCGCGGTTCTTCTCCAGACCCTGGTTGTGGAAGCGGGTGCCGAGGGCGGTGTAGAGCGGGCCGAGGACCTCACTGCCGTGCTTCTGCTCGGCGGCGACGCAGACCCGGACCGGGCCCCAGGCGGTCTTCATCAGCTCCTGATACTGCTCGGGGAGCTCGTCGAGCCTGGGCTCGTTCAGCACGGCCAGGCTCATCACATGCCAACGCACCTCGACCGGGCGGACCTTCTCCACCTCGAGCATCCAGCGCGAGGTCATCCACGCCCAGGGACACAGCGGGTCGAACCAGAAGTCGGCAGGAGTCTTGGCAGTCTCGGTCACGGTTTCTCCTCGGTCGGGCGCAGACGAATCGCATACGGAAAAAGCGCTATCTCCTTCAGGCAACATGGACGGGATCGGACCGCATTCCCCGATTCCCCCCGTCAGTGCACCGTGACATGATTCCGGCTGTCCGATATCCGAGACATGCCGAGGGAGCCACGTCGTGCCCGGTGAGAACCTGACCCGTGACGAAGCCCGCGAGCGGGCGAAGCTGCTGGCCGTGGACGCGTACGAGGTGGCGCTCGATGTGCGGTCAGCGGTCGGGGAGCACGCCGGGGCGGGGCTGGGTTCACCTCGGACCTTCCGTTCGACCACGACGGTCCGCTTCCGCTGCTCCCAGCCGGGTGCGGCGACCTTCATGGATCTGCTGGCGCCCTCGGTGACCTCCGTGCGGCTGAACGGCCGGGAGCTGGACCCGGCGGCCGTCTTCGACGGGACGCGGATCGCGCTGGACGGGCTCGCCGCGGAGAACGAGCTGGTGGTGGACGCGCAGTGCGCGTACAGCAGGACCGGTGAGGGGCTGCACCGCTTCGTGGACCCCGAGGACGGCGAGGTGTATCTCTACACCCAGTACGAGCCGGCCGACGCCCGCCGGGTCTTCGCCACCTTCGAACAGCCGGACATCAAGGCGCCGTTCACCTTCTCGGTGACCGCCCCGGAGGGCTGGACGGTGCTCAGCAACGGGGCGGTCGCGGAGACCGAGCCGACGGGCGACGCGGAAGGGGGCACGACCACCCGCTTCGTCCCGACCCAGCCCATCTCGACGTACATCACGGCCATCGTGGCGGGCCCGTACCACTACGAGTCGGACCGCTACAGCCGCACACTCCCCGACGGCTCCGTGCTGGAGATCCCGCTGGGCGCGCTGTGCCGCAAGGGGCTCGCCAAGCACTTCGACGCGGACGACATCTTCACCGTCACCAAGCAGGGTCTGGACTTCTTCCACGACCACTTCGACTACCCGTACCCCTTCGGCAAGTACGACCAGGCGTTCGTGCCCGAGTACAACCTCGGCGCGATGGAGAACCCGGGGTGTGTGACGTTCCGTGAGGAGTTCATCTTCCGCGGCAAGGTCACCCAGGCGTCGTACGAGCACCGGGCGAACGTCATCCTGCACGAGATGGCGCACATGTGGTTCGGCGACCTGGTGACCATGGAGTGGTGGGACGACCTGTGGCTCAAGGAGTCGTTCGCGGACTTCATGGGGACCTTCTCGATGGTCGGGGCGACCCGCTTCACCGACGGCTGGATCACCTTCGCCAACCGCCGTAAGGCCTGGGCCTACCGCGCCGACCAGCTGCCGTCCACCCACCCCGTCACGGCCGACATCCGCGATCTGGAGGACGCCAAGCTCAACTTCGACGGGATCACCTACGCCAAGGGCGCCTCCGTCCTCAAGCAGCTCGTCGCCTACGCCGGGCAGGACGCCTTCCTGGAGGCCGCGCGGCGCTACTTCAAGCGGCATGCGTACGGCAACACCCGGCTGACCGATCTGCTGTCGGTGCTCACCGAGACCTCGGGCCGGGACATGGCCGCCTGGTCCCGCGCCTGGCTGGAGACCGCGGGCGTCAATGCGCTGACCCCGCAGGCGACGTACGACGCGGCCGGGCACATCACGGAGCTGGCGGTCGTCCAGGAGGCGTCCGAGAGCCACCCGACGCTGCGGCCGCACCGGATCGCCGTCGGGCTGTACCGGAGGGACGCCGCCGCCGGGGAGGGCGCCGGGGCACTGGTGCGCTATGCCCGTGCGGAGGTCGACATCGACGGCCCCCGCACGGTCGTCACCGAGCTGGCCGGGGCCCAGCGGCCCGATCTGATCCTCGTCAACGACGACGACCTCACCTACTGCAAGACCCGCTTCGACGAGGGCTCGCTGAACACGCTGCGCGAGCACCTCGGCGAGCTGTCCGATCCTTCCCCAGCCTCCGGCCGGGGATACCCCATGGCCCGCGCGCTGTGCTGGTCCGCGCTGTGGAACATGACCCGGGACGCCCTGATGCCCGCCCGCGACTTCCTCGGGCTGGTGGACCGGTTCGCCGGGGCCGAAAGCGACATCGGCGTGGTGCAGATGGTCCAGGCATGGGCGCTGTCCGCCCTGCACCACTACACCGCGCCCGACGGCCGCGCGGCGGCGGGCGGCCGGATCGCGGAGGCCGCGCTGCGCGAGCTGCGGCTCGCCGCGCCGGGCAGCGGGCATCAGCTGGCCTGGGCCCGGTTCTTCGCCCAGGTCGCCGTCGCCGATACCGAGCTGCGGCTGCTGCGCGGGCTGCTGGACGGCACGGCCAGGATCGACGGGCTCGACGTCGACCAGGAGCTGCGCTGGACGTTCCTGGCCGCGCTGGCCTCTCACGGGGCGGCCGACGAAGAGTTGATCGCGGCCGAGCTGGCCCGTGACGACACCGCCTCCGGTAAGCGCCACCAGGTGCGCTGCCTCTCCGCCCGGCCGTCGGCCGCGGTCAAGGCCGAGGCGTGGGAGGCGCTGGTGGAGTCCGACCGGCTCTCCAACGCGCTGGTGGAGGCGACCATCTCCGGCTTCGACCAGCCGGGCCAGCGGGAGCTGCTGGCGCCGTACGCACCGCGCTACTTCGAGGTGATCGAGCGGATCTGGCAGGAGCGGTCGATCGAGATCGGGATGGCCATCGTGCGCGGGCTGTTCCCCGGCACTCAGGGCGACGCCACCACGCTGGAGGCGACCGACGCCTGGCTGGCCGGCCATCCGGACGCGGCGCCCGCGCTGCGGCGGCTGGTCCTGGAGGCGCGCGACGACCTCGCGCGGTCGCTGCGCGGACAGGAGTGCGACGCGCGCGCGGCCGTCTGACGGCTCCGGCAGCCGCCCGGGCAACCGGGCGGGGGCTCTTTCGGCATTCGAACTGCCGTACTTTAGTGCGGTGTTGTCCAGTTTTGTCGACGACTCTGTAACAGGGGTTAGAGGGTGGAGCGGGGACGGGAATGGCGGGGGGCATGAGCCACAACACGCCGCTGTCCCCCCGCCCCCTCCACCACCTCTCGGATGTCCAGCGCCGGGTCCTGACGTCACGTCAGCTCCGCGAACACGGTGTGACCGCCGCCGTCGCCGCGGAGCGCTGCCGGGCCGGCGGCCCCTGGCAGCAGATCCTGCCGGGCGTCCATCTGCTCCACCCCGGCCCCGCCACCAGCGAGGAGCGGCTGCTCGCGGCGCTGCTGTACACCGCGAGCCGCGGCCAGACGGCGGCCTCCGGCGGCGGGCCGGGGGGCGGCGGGGAGCCGGCCGGCGGCCCGTACGGCGAGGCGATGATCACCGGGCTCGCGGCGCTCTCCTTGCACCACTTCTCCTCCGCTCCCCCGCTGCCCTCCCTCGACCACGTCGACGTGCTGGTGCCGCGCACCCGGCGGCTGCGCGCCACCGGCTTCGTCCGCTTCGTACGGGCGGGCGCCCTGCCCAGCCCCCAGTACGTGGCCGGGGTGCCGACCGCGCCGGTCGCCCGCGCCCTCGCCGACGCGGTCGGCCGGCTCAGCGACGCCGCCCTGGTGCGCGGACTGCTCACCGAGTCCGTGCGCCATGGCCACTGCGAGGCGGCGACGGTCGTCAAGGAGCTGAGCTCGGCCCGGCTGCTGTCCCGGCCGCATGTCGTGGACGCCGTGGACGCGCTGCTCGCCGAGGGACGGGCCATCGCCGAGGGACGGCTGTACGACATGGTCCGCGGCTACGGCCTGCCCGAGCCGCTGTGGAATGTCGAGCTGCGGTTGCCCGGCGGCCCGGGCCTCGGCAGGGTGGACGCCTACTGGCGGGAGCAGGCCGTGGCGGTGGAGATCGACGCGCGGGCCCCCCGCCCCGAGGAGGACACCCCGCACGGCGGGTACGGCCGCAAGCGCGAGCATCTGGAGGGGCTCGGGATCACGGTCGTCCGCGTCACCCCGAAGAGGCTCCGGGACTGCCTGGAGGAACAGGCCGCGGTGGTCCGCACCGCCCTCATCGCCGCGGCCGACCGCGACCCGGCCTCCTATGTGGTGGTGCTGCCGCGCTGAGCCCGCCCCTTCGGCTCATGCCTTGCGCAGCAGCAACTCGGTGTTGCGGTCGTCCGGGTCGCCCGCGAGCTTCTGGCTGGCACCCGGCGCGTTGAAGGACAGCTCGCGGTAGAGCGCGGCCAGACCGGTCTGGGACAGGTCCGTGAAGTCCGTGCGGTGCGGGGCGGCCGACTCGATGAGCGTGGTGAACAGGGACAGCGTGCCGTCGTGGTTGTCCACGACCTCGATGGCCCGGGCCAGCTGGGGGAAGTCGACGTGCGAGGCGGTGGTGATCTCCCAGAAGGTGCCGTGCGCGGTGATCTCGTTCTGGTGGCTGTGGCCGTTGATCCAGGCCAGCACCTGGGGGTTGCGCTTGAAGAGGGCGACGATCTCGTCACCGCCGTGGCGGGCCTCGCCCGGCCGGGCCGGGTCGTGATTCATGTTGTTCATGCTGTCGCTGTAGTGGTGGCTGAAGACCAGGACGTAGTCGTCCTTGTGGGCCTTCAGGGTCCGCTCCAGCCAGCGCAGTTGGGCCGTGCCGACCGAGCCGGTGTAGTGGCCGCCCGGGTCGGTGGTGTCCAGGCTGATGCCGATGACGTCGTCGGAGATCCGGAACGAGTAGTAGAGGGTGCCCTCGTCGAGGTTGGCCCGGGTGTAGCCGTGGCCGACCGGACCGGGCCCGGTGTGGGCCGGGTCGAGGTGTGCGGTGAGGTATTCGGCCCGGGTGAACGGCGCGCGGCGCTCGTCGGGGGTGACGGTGCGCATGTCCTTGGCGTGCGCCTTCAGCAGCGCCTTCATGTCCTTGCCCTTGGGGTCGGCACCCTTGCGCTCCCCCTGGTAGATCGTCTCGGCCTCGGCGGCCGGAATGATCTGGAGCTTGCGCCTGCCGGTGGCGAAGTCCGCCAGGTAGTCGCCGCCGAAGGAGTAGACGCCGCCCGCCAGATCGTCGTGGTTGCCGATGGTCGAGTACCACGGCAGCCGCAGCCCGGGGCTGTTGACGGTGGACAGCGCCGCCTTGAGGAAGCCGTCGATCCGCGGGAAGCCGAGCTGCTTGTCGGCGTCGCGCAGCGCCTGCTCCGGGTGCCAGAACGCCTTCAGACCGCTGTTCTGCACGCCCTCGTAGTGGCGCGGGTCTCCGGTATTGGGGGTGATCCGGCCGCCGTTCATCGAGGTCAGGAACCAGTCCAGCTCGATCTTCGAGTTGTTGTCGGTGTTGTCGCCCGTGGTCATCACGAACGACAGCGGGGCGCCGGTGGCGGGCCCGCCGCGCAGCCCGTTGATCCGCTCGATCAGGGAGGCGACACCGACGACGGTCAGTGCCTCGTGCGGCCGCCAGGCCCCCGTCTTCCCGGAGCGCAGGAACTCGTAGCGCAGCGGGTGCTGCACATCGGTGAGGTGGAGGTCCGTCAGCTGGACGAAGGAGGCGAGCGCGGTGCGCCGGTCCTCCCGGCCGCTCTTGGCGCCGGTGAGCTCGGTGCGCACCGTACGGGCCCAGGCCGGGCCCTGGCCGAGCCGGCGGTAGCCGGTGCCGGGGCGTGCGGCGGAGAACGTCTCCAGCGTCGTGCCGGCCTTGGAGGGCAGGGCGGGGGCGGTGACCACGCGGCGGCCCGCGGCGCGCACGGTGGCGGGCTGCGAGGCGTCCGCCGAGCCGCTGGCGGGGCCGAAGGCGATCCCGAGACCGGCCGTGACACCCGTGGCGGCGGTGGCGGCGAGGAAGGTGCGACGGTCGACGGCGGCGACGGCAGAGGCGGCGGACCGTATGCGGGACATGCGCGATCTCCCCGAGTAGACACGCGGAAGCTGCGGGCAGCAGGCACTGCCCTTCCCTTCGGATCGTTGGCATCGGGGATGGCCTGTGCGTGAACGACGTGGCAACGCCCGTCGCCGAAATCGACACGTGGATCTTGGGGGGAGCAAACGGTCATCGCGCGCTCGTGAACAGGTATTTTTCCGCTCACCGGGTGTTCATACGCCCGGGAACCCCCGGGCGCGGGAGAAGTCACGGGCGGGTTACATCACAGCCTGAGACACTGGTCGGCGGGTAGGCGCCCGGAACAGGCACGACCAAGGAAAAGGGTAGATATGAGGATCGGAATCGTCGGAGCGACCGGCCAGGTCGGCGGAGTGATGCGCAGAATACTCGCCGAGCGTGATTTCCCGGCCGAGCAGCTGCGGCTGTTCGCCTCCGCCCGCTCGGCGGGCCGTACGCTCCCGTGGCGCGGCACCGAGATCGCGGTCGAGGACGCGGCCACGGCCGACTACTCCGGTCTTGACATCGTGCTCTTCTCGGCGGGCGGCGCGACCTCCAAGGCGCTGGCCGAGAAGGTCGCCGCCCAGGGCCCGGTTGTGATCGACAACTCCTCCGCCTGGCGGCTGGACCCCGAGGTTCCGCTGGTCGTCGCCGAGGTCAACCCGCACGCGGCCGTGGACCGCCCCAAGGGCATCATCGCCAACCCGAACTGCACCACCATGGCCGCCATGCCGGTGCTGCGCCCGCTGCACGCCGAGGCGGGTCTGACCGCCCTGGTGGCCACCACCTACCAGGCCGTCTCCGGCTCCGGCCTGGCCGGCGTCGCCGAGCTCGACGGCCAGATCCGCAAGACCGCCGACCGCGCGGCCGAGCTGACCCACGACGGCGCGGCGGTCGAGTTCCCCGAGCCGGGGGTCTACGCCCGCCCGATCGCCTTCAATGTGCTCCCGCTGGCCGGGAAGATCGTCGACGACGGCCGGCACGAGACCGACGAGGAGCAGAAGCTCCGCAACGAGAGCCGCAAGATCCTGGAGATCCCCGAGCTCAAGGTCTCCGGCACCTGTGTCCGCGTCCCGGTCTTCACCGGCCACTCGCTCCAGGTGAACGCCCGATTCGAGCGTCCGATCAGCGTGGAGCGCGCGTACGAGCTGCTGGCCGGCGCCCCGGGCGTGGCCCTCTCGGAGATCCCGACCCCGCTCCAGGCCGCGGGCCAGGACCCGAGCTATGTGGGCCGGATCCGGGTGGACGAGACGGTCGAGCACGGTCTCGCTCTGTTCCTCTCCAATGACAATCTGCGCAAGGGCGCCGCGCTGAACGCCGTGCAGATCGCCGAGCTGGTGGCGGCCGACCTCAGCTGACACCGGTCCTCACGAAACGCGTGGGAGCGCCCCCGTAGGGGCCGCTCCCACGCGGCGTTTCCGGGCGAGCCCCGGAAAAAGGCGGTCAGTCGCCGCGGCCGCAGGCCGTGCCGTCGCGGTTGCGGTCGAGGCGGTGACGGTCCCGGCCGTGGGTCTTCATGGCGCCGTACCCCCGGACGAGCAGCCACTCGCACCGGTGGGTCCTGGCCAGGCCCCGGGGGAACGTCCAGGGCACGCACTGGCCGGCCCTGCCGTAGGTGTGGTCGCACCCGTCGTACCCCTCGCCGAGGGTCACCGCCTTGGCGCGCCGCTGCTTCTTGGCATGCGGCGCGGCCGAGGGATCGTCGGCGAACGGCTGGGTGTGGGCGGTGGCGGCCGTCTCGCCGCCGATGTGCACCCAGCGGGAGGCCGAGGGGACGCCGTCCGCGCCCACGACGGAGAGCATGTACCAGCCGGGCGGCGCGAGGTTCGGGTTGCTGGTGAGGTTGAGGTCGAGGGTGTTGCCGTCGACCACGGTCATCGGCAGGTCGACGTACCGCTGGTTGGGATCGGAGGAGTGGGTGACGGCCGCGGGCCTGATCAGCGACGCCTTGACGACCGGCTTGTCCACGGTGATGCGCTGCGTCGAGCCGTAGGCCCACTCACCGGACGCGGCCGAGGTGATGCGCGGCCGTGCGCCGCGGAAGAGATACGGCGGCTCGTAGATCGAGATCCGGCGGTCGAAGGAGCCGTCGCCGGGGTTGTTGCCGACGCTGAGCACTCGCCCGTCGGGCAGCAGCAGCGACGAGGAGTGGTACGTCCGCGGGACCGGGTCGGTGGCCAGGCCCGGCTCGAAGGCGCCCGTGACGGGGTTGAACAGGGACGCCTCGAAGACCGGCTTCTCGCGGTAGGTGTGCAGGGCGCCGCCGGTCTCCAGGACCTTGCCGTCCGGGAGGATCACGGTGGAGACGTAGACCTTGCCCTCCTCGCCCTTCTGGGCGGTGCCGTCCTCGTAGTGGCCGTGCGGCAGGTCCGGGCCCGGGACGTACCCCGGGTCGTCGGACTTGAGGTCGATGAGGTCGGTGAGGCGATGGGCGTTCTCGGTGATGGTGTGGTTGCCGCCGCCGACGGTGAGCACCCGCTGATCCTGCGCCGGGGGCAGCAGTACGCTCATCGACTCGTCGCGCTCGTCCTTGCGGCGCAGCCCGGGTACGTCGGTGATCGTGCCCGTGTCGTAGTCGTAGAGGGACGCTCCGGAGCCGGGCAATCCGACGCCGAAGACATGGCTGCCGGTGTAGAAGAGGCGGCCGTCCTGGAGCAGGATCATCGCCGGGTACAGGCCCCAGAAGCTCCAGGTCTGCTTCTCGCAGCAGCCCTTCCAGGCACCGGTGGCCTGATGGAACCGCTCGTTGATGACGGTGCCGTTCGCGGACTCGTCCAGGCCGCCGAAGGAGGCGATGTCGCCGTTGCCCATGGCGGTGGCCGAGGGGTACCAGTGTCCGGCGATCATGTCGTTGGTGCGGGTGTAGCGGTTGGTGGCGGGGTCGAAGACGTACGACGTCTTGAGGCCCTTGTAGCTGATGCTGCCGTCGGGCGCGGCGTAGTCCTTGTTGCCGCCCATGACCAGGACGCGGCCGTCGGGAAGCTGGGCGTGCCCGGCGCAGAAGAAGTCGTCGGGCGTGGGCACATCGGTGAAGGTGTCGGTCGCGGGGTCGAACACGGTGGTCTTGAAGGTCCCGGCCTGGAAGGCGTCGCGGTCGTTGCCCGAGCCCGCGATGAGCAGCACCTTTCCGTTGTTGAGCAGGACCGCGTGGATGGCCCGGACCGGGGAGGGCATGTCGAGGACGGTCCAGCGGCCGTCGCAGGCGAGGCTGGTGTCCTCGGGGGCGCAGCTCGGCTCCTCGGGGCCGGGGACGGTCGCGTCGGTCATGGCGTAGTCGTCGGTGGCGAGGGTGCCGGTGCCGTAGAGGGTGATGCCCCACGTGATCCGGTCGGTGCCGGCGGGGACGGGCGGGGTGCGGACCTCGGCGCGCTCGTAGCCGTCGGTGACGGGGAGCGTCTTCAGATCGGTCCACCAGCTCCACCCGCCTGCGGCGTCGTGCCGGAAGAGGGTGACCACGGTGTTCGGCGAGGTGGTGCGGTACCAGGCCGACAGATCGTACTGGTGGTCCGGGACGACGGCCGGGGCGCACTGGTTCTCGAGCATCATCATCTTGCGGTCGCCGGAGGCGATGCGGGTGATGGTCAGCTCGACGGCGTGGCTGCCGCTGTGGGCGCCGGCCGCGCCGGTGACGGTGAAGGTGTGGTCGTTGTCGCCGTAGCCGGACTTCTCGAAGCAGGTGGGGAAGGCGTCCGCGGCCAGGTTCTCCAGACCGGGGTTGGTGATGAGGTTGGCCGCGGCCTTGGCGGCGGCCCGGGCCTCGGGGTCGGGCGGGGACAGGGCCAGGACGACGGACGCCAGGGCGGTGAGCACGGCGGCCAGCAGCCGCGCTCTGCTGGCTCGGGCCTTCCGGGCCCTTCGAGGTGGGTGCGGTCTCCTCATGGTCCCCCCTGTCAGTTGTGGGTCTTGAGGATGTCGATGCGGCCGCCGCCCTCGCCGAAGGTCGCCACGGGCGTCGAGTGGCGCAGCAGGTCGGCGATCGTCGGCATCTGCGGGTTGTCCTCCTCGCCGCGCAGGGCGGGCGTGGAGACGACGTAGTCGATGTCGCGCCAGCCGTGCGGCAGCGTCTTGGCGATGGCCGGGTCCTGGTCGACCTTGTAGTGCCAGATGGCCCCGGTGCCCGGTCGCAGCCCGCTGCCGACGGCGTCGAGCCACAGCACCCCGTCGACGACCACGCGGGTGTCGGCCGGGTGCGGGACGTTGCCCTCGCGCAGCCAGCGGGCCGCCTCGTAATAGGCGTCGGTCTCGGCCGTGGTGGCGTTGTGACCGTCCGTACGGGACCAGGGCGGGGCGATCAGCAGGGCGCCGGCGGTCACCAGCAGCGCGGCGGCGGTGACGCGCACACGGCGTGCGCTCCCCGCGCCACGGGCGAGGCGCCCGGCGGGCAGCGCGGTGACGGCCGCCTGGGCCACCGCGGCCAGGGCGATGGCGAGGAACGGCAGCAGCTGAATGACGTACATCTTCGGCAGATAGCCGCTGGGCCGCATCGCGACGGAGGCGAGCAGCAGGGCGGCCAGTGCCGGGCCGCGCAGCCGCAGCCCCGACCGCCGGGGCAGGGCGAGGACGACGACGGTGGCGGCCAGCCCCGCGAGCGGCAGGACCGGGTCGGCATCGAGCCACTGCCGTACCAGCGCGTGGGCCTCGGTCCCCGAGTGGAACATCGACCCGGTGCCGGCCCTCCCGGCCAGCTGGAACTTGAGCGTGCCCAGCAGCGAGACGTGCCCGTCCCCCGGCAGCAGCTCGTTCTTGAGCAGGGCGTACAGCGGATAGAGCAGGGCGATGCCCAGCAGTCCGGAGACGAAGCCCGCGATGGAGAAGGTGCGGGTCCTGCGGTGGCTGCCCTGCCAGAGCGCGACGACAACGGCGGGCAGGACGACGGCGATGGTCTCCTTGGACAGGATCGCGATCGCCAGGCACATGCCCGCGCCGACGTGGTGCCACAGATGACGGCGCGGGGACAGGGCGAAGGCGAAGGCCGCCAGCGCCCACAGGACGGCGAAGTTGTCGAGGTAGATCTGCCGGCCCAGGGTCACCGAGAGCGGCGAGAGGGCGTAGAGCAGGGCGGCGCCGGTGGCCGCCCAGCGGTTCAGCCCCCCGCGGCGCGCGACCAGGCAGGTCAGGGCGGTGGTGGCGGCGGCGATGGGCAGCATGGCGATGCGGCCCTGGACGAACGTCGGCAGGTCCGGCAGAAGCCAGGACGGCAGCCAGGACAGGGCCGCCAACTGGGTCCAGCCGAGCGGCGGGTGGTCGTACCAGTACGTGTAGTGGGCCAGGCCCTCCCCCTGCTGTACGGCCCACGCCTGCGCCAGATAGGTGCCCTCGTCGTCATTGGGAAAGGGCAGTCCGCCGATGTTCCAGGCGCGGACGGCCACGGCGAGTATCACCACCGGCAACAGAAGTGCGAGGTCCGGCGTGCGGCCGGTACGTAATCCCGGGTCCCTGGGCGCAGGCGTATCCGCCGTGCCCAGCGAACTCACGGACGAACCCTCTTCCACGGGCAATGTGACGTACCCCACGGAACCCCCCTCAGAACACCGTCGGTACGGCATTACAGAACACCAGTGAGCCATAACGGGCGGATAAACTCCCGGTTTCAGACTAGCGACATGTTCGGCCGGCCGGTGAGGGACCGTCAATGCGGAAGAACACCATCCGCAATTAACTTCCGGGAAAAAATTGACGTCCGGGAAAATTGGGTGCTACGGTCTCGTCCTGTTTCGCCGGAGCACCGCTGGAATCCATTGGGGGGAATTCCATGGCGCTTTCCGCCGTGTTGTTGTTCGTATCGCTGGTGCTCATGACGGCGGCCGCCATCACGCTGTGGTGGATGATGCATGCCTGGCGCACGCCCGAGACCCTCGAAGCCACCGCCTTCGCCGAGCCTGACGGCGAACATCGGCTGTCCTTCTCGCTGCTGGTCCCGGCCCGGCACGAGGAGGCCGTGCTGGAGCACACCGTCGAGCGGATGCTCCGCATCGACCATCCGGACTTCGAGATCGTGGTGATCGTGGGTCATGACGACCCCGGCACCGCCGCCATAGCCCGTCGGCTCGCCACCGTCCATCCCGACCGGGTGAAGGTCGTCACCGACCACCATGAGCAGAAGAACAAACCGCGGGCGATGAATACCGCACTGCCGCATTGCCGTGGCGAGATCATCGGGGTCTTCGACGCGGAGGACATCGTTCATTCCGAACTCCTCACCCATGTGGACTTCGCCTTCCACCGCGACGAAGGGGACGGCAGACGCACGGATGTGGTACAGGGCGGCGTCCAACTGATGAACTACGAGTCCAGCTGGTACGCACTGCGCAATTGTCTCGAGTATTTCTTCTGGTTCCGCAGCCGATTGCATTTGCACGCTCGAAAGGGGTTCATTCCGCTCGGCGGCAATACTGTCTTTGTACGAGCCGATCTGCTGCGCGCCACCGGCGGCTGGGACGGCGATTGCCTCGCGGAGGACTGTGACCTGGGCGTACGGCTCTCCAGCGGCGGCGCCAAGGTACAGGTCGCGTACCACGCGGCGCTGGTCACCCGGGAGGAGACACCGGGCTCACTCTTCGCCCTCTACAAGCAGCGCACCCGCTGGAACCAGGGCTTTCTGCAGGTCCTGAGGAAGGGCGAATGGCGCCGGCTGCCCGGCTTCGGACAGCGCGTGCTGGCCCGCTACACCCTGACCACCCCGTTCCTCCAGGCGTTCAGCGGGGTGGCCGTGCCGATCGGCGCGGGCGTGGCGGTGGCAGGCGGAATCCCGCTGCCCGCGGCGCTCTTCGCCTGGCTGCCGGTGCTGCCGATGGCCACGATGACGGCCTTCGAATGCGCCGCGCTGCACGACTTCGGCCGGCAGTACGGCGTCAGGATCCGGCTGCGGCATTACGCCCAGCTCGTCCTCGGCACCCCCGTCTACTCCCTGATCCTCGGCGCCGCGGCCGTGCGGGCGGTCTGGCGCGAGTACACCGGGCGCAACGACTGGGAGCTGACCTCCCATGTCGGCGCGCATCTCAACAGCCTCAACAGCACGGAGCCACAACCCAGCCACTCCACGTCCGCCTCCTGAGGCTCACTCCCGAGGAGAACGCAGTGACCGCCAGCGTGCCCGTGCCGCCGCCGCATGCCCACATACCGACCCCACAGGCCCCGACGGCCCCGGCCGTATCACTTGTCATCCCCACCTTCAACGAGGCCGACAACATCGAGGCGCTGCTCACCCGGATCACCACCGCCGTGCCCGAAGGCATTCCGTACGACGTGCTGTTCGTGGACGACTCCACCGACCGCACCCCCGAGGTGATCGCCGAAGCCGCCCGGCGCTGCCCGTTCCCGGTCTCCGTCCACCACCGCGCCCGCCCCGACGGTGGACTCGGCGGCGCGGTCGTCGAGGGCATCGCCCGCACCACCGCGCCCTGGATCGTCGTCATGGACGCCGACCTCCAGCACCCGCCCGAGCTGGTGCCCGAACTCGTCGCGACGGGTGTACGGACCGGCGCCGAGCTGGTCGTCGCCAGCCGGTACGCGGCCGGAGGCAGCCGCCGGGGGCTGGCCGGCCGCTACCGGCAGGCGGTCTCCCGCGCCTCCACCACCGCCGCCAAGGCCCTCTTCCCCCGCGCCCTGCGCGGGGTCTCCGACCCCATGAGCGGCTTCTTCGCGATCCGGCGGGAGGCGGTCGGCCGTGCGGCGAGCGGCGGGCCTCGCGGCAGCCAGCGGGGGGCGCGGTCCACGGGGCTGCGCCCCCTGGGCTACAAGATCCTGCTCGAACTGGCCGTGCGCTGCCGCCCCCGCGCGGTGAGCGAAGTCCCCTTCGACTTCGGCGAGCGCCACGCGGGCGAGTCGAAGTCCACCCTCCGCGAGGGCCTGCGCTTCGTGCGCCATCTCGGCCAGCTGCGCGCCGGCGACGACGCCCGGCTCCGGCTCCTCGCCTTCGCCCTCATCGGCGCGTCCGGCTTTCTGCCCAATCTGGCCGTGCTGTGGCTGCTCACCGAGACGGCCGGGATGCACTATGTGCCCGCCGAGATCATCGCCAACCAGGCCGGCCTACTGTGGAACTTCGCCCTCGTCGACACGCTGCTCCACCGCCGCCACCGCGCCGAGCGCCCCCGCGGGGCGCGGCTCACCGGCTTCGCGCTGCTCGGCAACGCCGATCTGATCGCCCGTATCCCGCTGACGATGGTGCTCGTCTCCACGTTCGGCCTGTCCGCGCTCCCTGCCACGGCCCTCAGCCTCGTCGCGGTGTTCACCCTGCGCTTTCTGCTGGTGGACAAGCTGGTGTACCGGCGCTGACCGGTTCCGACGTGCGAGGATGGCAATCCGCCTGACGCATGGCGTACCGCACATGACGAACGGGAGAGAGACGACGTGCCTGGCACCAACCTCACCAGGGAGGAGGCGCAGCAGCGGGCGCGCCTCCTCACCGTGGACGCGTACGAGATCGAGCTGGACCTGAGCGGCGCGCAGGAGGGTGGCACCTACCGCTCGGTGACCACGGTGCGCTTCACGGCCGCCGAGGCGGGCGCGGAGTCGTTCATCGACCTGGTGGCGCCCACCGTGCACGAGGTGGTGCTCAACGGCGAGGCGCTCGACCCCGCCGAGGTCTTCAAGGACTCCCGGATCGCGCTGCCGGGCCTGCTGGCCGGGCGCAACGACCTGCGGGTCGTGGCGGACTGCGCGTACACCAACACCGGTGAGGGGCTGCACCGCTTTGTCGACCCGGTGGACCAGCAGGCGTATCTCTATACGCAGTTCGAGGTGCCGGACGCCCGCCGGGTGTACGCCAGCTTCGAACAGCCCGATCTGAAGGCCACCTTCCAGTTCACCGTGACGGCGCCCGAGGGCTGGACGGTGATCTCCAACTCGCCGACGCCGGAGCCCAAGGACAACGTCTGGCGCTTCGAGCCGACGCCGCGCCTGTCGACCTATGTCACGGCGCTCATCGTGGGCCCGTACCACAGCGTGCACAGCTCGTACGAGAAGGGCGGCCGGTCGGTGCCCCTGGGCATCTACTGCCGTCCCTCGCTCGCCGAGTTCCTCGACTCGGACGCGATCTTCGAGGTGACGCGGCAGGGCTTCGAGTGGTTCGAGGAGAAGTTCGACTACCCGTACCCGTTCGCCAAGTACGACCAGCTCTTCGTGCCGGAGTTCAACGCGGGCGCGATGGAGAACGCGGGCGCGGTCACCATCCGCGACCAGTACGTCTTCCGCTCCAAGGTGACGGACGCGGCCTACGAGACGCGTGCCGAGACCATCCTCCACGAGCTGGCCCACATGTGGTTCGGCGACCTGGTCACCATGGAGTGGTGGAACGATCTGTGGCTGAACGAGTCGTTCGCCACCTACACCTCCATCGCCTGTCAGGCCCACGCGCCGGGCTCCAAGTGGCCGCACGCCTGGACGACCTTCGCCAACTCCATGAAGACGTGGGCCTACCGGCAGGACCAGCTGCCGTCCACCCACCCGATCATGGCCGAGATCAACGACCTGGACGACGTCCTGGTCAACTTCGACGGCATCACGTATGCGAAGGGCGCTTCGGTACTGAAGCAGCTGGTCGCGTATGTCGGCATGGACGAGTTCTTCCAGGGCGTCCAGGCGTACTTCAAGCGTCACGCGTACGGGAACACCCGGCTGTCCGACCTGCTCGGCGCGCTGGAGGAGACCAGCGGCCGGGATCTGAAGACCTGGTCGAAGAAGTGGCTGGAGACCGCGGGCATCAACATCCTGCGGCCGCGGATCGACACGGACGACTCCGGCACCATCACCTCCTTCGCGGTGCGCCAGGAAGCCCCCGTCCTGCCGCCCGGCGCCAAGGGCGAGCCAACGCTGCGGCCGCACCGCATCGCCATCGGGCTCTACGACCTCGACGCGACCGGCAAGCTCACCCGCACCGAGCGGATCGAGCTGGACGTGGACGGCGAGCTGACCGAGGTCCCGGCGCTGACCGGCGAGAAGCGCTCCGCCGTGATCCTGCTCAACGACGACGACCTCACCTACGCCAAGGTGCGGCTCGACCCGGATTCGCTGGCCGTTGTCACCGAGCACCTCGGTGACTTCGAGGAGTCCCTGCCGCGCGCGCTGTGCTGGGCCTCCGCCTGGGACATGGTCCGCGACGGCGAGCTGCCCACCCGCGACTACCTCGCGCTCGTCCTGTCCGGCATCGCCAAGGAGTCGGACATCGGCGTCGTCCAGTCGCTGCACCGCCAGGTGAAGCTCGCCCTGGACCTGTACGCCGCGCCCGACTGGCGCGAGACGGGCCTGGCCAAGTGGACCGAGGCCGCGCTCGACCACCTGCGGGCCGCCGCCCCCGGCAGCGACCACCAGCTCGCCTGGGCACGGGCGTTCGTCGCCACCGCCCGTACGGACGACCAGCTGGCCCTGGTCTCCGGGCTGCTGGACGGCACCGAGACCATCGACGGCCTGGCCATCGACACCGAGCTGCGCTGGGCGCTGCTGGAGCGGCTCGCCGCGACGGGACGGGCGGACGAGGGCGCGATCGCGGCCGAGCTGGAACGCGACAAGACCTCCGCCGGCGAACGCCACGCCGCCACGGCGCGCGCCGCGCGCCCGACGGGGCAGGCCAAGGCCGAGGCGTGGGCATCGGTCGTCGAAGACGACAAGCTGCCGAACGCGGTACAGGAAGCGGTGATCGCCGGCTTCGTCCAGACCGACCAGCGGGAGCTGCTGGCCCCCTACACGGAAAAGTACTTCGCCGCGGTGAAGGACGTCTGGGAGAGCCGCAGCCACGAGATGGCGCAGCAGATCGTGGTCGGCCTCTACCCCTCGCTCCAGGTCTCCCAGGACACGCTGGACGCCACCGACGCCTGGCTCGCCTCCGCCGAGCCGCCGCCGGCCCTGCGGCGGCTGGTCACGGAGTCGCGAGCGGGCGTTGAGCGGGCCCTGAAAGCCCAGGCGGCGGACGCCGCCGCGGGCTGACGCGGCCGGCCGGTTGTGGGCATTCGTTCCGCGGGGCGGAACGGGTGCCCACAAACCGGCGCGGCGGGGGTCAGGGGGCGCAGCCCCCGGCCGGCCCAGCGGGGATCAGGAAGCGCAGCCCCCGGCCGGCCCAGCGGGGGCCAGGAGGCGCAGCCCCCGGCCGGCCCAGCGGGGATCAGGGGGCGCAGCCACCGGCCGGCCCAGCGGGGATCAGGAAGCGCAGCCCCCGGCCGGCCCAGCGGGGGCCAGGAGGCGCAGCCCCCGGCCGGCCCGGCGGGGGCCAGGGGGCGCAGCCACCGGCCGCCCCGGCCTCGGCGCGGCCCAGTTCGGTCAGGACTTCGGCCAGCTCGCGGCGAGGGTCGGGGAGGGCGAGCCTCGTCATGCCGCCGTAACCGCGCACAACCTCCGGATGCGCCTCCACCGCACGGCGCAGCCACGGCTCGGCCTCCTCCGTACGCCCCAGCCCCCGCAACGCCTTGGCAAGCCAGTACGGCGCCTCCATATGGCCGTCGTCGCACGCGGCCCGCAGCAGCGGTTCGGCGTCGGCGTGGGCGCCGCGCCGGACCATGCTGCGGCCGGCCAGGAAGGCGGGCGGGGTCAGCCCGGTCCTGGCGGCGCGGACGTACCAGCGTTCGGCCTGCTGCGGGTCGCCGCCGCGCTCCTCGGAGCCGGCCGAGCCACCACGCGGCGCGGCCGTGACCGAGGCCCGCGGCCCGGTGGAACCAGATCTCGGCGGCGCGCCGGCCCCCGGCCTCGTCGTGGATGCGCCCGATGTCGTACGCGGCGCCGGCGTCGCCCTTGTGGCAGATGGCCAGGGTGCGCGAGGCGTCCGCGTCGCCGGCGTCGGCGGCCCTGGCCCACCAGGGCAGGGCCTCGTCCAGCTGCCCGCGCTCGGTGAGGAGTTCGGCCAAGGCCCGGTACGCCCCGGCGCGCCGGCCGCCGCCGCGGCCTTCAACTCGGCCGCCACGGCGGCCTCCTGGGCCGCACCGGGCGTTTCACCGGGCGCCGCGCCGGGAGTCCCCTGCGATGAATGTTCGGCTATCACCCGATGGTGTCAGAGTGATCAAACACCTTCGGCACGGGCCCTGCGGCGGGCCAGCAGCGCCTCCCGCCGCTCGTCGAACTTGGTGGCCTGGTCGTCCAGGCCGCCCATGTAGAGGCCGAGCTCCTCCTGCGCCTTGAGCCCCTCGGGGCCGAGGCCGCCGATTTCCAGCACCTTGAGGTAGCGCAGCACGGGCTGCAGCACGTCGTCGTGGTGGATGCGGAGGTTGTAGATGCCGCCGATGGCGATCTGCGCGGCGGCGCGCTCGAAGCCGGGCATGCCATGGCCCGGCATGCGGAAGTTGACGACCACATCGCGGACGGCGCACATGGTCTGGTCGGGAGCGAGCTCGAACGCCTTCCCGAGCAGGTTCCGGTAGAAGATCATGTGCAGGTTCTCGTCGGTGGCGATGCGGGCCAGCATCCGGTCGCAGACCGGGTCGCCGGAGTGGTGGCCGGTGTTGCGGTGCGAGATGCGGGTGGCCAGCTCCTGGAAGGCCACGTACGCGACGGTGTGCAGCATGCTGTGCTGGTTGTCGGACTCGAACCCCTCCGACATGTGCTGCATCCGGAACCGCTCCAGCTCGACCGGGTCGACGGCCCGGCTGGTGAGCAGGTAGTCACGCATGACGATGCCGTGCCGCCCCTCCTCCGCCGTCCAGCGGTGCACCCAGGTGCCCCACGCGCCGTCACGCCCGAACAGGGTGGCGATTTCGTGGTGGTAGCTGGGGAGGTTGTCCTCGGTGAGGAGGTTGACGACGAGCGCGATCCGGCCGACCTGGCTGACCTTGGACTGGTCGGGAGCCCATGCCTCGCCGCCCATGACGCCGTCGAAGTTGCGGCCGTCGCTCCAGGGCACGTACTCGTGCGGCATCCATTCCCTGGCGACATTCAGATGCCGGTTGAGCTCGGTCTCGACGACCTCTTCGAGCGCGTACAGGAGCTGGGTGTCGCTCCACACGGCCTGACCAGTGCGGCTGGAGGGGGCAAGAGACACGGCGGGGCTCCTGGGGACGAGGGGTCGAACTTACTTACGCGTCCGTAGGTTACGACAGCGTAGGTTAAAGCGAAAATAAACGACCCGGGGCGTTCGGGTGGCCCCCGGTGAACTGGCCGTGACGCGGGCGCACTTGGCTGCGGGAGTGTTGTGTCACATACGACAAGGGCGCCCCCGGCCAAATGGCCGCAGGCGCCCTTGTAGCGGCGTCTCAGCGCTTCGTTGAACGATCGTGACTGATCGTCGGTCCGACTCCTCGTCGGTCGGACGCGTCAGTCGGTCTGCTTGCGGGACTTCTTGTCTCCCGCGATCACCAGACCCGCGATCACCAGGAAGAGGACGATCGGAGCGGCGACGTAGAGGCCCAGCGTCTCTGCGACGCTCAGGCCCGGACCCGGGTCGTCACCGTCGTCGCGGTTGAGCGCGAACGCGGGGGACGACATCAGCAGCATCGCCGTCGTCGCGGCGATGACGGCACCGGCGCGCACGGCGTTCAATTTGACCTTCTTGCTCACGGACTCAACCTATCGGACGCCCCCGCGCCCCGCGTGCGTGGGGTGGCCTCAGGGGAGGCGGAAGGGGAGGTGAGCCGGGCCACCTCGGCCATCAGCGCGTGCAGCCGCGGCGAGGCCACCAGCTCCTCCAGCGAGACCGCGCGCCCCCGCGCGTCGGCGATGGGCAGCCGCCAGTTGGGGTACTCGTTCCACGTTCCCGGCAGGTTCTGCGGCCGGCGGTCCCCTACCGTGTCCGGGAGCCAGACGCCCACCATCCTGGCCGGGGTGCGCAGCAGAAAGCGGTGGACGGCCTTGATCGCGGCCTCCTCGTCGCCCGGCCCCTCGGGCAGCAGGCCCAGCCGGCCCAGCAGTGCCAGCCACTCGGCGACCTCGACCGCCTCGGCGGCACGCTCCTGCGCCGGCGGGCGGGTGAGGAGCCCCAGCCGGTGCCGGAGCTCGATGTGGTCGCCGGTGAGACGGGCGGCCGTGCTCGGCAGGTCATGGGTCGTGGCGGTGGCCAGGCAGTCGGCCCGCCACTCCTCGGGCGCGAGCGGCCGGGCGGGCCCCCCTTCGTCATAGTCTCGCTCGAACCACATCACGGACGTCCCCAGCACCCCCCGTGCCGCCAGCGCTTCCCGCACCCCCGGTTCGACCGTCCCCAGGTCCTCGCCCACGACGACGGCGCCCGCGCGGTGCGCCTCCAGTGCGAGCACGCCGAGCATCGCCTCGGCGTCGTAGCGGACGTAACAGCCCTCGGCCGGCTCGCGGCCCTCCGGGACCCACCACAGCCGGAAGAGGCCCATCACATGGTCGATGCGGAGCGCGCCCGCGTGGCGCAGCAGGCCGCGCAGCAGATCCCGGTACGGGGCGTAGCCGGTGGCCGCGAGGGCGTCGGGGCGCCAGGGCGGCAGGCCCCAGTCCTGGCCCCGGGAGTTGAAGGCGTCCGGCGGCGCGCCGATGGACATGCCGGACGCGAAGACGTCCCGCAGCGCCCATGCGTCGGCCCCCGAGGGATGCACCCCGACGGCCAGGTCGTGCACCAGGCCGACGGCCATGCCCGCGTCGCACGCCGCGCGCTGGGCGGCGGCGAGCTGGACGTCGGTGAGCCAGGCGAGCCAGCAGTGGAAGTCGACCCGGTCCAGATGCTCACCGCGCGCACGGGCGGTGCCCGCCGAGCGCGGGTCGGTCAGTCCGTCGGGCCAGGTGCGCCATTCGGGGCCGTGGGTCTCGGCGAGCGCGCACCACAGGGCGTGGTCCTCCAGGGACCGCCCCCGTTCGGCGAGGAAGTCGCAGTAGGCGGCGCGGCGGCCGGGGCTGAGCGGTACGGTGCGCACCAGCTCCAGGGCATCGCGCTTGAGGACCCACACCGCGTCCCGGTCGATGAGCGCGCCGTCCCGCAGTACGGACGTACGTAAGCGGGCCGCCGCCTCCAGCAGCTGGTCGACGCGCTCGCGGGCGACGCCGGGCAGATGGGCGTATTCGGGCACGTCCTCGACCCGCAGATGGACGGGGTCGGGGAAGCGGCGGGAGGAGGGGCGGTAGGGCGAGGGGTCGGTGGGGGCGGCCGGGGTGCCGGGCAGCGCCGCGTGCAACGGGTTGAGCTGGAGGAATCCGGCGCCGAGCGCCCGGCCCGACCAGGCGGCGAGATCGGCCAGATCGCCGAGGTCGCCCATGCCCCAGGACCGGGCGGAGAGCAGGGAGTAGAGCTGGACCAGAAAACCGTGGCTGCGGACCGGGGGCAAGGGCATCCGGTCGGGGGCGACGATCAGCGTGGCGGCGGCGCGGCGGCCGTCGGGGGCCTCGGCGGTCAGGGTATGGGCCCCGGGCGGCAGCCCGTCGGGGCCGTCGGAACCATTGAAGGCGGCTTCAAGGGCGACGGCGGCGTCCTTGAGGCCGCCATCGGGCGTCGGGCCGTCGGCCCGTAAGACGCCGGCCGCCGGCCCCCAGGCGTGCGGTGCGCCGTCCTCGGTACGCACCCGCAGCACCGTGCCTTCGGGCAGGCTCAGCCGCGGGGCTCTGCCGGGGCGCGCCACCACGCACGGGGGCAGCAGCAGGTCGCGCTGGCGGCGATCGTGCCGGTCCAGCGCCTCGGATACGGATCGGGGGGTCGAGGCGTCCACGCCGAGCGCGGCGAGTACGGCGACGACAGTGTCCTCGGGCACCCGGACGGTGCGGCCCGGGGCGGGCTCGTAGGAGGTGGCGACACCGTGCAGCTCGGCGAGCCGCGCTCTGCCCATCAGATCTCCATCGGCTCCAAGCCGGCTCGCGTGCCGGGCGCGGCGGCGGTCGGCTCACTCGTCAGGGGAAGTTCGGCGGCGAGCGGAGGCTCGCTGGTCAGGGGCACGTTGTCGGCGAGCGGGGGTTCGCTGGTGAGGGGCGCCTCGGTGGCGCCGCCGGACCCGAAGCCGTCCAGGCCGCACAGTCCGCAGTCGGGATCGGAGACCCCGGCGAACGGATCCTGTGCGCTGGATGCCTCGGGCACGGGTTTGGACAGGGCGAAGGGGAGAAGCTGAGCTGACGCGGCCACACGGACCTCCGTGGGGTGTCGGCAGTGGGTCAATGTCGAGCCCTACCCACTCAGGGCGGTCGCAGACGTAAACAGTCCCCCGACGTGCCGTAGGTCACACCTCGCCGGGGCAGGCGATTTCACGGCAGTGAGGGAACGGGGACACAGAGTTTACGAACAGGAGCACCCTTCATCCGTCAGACTTGCGGAAGCCCGCCGCACACCGGCCCGTCTCGCCCGACTGGTGCCACATGCGGCAATGCCGACAGTTCGGTCATGCGCGTTGACACCCTCACCGGGTGGTGGTGGGCTCACGCCTATTGGCGCCGTCTGTGACGGGGCCTGACGGGGACCGACTACCTGATCGAGGAGAGGCCGGTGCAGTTCGGGGGGAAGAGGCCGAGGGCAGCGGGCGCGACGGCGATGGCCGCCGCCGTCATCGGGGGTCTGCTCGGCGGCGCTCCGGCGGCCGCCGCCGCGCCCGTGGATCACGGCACGTCCGGCACCTCCGCACCGGAGCGCGACAGCGGGGCCGAAGTGCCGCCCGTCTGGCCGCGCCCGCAGTCGCTGCGCGCCTTGGGCGCGGACGTCTCGGTCGGGGACGAGGCCACCCTGATAGCCGACGGCGATGTGGATCCGTACGCGCTGGACGCGCTGCGCGCCCTGCTGCACGAGGCGGGGGTCCGTACCGTCGATGAGGCCACCCCGGGTGGCAAGCACCCGGCGCGCGGGCTGGTGGTGCACGCCGACGGCCAGGGCGCACAGCGGGCCCTGCGCGCCCTGCGCGCACCCGAGCGCGGCGACCTCCCGTCCGGCGGCTACCGCCTCGCCACGGGCTCGGTGGACGGGCAGCCCACGATCGCCCTCGCCGGCGTCGGCCCCGACGGGCTCTTCCACGCCGTCCAGACCCTGCGCCAGCTGCTCGTCAAGCGGGAGGGCCGGGGCTCCGCCTTCGCCGGGGCGACCGTCCGTGACTGGCCCGGGACGGCCGTCCGCGGCACCACCGAGGGCTTCTACGGCGCCCCGTGGTCGCAGCGGGACCGGCTCGCCCAGCTCGGCTTCATGGGCCGCACCAAGCAGAACCGCTATCTCTACGCGCCCGGCGACGACCCCTACCGGCAGTCCCGCTGGCGCGATCCGTACCCCGCCGCGAAGCGGGAGGAGTTCCGCGAGCTCGCGGCAGCCGCCCGCCGCAACCACGTCACCCTCGGCTGGGCGGTCTCCCCCGGCCAGCAGCTGTGCTTCTCCTCCGACGCCGACCTCAAGGCGCTCACGCGCAAGGTCGACGCGATGTGGGCGCTCGGCGTGCGCTCCTTTCAGCTGCAGTTCCAGGACGTCAGCTACAGCGAATGGCACTGCGGCAAGGACGCCGACACCTTCGGCTCCGGCCCCGAGGCGGCAGCGAGCGCCCAGGCCAAGGTGGCCAACGCACTCGCCCGGCACCTGGCCCACCGCCACCCCGGCTCCGTGCCGCTGTCCCTGATGCCGACCGAGTACTACCAGGACGGCGACACCGAGTTCCGGCGCGCACTCGCCGCCGCTCTCGACGACCGGGTGGAGGTCGCCTGGACCGGCGTCGGGGTCGTGCCCAAAACGATCACCGGTGGCGAGCTGGCGGGCGCCCGGTCGGCATTCGGCCACCGGCTGGTCACCATGGACAACTACCCGGTCAACGACTGGGCCCAGGACCGCATCTTCCTCGGCCCGTACACCGGCCGCGACCCGGCCGTGGCCACCCAGTCCGCGGCGCTGCTGGCCAACGCCATGGAGCAGCCGACCGCCTCCCGCATCCCACTGTTCACCGCCGCCGACTTCGCCTGGAACCCGCACGGCTACCGCCCCCAGGAGTCCTGGCAGGCGGCCATCGACGATCTGGCCGGGCCGGACGCGGGGACCCGCGCCGCCCTGCGCGCCCTCGCCGGGAACGATGCGTCCTCGGTGCTCGGCGGCGACGAGTCGGCGTATCTGCGTCCGCTCATCGACGCCTTCTGGAGGGCGCTCGGCGGTACGGACGTGGGCCGGCTGGAGCGGTCGGCCGACCGGCTGCGCGCGGCCTTCCGTACGATGCGCGACGCCCCCGAGCGGCTGTCGGACACCCTGGGCGCCGACGTACGGCCCTGGCTCGACCAGCTGGGGCGCTACGGCGACGCGGGCGTACGCGCCGTGGACATGCTCACCGCTCAGGCACGCGGCGACGGCGCGGCGGCGTGGAAGGCCCGGCTGGCGGTCGAGGCGCTGCGCGAGAAGACCCAGGACAGCCGGGTGACGGTGGGCAAGGGCGTCCTCGCCCCCTTCCTGACCAAGGCCCTGGACCAGGCCGACGTCTGGTCGGGCGTGCACCACACCGCCGAGCAGGGGCTGCGGACCGCCAAGGACGACCGCGCGGCGGCCGACGGCAAGGTGACCACGCAGGTGGCCTCCCCCGGCCGCCCGGTCACGGTGCGTTTCGGCCGCACCCGCCCGCTGTCCTCCGTCTCCGCGCTCACCGCGCGGGTCCCCGGGGTCTCCTCACCGGGCACGGTCGAGGCGCACGTCCCCGGCGAGGGCTGGCGCAGGCTCGGCGCAGTGTCCGGCAGCGGCTTCACCCAGGTCACGGGCCGCTCCGGCGACAAGGACACAGCGGCGGACGCGATCCGGCTCAGCTGGGCGCCGGGCGCCACGCCTCCGGCGGTGCACGAGATCACCCCCTGGTTCGCCGACACCCCGGACGCCGCGCTGTCCCTGTCCCACGAGACGGCGGACGCGGAGATCGGCGGACGCGCCACCGTCGTCGGGGCCGAGCTCACCTCCCACCGCCCCGGCGATGTGAACGGCGACCTCACGGTCGACGCGCCGCACGGCATCACCGTCCGGGCCCCCGACGGGGTGACGGCCCCGCGCGGCGGCACCGCCACCGCCCGGCTCGAGGTCTCGGTGGCCCCCGGCACCAAGGCGGGCACGTACACCGTCCCGGTCCGCTTCGGCTCGCAGGAGCGCGTGCTGACCGTCCGGGCCTTCCCGCGCACCGGCGGCCCGGATCTGGCCCGCGCACCGGGGACCAAGGCGACCTCGTCCGGCGATGAGACCCCCGACTTCCCGGCGGCCGCCGCCATCGACGGCAAGGCGGACACCCGCTGGTCCTCCCCGGCCGAGGACGGCGCCTGGCTCCAGCTCGAGCTGGCCAGGCCCACCCGGGTGGGCCGACTGGAGCTGCACTGGCAGGACGCCTATGCCTCCCGCTACCGGATCCAGGTCTCCGAGGACGGGCGCACCTGGCGCACGGCGGCGACCGTCAGCAACGGCAAGGGCGGCCGGGAGGCGGTCGGCATGGACGCCCCGGACACCCGCTTCATCCGCATCCAGGGCGACAAGCGCGCCACCCGCTTCGGCTACTCCCTCTGGGAGGTCGCGGCCTACTCGGTCGCCCCTGCTTCCTAGGGCTCGGTCTTCCTCAGCGGATGCGGTGAAGTTCGCCGCTGATCCCTCGCGGTTCGGCCTGGCCGAGGGCTTGGACGCCGAGAAGGATCAGCACTTGACTTCGCCGTAACCGCTTAGGGCTCGGTTCTCCCCCAGCGGCTCGGTTCTCCGCCAGCTATCAGCTGGGAGGTGCCCCCGCCGGGGCCGGCTCGCCCGGAAGGGCTGAGCCGTGTCGGTGGCCCGCCGGGCCACCGACACGACAATGGCCCGGCTAGGCGGATTTGCCTTCGATCCGGGCCATCGCGTCGTCCGCGCCGTATGGCTGCAGGTATGGCATCCAGCGCGGGTCCCTGTGGCCCGTGCCGATGATCCGCCACGCGAGCCCGGTAGGCGGCACGGGTTGGTGACGCAGCCGCCAGCCGATCTCGGCGACATGGCGGTCTGCCTTGACGTGGTTGCAGCGCCGGCACGCGGCGACCACGTTCTCCCAGGTGTGCTGCCCGCCACGGCTGCGCGGGATGACGTGATCGACGCTGGTTGCGACGCCACCGCAGTACGCGCATCTGCCGCCGTCGCGGGCGAACAGGGCACGGCGGGTGAGCGGAACGGGGCCGCGAAAGGGCACCCGTACAAAGCGCTTCAGCCTCACGACGCTGGGAGCGGGGATGACGCGGGTCGCGCTGTGCATCAGGGCGCCTGAGTCCTCAAGGCTGATGGCCTTGTCGTTGAGGACGAGAATGAGCGCGCGGCGGAGCGGTACGACGCCGAGCGGCTCGTACGACGCGTTGAGGACCAGGACATGCGGCACGGATGCCTCCTTGTACGCCGGCGGCGCGTGGCTCGCGCCGGGACGATCTCCCCCAGTTTCCCCTGAACCCTGGCCGGAACGCCACTATCACCGGGTTAACGGTTGAGAGGCATTTCCGCACACCCCACGTATACCGTCCGTTCATCACGCGCACACCCGCCCCGTGACCTCCGTCCCGGCCACTGCGGCGCGGCCTGAGGCCCCCCGCGCGGGGAGCCGGGCAGCTCCTCGACCTTGGTGACCGGGACGCCCGCGGCGGCGATCCTGGCGGCCGTCGAGCCG
>NZ_JBEXHC010000014.1:0-101173 GCF_040607655.1 Streptomyces sp. NPDC005266
GAAGCGTCAATCGTTCGGTGGGTCAGGCCTGCCGAGCAGCGCCGCAGTGAATCCTCACAGTCGTTCGTACAGTGGCGCGCTCCACCTGGACGCCATGAACCACGCCCGGTCCACGGTGTGTGGGTCGACGGCGGACGGGATGGGAGCTGGGAGAGTGGTGGGTTAATGAAGTCGTGCTCTGCGACCTGCCCTGCTTCGCTGACCAGGGCAACAATGGTGGGAGGGGCATCGTGAGCAAGCGGCGGTACGGCGCGCGCGGAGTGCCGGGCGGCTACAGGATCTGGGACAACAAAGGGCGACGCTGGTGGGGTGACCACTACGAACTCTGCCCCGACGACCTTCTGGCAGAGCTGAACAGTCAGGCCGATCCCGGCAAGATCACTGATCTCCTGAAGCGCTATCGAGCGCTGAAGCGGTAGCCGTCATCCGTCCGTGCCCCTCGCGTGCCCGATCGGTAGGGGAACCACGGGGAATGGCGGTCACCAACGGGCAGCCCGCACGACCGAAGGCCCCCAACCAATGTTGCTGGTCAGGGGCCTTCAACCTGCGCGGTGGGTGTGGGAATGAACCCACGGTGACTCGCGCCACGACGGTTTTCAAGATCGTTCGTGGCTTGACTCCACCGACCTCCGCTGCCGCTGTCAGGGGCGGACGAGGACGGTGCCGACCTTGCCGGGCCGTACCGCGTGCTCCACGGCGTCAGCCAGCTCTCCGAGGCGGTACGTGGCGGCCACGTCGAACTGGTCCGTGAGCGCCAACGCGATCTGCTTCGCGGTGGCGATGTCGGACGCCCGCCTCTCGGGGGAGGCCTCGGAAGGCCACCCGCTGATGATGTTCTTGCCCCGCAGCGTCAAGGACTTGCTCACCAGCGTTGATGCATGCACCGAGATCGGCTCCTCAGCGATCATTCCGTAACTGACCAGCTTCCCGCCCGGCGCAAGGAGGTCCACAAGGTCCCCCGCCATGTTCCCGCCAATCGCGTCGAGGACCACGCTCACTGGCCGGCCGCTGGCCGCCTTGCGAACCTCCTCGGCCCAGCCCGGATGTTCGGTCGACACGACCGGCACATCCGGGAACCGCTTGCGGAGCTCGGCGGCACCGCGCTCGCTACGGACGATGTTGATGAGCGCGAAGTTGTGGAACTGAGACACGCCTGTCACCAGCCGCCCGACCGACGAACCCGCGGCGGTCTGCACTAGAAAACCGTCGTAGCCAAAGGCAGCGTGCTCCTGCGCCTCACGGCGCAGCATCACCGCGGTGAGCGGGTTCGCCAACATCTGTGCGGCGACCTCGTCCGGCAACTCCTCCGGAACGGCGACGACGGCCTCGGCATCCGCCATGAACCACTGGCACCACGACCCCGACTGGGGAAAAACCGCCACGCGGCCGCCGACCTCGACACCCGGCGCCACGTGCGTTTCCGGGCCGATCGCCTCCACCACGCCGGTGGCCTCGATGCCCGGCGTCACCGGATCCGCAGCCTCCCCCGGGTAGGCCCCAATGGCCTGGAGATCGCCAGGGTGTACCGGAAAGGCAGTGGTGCGGACGAGGACCTGACCGCGCTTGGGCGCTGCCGGCTCCGGCTCCTCGATGACCGTCAGGACCTCGGCGGGCGATCCGCCACGGGTGTAGACGACACGCTGGTTCATGGCTCTCCTCCTGCGCCCTGGTACGCGCGGTGCTTGGAAGGGACAGCCGACGTCCCGCCGCAACAGGCTGTCCGCTGAATGCACCGTCCAGGCGCATCAGCCGCCCGCCGTCACGCAGCCCACGTTCACGCTCGCACGGTGGGCAACCAGCAGCACAGCCGCATAGGCCGATCGGGTCTCGGCACATACGAGGCGTCCCTGGTCACGTCCGGAGGTGTGGTGTAACCGACGGCTCACGGCACCGACTGAGTTCTAGCTGCGCTACAACGGCCCCGCACCGAGGCGTACATCCGCGGACCCTCTCGGACAGTTCGCGCAGGTCACGTGCGGCCCGTTCGCTGGTCACACGGTCGCCCTCATTGCTTCGGGACGAAGAGCGGGCGTGCCACATTCGTGCCAGAACGAAGGGGGACTCACGGGGAATCGAGGTGCGCAGGGGTACGTGCCGCCGGACCCCGACGAAGGCAGGGAACCCGCTGGTCAGGCCAGAGGTCGCCCCACCTCGCTCCTAAAGCGGTGGCTTCCTGGCAACCAGCGGCAGCGGCCAGCTAGCGCAGGCCACTAGTGCGCTGCCGTCCTCGGTGAGGAAGAGCAGGGTGAACCGTGTCCGATTGTCAGGATCGATCAGCGCTGTGCGCACAGGCCGGCCATATTCGCTGATGAGCTGCACTGCTCGTTCCAGCCCAAGAGGTTCGAATCCGCGCATCCGCATGCGCTGAAGTCGGCGCTTGAAGACTCCGGCATGCGCACCAGCGGGTTGTATCCGCTCTTCCACCGAGTAGGGGGCGCCGCTGCGGAGGGCGGCCAGAGCTATCACGGACGCCTCGTCATCACCGACCAACAGCGATTCCAGCACATGCCGTTCCATGGTCACCCCCGTTTGGATCTTGCGGTACAGCAGCCAGGTACCGCAACCCCAGCAACCGCCCCCGCACCGTAGCGTCCCTCCGGGCCCACCCAGCAGCCGGCATGCCCCCCGCTGACCGATCCCGCTAGAGCTACGGATCAGAAGGTGCCCGTGCCCCTGCCGCGCCCGATCGACCGGTAACTAGCGGGGAACCACGGGCACTCACGGACAGCGCGAACGAGGACGGCCCCTGACCGATTTACCTGGTCAGGGGCCGTTCACCTGCGGTGGGTGTGGGATTTGAACCCACGGTGACATCGCTGCCACGACGGTTTTCAAGAGCGTCGCGATCGCGCAACATGCCCATACCCTGACCTGGGCTTTCACTTCGAAGCAGTCCCAACTCTCGCGCGCTGGCCCACATATGGCCCACAACGCCTGCGATGGCGTCAGCGGGCGCCGGCCGCGCAGCGCCTAGTCGGCGTACCAACACCTGGCGCCAAGGGCCGTGATCCGGCACTATCCGGGGCCGTCTCTGGGCCGTCCGAGGACGGCCCACGACGACAGACAATGACAGTTGTCGACGGTCTGCCCCTGCTCAGGGATGGCGAGTTGGGCGCCGCCGCAGGTGCTCATCCGTGAACGCAAGTTGAGGAAGTCCAGAGGTTCAGAGGTTCAGGGGTTCAGGGGTCGCCGGCCGGACGGCTCGGAGTCGGCCCTCGGTCCAGTCCGGTCCCCTCTCTGCGGGCGGGGGACGCCGCGCGCCCCCGGCCCCCCGTCAGCGCGCCGTGACCAGCTGTTCAACCGCCGTCCGGATCGACTCCTCCCGCTTGCAGAAGGAGAACCGGACGAGCCATGCCGGGGCGTCGGCGCTCTGGTAGAAGGCCGACGTCGGGATGGCCACCACGCCCGCGCGCTCCGGCAGTTCACGGCAGAACGTCACGCCGTCCGGGTAACCCCATGGCCGTACGTCCGCCTGGAGGAAGTACCCGGCGTCGGCGCGGTAGGGGCGCAGGCCGGCCCGGGTCAGGCCCTCGCTCAGCAGGTTCCGGTTGTGGCACAGGGTCTCGCGCAGGTCCGCGGCCCACTCCTCCACCGAGCCGAGGGCACGCGCCAGCGCCTCCTGGTACGGGGTCCCCGACGCGTACGTGAGGAACTGCTTCGCGGCCGCGACCGCGGCGACCAGCGGGGCCGGACCGCAGACCCAGCCGATCTTCCAGCCGGTCACGCTGAAGGTCTTCCCCGCCGAGGAGATCGTCAGCGTGCGCTCCCGCATGCCGGGCAGCGCGGCGATGGACACATGACGCACCCCGTTGTAGACCAGGTGTTCGTAGACCTCGTCGGTGAGGACGGTCAGCGCGTGGTCCTGGGCGATCTCGGCGACCGCTGCCAGCTCGCCGGCCGTGAAGACCTTCCCCGTCGGGTTGTGCGGGGTGTTCAGCACCAGCACCCGCGTGCGCGGCGACACGGCGGCGCGCAGCGCGTCGGCGTCGAGGGCGAAGCCGTCGCCGTCGCTCACCAGGGGGACGGCCACCAGCCGGGCGCCGGCCAGCCGGGCGTCCGCCGCGTACGCGTCGTAGCAGGGGTCGAAGGCCAGGATTTCGTCACCGGGGTCGCAGAGCGCCAGCAGCGCCGAGGCGAGCGCTTCGGTGGCGCCCGTGGTGACCAGGACCTCGCCCTGGGGGTTGTAGTCGAGGCCGTACCGCCGGAGCTGATGCTCGGCGACGGCCTCGCGCAGCGCGGGGAAGCCGACGGCGGGCGGGTACTGGTTGTTGCCCGAGAGCACCGCTTCCGCCACGTCCTTGAGCAGCGCGTCGGGGCTCGCCAGCTCCGGCACGCCCTGCCCGAGGTTCACGGCCCCCGTGCGGCGCGCCAGCTCCGTCATCTCCGTGAAGATCGACGTACCCATGTCCCGCACCCTTGCCGCGGGGCCCCAGCCCGCCGTGCCCACAGCTCTGCGCGCGTCAGCCGTCCCGCTCGTCCCCATGCGCTCCTGCTTTCCGACGTCCGGCATCCCTCGAGGAGGTCTGGCCTTCACGATAGGCGCAGGCGGACGGGGACCGGGCGACCGGTGGCCACGGCAGGCCATCCCCCGAGCGGACGCCTCCGGTCGCGTCCGCGGGCGGCGTCCCGCATGGTCTTGGTGTCAGCCGCGCCGAGCCCCGTCGTCCCCGCGGGGCTCGGCTCATGACCGTCGCGTGCCCGTAACCGTCGCGTGCCCGTGACCGTCGCGTGCCCGTGACCGTCGCGTGCCCGGCCCCGGAGGCGCCCTGTGTCCGCCGACACCTCGCTGTCCCTACGCCCCCCGGAACCGCCCGAGAAGCCCCCCGCGTACCGCCGAGCGGCGATACGCACCGGTGCCTCACTGCGCCGTGCCGGGCCCGGGCTCGCCCTGTACGCCGCCGTGCGGATCGCCGGGATGGCGTGCGTGACGCTCTGGGCCGCATGGACCGGCAAGCGTCCGCGCACGCTGCTCGGCTTCACCTGGGACGCCATTTGGTACGCGGGCATCGCCCGGCACGGCTACGGCACCAGCCGCCCGGCCGCCGACTTTCAGCATGTCTTCAGCGACCTGGCCTTCTTCCCGCTCCACCCGGCCCTCGTCCGGGCCGTCACCAGCGTCGTGCCCGTCACCGCGGTGACCGCCGGGCTGCTGATCGCGTGGGCCTCGGCGGGCCTGGCGGCCTGGGGCATCTTCGCCATCGGCGACCGGCTGCACGGGCGGCGGGTGGCCACCGCGCTGGTGGTGCTGTGGGGGCTGCTGCCGCACGCGATCGTGCAGTCCATGGCGTACACCGAGCCGCTGCTGACCGCGCTGGCCGCCTGGTCGCTGTACGCCGTGCTGACCCACCGCTGGCTGTGGGCCGGAACGCTGGCCCTGCTCGCCGGGGCCTCCCGGCCCAATGGCATCGCGGTCGCCGCGGCCGTGTGCTGCTGCGCCGCCGTCGAGATCTGGCGGCGGCGGACCGGTGCGTCCTGGCGGGTCTGGGCGGGCGCCGCGCTCTCACCGGTCGGCTGGTGCGCCTTTCTCGGCTGGGTGGGCCGTCGGCGCGGCACCTGGCACGGCTACTTCGACGTCCAGGACGACTGGGGCTCCCACTTCGACCTCGGCGTGGGCAGCCTGCGCTTCATCCGCCACCTGATCACCGGGCAGGGCACCCTGGCGCACTACATGGCGTTCGCGATCCTCGGCGCCATGCTGATTGCCCTCGTCTCGTTCGCGCTGCGCCCGCCGCCGCTCGCGCTGCTCGTCTACACCCTCACCCTGGTCGTCCTCGCGCTCGGCGGCACCAACTACTTCGCCTCCAAGCCGCGTTTTCTGCTGCCCGCCTTTCCGCTGCTGCTCCCGGCGGCCCTGGCCATGGCAAGAGCCCGGCCGCGCACCGTCGTCCTTACGGGCGGCGCGCTGGCCGGGCTCTCCTGGCTGTACGGGACGTACCTGCTGACCGTGGCCCGCGTCCCCATCTGAGGCGGGGCCCATGCCGGGGTCGGGCCGACGCGGCTCAGGCCTCGTCGTCCGGCGTGTCGTCGTCGCCGGACTCGATGTCGGCCTCCAGACCGAGCTGCTCGACAAGCCACCTGTCGAACTCGATGGAGGCCCGCACCCAGCTGACCGTGCTGGACACGAAGTGCTCCAGGCTGACGCCGGTGCCAATCAGCATCTGCGCCTCACCGATCAACCGGACCGTGCCGTCGTCATTGGTGTGGGTGTAGACCTTGGGCCACAGCGTACGGCGGTTCCAGTCGTCGATCGCCTCGAGCAGCCGCGGCTTCTCGTCGAGGCCGTGCGGACGGTCGTAGAACGTGCGGACGGAGAAGACCTGCTGCTCCTCCTCACCGCGGAACATGAAGTAGGTGCGGAACTGCTCCCACGGCGCGGCGAGGTCCCCCTCCTCGTCGACGACGTACTTCAGCTCCATCTGCTCCAGCAGCTGCTTGACCAGGTCCTGGTCGGGCAGCACGGGGCCACTCGGACCCGCCGGTTCGGGCTCGGGCTGGCCCCCGAAATTCGGAATCGAGGACGGGTCGATGCTCACCGTGGATTTCCCTTCGTATGGATACCGCCATCCTCCCTCACACCCGCCCCCGCCGTGCAACCCTGGCCGGACTTTGTCCGATCAAGGGCACCGTCCGACCGGGCCGCTACCGGGCCGGGCCCACCAGCTGGGCCGTTACCGGGCCGGGCCCACCAGCAGCCCGCCGTCGGTCCGGTCGACCCGGACCGTGTCGCCGTCCCGGACCTCACCGGAGAGGATCTCCTTGGCCAGCCGGTCGCCGATCGCGGTCTGCACCAGCCGGCGCAGCGGCCGCGCCCCGTACGCCGGGTCGTTGCCCTCCTCGGCCAGCCAGGCCAGCGCGGCCGGGGTGACGTCGAGGGTGAGCCGCCGCTCGGCCAGGCGCCGGGCCAGCCGGTCGATCTGCAGCTCGGCGATGCGGGCCAGCTCGTCCTGGCTGAGCGCGGAGAAGACCACGAGATCGTCCAGCCGGTTCAGGAACTCCGGCTTGAAGGAGGCGCGGACGGTCTCCAGCACGCTCTGCTTCTTCTCCTCCTCGCCGAGCAGCGGGTCCATCAGGTACTGGCTGCCCAGGTTGGAGGTGAGGACGAGGATGGTGTTGCGGAAGTCCACCGTCCGGCCCTGGCCGTCGGTGAGCCGGCCGTCGTCGAGGACCTGCAGCAGGATGTCGAAGACCTCGGGGTGGGCCTTCTCCACCTCGTCCAGCAGCACCACGCTGTACGGGCGGCGGCGCACCGCCTCGGTGAGCTGGCCGCCCTCCTCGTAGCCGACGTAGCCGGGCGGGGCACCGACCAGCCGGGCCACGCTGTGCTTCTCGCCGTACTCGCTCATGTCGATGCGGACCATGGCCCGCTCGTCGTCGAAGAGGAAGTCGGCGAGCGCCTTGGCCAGCTCGGTCTTGCCGACGCCGGTCGGGCCGAGGAAGAGGAACGATCCGGTGGGCCGGTCCGGGTCGGCGATTCCGGCCCGGGTCCTGCGCACGGCGTCCGAGACGGCCCGTACGGCCTCGCTCTGGCCGATCAGCCGCTTGCCCAGCTCGTCCTCCATGCGCAGCAGCTTCTGGGTCTCGCCCTCCAGCAGACGGCCGGCGGGGATCCCGGTCCAGGAGGCGACCACATCGGCCACATCGTCCGGGCCGACCTCCTCCTTGACCATGGTGTCGCGGTCCTCCCGCTGCACCTCCTCCTCGGCCTCCGATGCCTCCGCCAGCTCGCGCTCGACGGCCGGGATCTCCCCGTACAGCAGCTTGGAGGCGGTGTCGAAGTCCCCGTCGCGCTGGGCGCGCTCGGCCTGGCCGCGCAGCTCGTCGATCCTCTCCTTGAGCTCGCCGACCCGGTTGAGCCCCTGCTTCTCCTTCTCCCAGCGGGCGGTCAGCCCGCGCAGCTCCTCCTCCGTGTCGGCGAGGTGGCGGCGGAGCTTCTCCAGGCGCTGCTTGCTGGCCTCGTCCGTCTCCCGGGCGAGCGCCATCTCCTCCATCCGCATCCGGTCGACGGAGCGCTGCAGTTCGTCGATCTCGACCGGGGAGGAGTCGATCTCCATACGGAGCCGGGAGGCCGCCTCGTCGACCAGGTCGATGGCCTTGTCGGGGAGGAAGCGGGAGGTGATGTACCGGTCGGACAGCGTCGCGGCGGCGACCAGCGCGCCGTCCGCGATCTGCACCTTGTGGTGGGCCTCGTAGCGGCCCTTGAGCCCGCGCAGAATCGCGACGGTGTCCTCGACGGTCGGCTCGGAGACCAGGACCTGCTGGAAGCGACGCTCCAGCGCGGCGTCCTTCTCGATCCGCTCCCGGTACTCGTCCAGGGTGGTGGCGCCGACCATCCGCAGCTCACCGCGGGCCAGCATCGGCTTGAGCATATTGCCGGCGTCCATCGAGGAGTCGCCCCCGGCGCCGGCGCCGACCACGGTGTGCAGCTCGTCGATGAAGGTGATGATCTGGCCGTCGCTGGACTTGATCTCGGCCAGGACGGTCTTCAGCCGCTCCTCGAACTCACCGCGGTACTTCGCGCCCGCGACCATCGCAGCGAGGTCGAGGGCGACCAGGCGCTTGTCCCGCAGGCTCTCGGGCACATCGCCCTTGACGATCCGCTGGGCGAGACCCTCCACGACGGCGGTCTTGCCGACGCCCGGCTCGCCGATCAGCACCGGGTTGTTCTTGGTACGGCGCGAGAGCACCTGCACCACGCGCCGGATCTCCTGATCCCGGCCGATGACCGGGTCGAGCTTGCCGTCGCGCGCGGCGGCGGTGAAATCGGTGCCGAACTTCTCCAGCGCCTTGTACGTGCCCTCCGGATCGGGCGTCGTCACCCGCTGTCCACCCCTGACGTTCTCGAACGCGGCGAGCAGCTTCTTGGCGCTCGCCCCTTGCTGGTCGAGCAGCTCCCCCGCCTGGCCGCCCTTGGCTGCGATGCCGATGAGGAGGTGCTCGGTGGAAACGTAGTCGTCCCCGAGCTCCTTGGCGCGCTGGGACGCGTCCGCGACGACCGCCAGGAGATCCCGGTTGGCCTGCGGCGGGGCCACCGTGGAGCCCTGCACGCTGGGCAGGGCGGCGAGCAGCCGCTCGGCCCCGTTCCGCACGACGGCCGCGTCGGCTTCGACGGCGGCCAGCAGGTCCATCACGTTCTCGTTGTCCTGGCCCTGCAACAGGGCGAGCAGCAGATGCGCGGGCGTCAGGTCCGCGTGTCCGGCGGATACCGCCCGGTCATTGGCGGCGCTCAGCGCCGCCCGGCTCTTGTTGGTCAGCTCGGCATCCACGTCGCTGTGCTCCTCCTTGCTCAGACGGCTCTCTTGCTCAGACGGCTCTCTCAATCCTGCCCTACGCAATATCCGCAAACTTGAGTCTAGTTCACTCAACCTCGGCGACGCCAGTCTTCTGGCCTTAGGTTCTGGACCATGGCCATCGACCCTCGCAACCCCGACCCCGGGTACCTCGATTTCTGGCGCGAACGCCATCTGTGCACCCTGACCACCCCGCGCCCGGACGGCACCCCGCACGTCGTCCCGGTCGGCGTCACCTACGACCCCGAGGCCGGGCTCGCCCGCGTCATCACCAACCGGCACAGCCGCAAGGTCGCCCACATCCGGGCGGCGGGCGACCTCGGCGCGCCCGTCGCCGTCTGCCAGCTGGCGGGAAAACGGTGGGCGACCCTTGAGGGCCGGGCGGTGGTCCGTACGGAGCCGGAGCTCATCGCGGACGCGGAACGCCGCTACGCCGAGCGCTACCAGCGCACCCCGCGCCCCAACCCGGACCGGGTCCTCATCGAGATCACGCTCACCCGAGCGATGGGCCGGGGTTGAGGTGAGGCCCCGGGGTCACCCCTCCTCGTTCTTGTGGTGGTGGGCCCGGGGGTGGCGCACCGCGAGCCAGACATCACGCGCCCTGCGCCCGGCCTCGGTCCGGCTCTCCGCCACCGCCGTACGGGCCTCCTCCTCGCTCTCCACCATGGGCCCCGAGCCGCGCAGCGGCTTACCGGCCGTCTCGTGCAGGAAGAAGGTGGAGACCAGGCCGATCGCACCGGCCACCATCAGATAGAACCCGGGCACCAGGGTGTTGTGCGTGGTGGCCACCAGCCACGAGGCCAGCAGCGGTGTCGTACCGCCGAACAGCGACACGGAGATGTTGTACGAGATCGACAGCGCGCCGTAGCGCAGCCTCGTCGGGAACAGCGCCGGCAGCGTCGCGGCGCTGGTACCCGCGAAGATGACCAGCAGCAGGCCCAGGACCAGGCAGCCGATGGCGGGCATCAGGATGCCGCCCGCCCGGATGAGCAGGATCGCCGGAACGGCCAGCACGATCATCCCCACGCTGCCGGCCATGAACAGCGGTCTGCGCCCCCAGCGGTCGGAGGTGCGGCCGACCAGCGTGATCGTCAGCGCCACGACGAGCATGGTGGCGAGCACCAGGGTCTGGGCGACGGTCGCCTTCTGGCCGAGCGTGGAGGTCATGTACGTCGGCAGATAGGACGTGACCATGTAGTTGGTGACGTTGTAGAGCAGCACCAGGCCCATGCAGATGAGCACCGCCTGCCAGTGCCTGGTGAAGATCTCCTTCAGCCGCCCGTGGCCGGACTGGCGCGCGTCCTCGACCGGCTCGGTATCGCCCCGGGCCGCCGCCTCCTGCGCCGCCTCGGCCGCCCGCTCGGCCTCCGCCTGGAACGCCGGGGTCTCCTCCAGCCGCAGCCGCATGTACAGGCCGATCAGCCCGAGCGGCCCCGCGACCAGGAAGGGCACCCGCCAGCCCCAGTCCACCATCCCGTCCTCGCCGAGCACGGCGGTCAACACCGTGACCAGGCCGGAGCCCAGCGCGTAACCGACGAAGGTGCCGAAGTCCAGCCAGCTGCCGAGGAAGCCGCGGCGCTGATCGGGGGCGAACTCCGCGATGTACGTGGTCGCCCCGGCGTACTCACCGCCGGTGGAGAAGCCCTGGACCACCCGGCAGGCCAGCAACAGCAGCGGGGCGGCCAGGCCGATGGAGTCGTAGCCGGGCAGGATGCCCACCGCGAAGGTGCCGATCGCCATCATGATCATGGTGGTGGACAGCACCCGGCGCCGCCCGATCCGGTCGCCCAGCGGCCCGAAGACCAGCCCGCCGAGGGGACGCACCAGGAACGCGACCGCGAAGGTCGCGAAGGTGGAGACCACCTGGGTGGCGGGGTTGTCGGACGGGAAGAAGACCTTTCCGAGGGTGACCGCGACATACGCGTAGACGCCGAAGTCGAACCACTCCATCATGTTGCCGACCGCCGTCGCCGCCACCGCGCGGCGCATCCGCGGCCGGTCGACGACGGTGACGTCCTCGATGGACAGCGGCTCCTTGCGGCGGCGCAGCAGCGTCCGGTACAGCCGCTCGGTGCGCTCGCGGCCACCACCCCGCCGGCCGCCCGGCCTCGGGCGGCCGCGGTTCGGTTCACGCGGTGGTGTGGAACCGGTACCCATCACATCCCTGCCGACAGGGTCTGATCTGCTCCGCGCTACCGTCGCCTGCCCCCGAACCCCCCGTTGCGCTCAGGCTTCGGATCCCGTATCTCCATGGTGCCTCTCGCCCGCCCCGAAGGCTCGCCCACAGCCGCGGTCACAGGGCCCCGGGCGACGGCAGCCGCCACTGCCCCGGGAGGCGACGAACAGCAGGCGCCGGCGACCCGGGATGGGTCGCCGGCGCCTGCCGGCCTGCCGACGTCAGGGCGGTCCGCCCGTCACTCCGACCGCTTGGGCCGCCAGACGACCAGCGCGCTGGTCTGCTGGACGTCCTGGTAGCGGACCAGGTCGCGGCGGTAGGAGGCGTGGACCTGGGCCTCGCGCTGCTGCATGGCCGCCGCGGCGCCCTCCACCGCGGACTGGAGCTCGGCGACCCGGTTCTGCAGAGCCGCGACCTGGTTCTCCAGCTCGATGATGCGCTTGATCCCGGCGAGGTTGATGCCCTCGTCCTGGGACAGCTGCTGGACCTGGCGGAGCAGCTGGATGTCGCGCGCGGAGTAGCGCCGGCCGCGGCCGGCGGTGCGGTCGGGGGAGACCAGGCCGAGGCGGTCGTACTGACGCAGAGTCTGCGGATGCAGGCCGGAGAGCTGAGCGGCGACCGAGATGACGTACACCGGCGACTCGTCGGTCAGCTCGTAGGGATTGCGGGACCGGCCCCCGCCCCTGCCTCCGATTACTCCTCGGCCGTCCATCTCATGCTCCCTTCGCGGCCTTGAACAGCTCCGCCCGCGGGTCCTCGCCCGCGGTCGCCTCGCGATACGACTCCAGCGCGTCCCGCGCCTTGTCGCTGAGGTCCTTCGGCACCGTGACCTCGACGGTGACCAGCAGGTCCCCATGGGTGCCGTCCTTGCGCACCGCGCCCTTGCCGCGGGCGCGCATGGTCCGCCCGTTGGGCGTGCCGGGCGGCAGCTTCAGGGTGACCGGGGGGCCGCCCAGGGTCGGGACCTTGACCTCGCCGCCGAGCGCCGCCTCCGGGAGGGTGACGGGCACGGTGACGGTCAGGTTGTCCCCCTTGCGGCCGAAGACCGGATGCGGGTCCACATGGACGATGACGTAGAGGTCACCGGCCGGACCGCCGGTCTCGCCCGGGGCGCCCTTGCCGCGCAGCCGGATCCGCTGGCCGTCGCTGACGCCCGCGGGGATACGGACCTGCATGGTGCGGGCGGAGCGGGCCCGGCCGCTGCCCTTGCAGGCGTCGCACGGGTTCTGCGCGATCAGCCCGCGGCCCCGGCAATCCACGCACGGGTCGGTGAGCGAGAAGCCGCCCCCGCCACCGCGGCTGACCTGGCCGGTGCCGACACAGGTCGGGCACACGCGCGGCGTGCCGTTCTTGTCGCCGGTGCCCGAGCATGCCTTGCACGGCGCCTGGCTGGACATCCGGAGCGGAACCGTGGCCCCCTCCACCGCCTCGGTGAAGCTGAGCGTCACCTCGGACTCGATGTCCTGGCCGCGGCGCGGCTGGGTACGGGTGGCTCCGCCGCGGTTGAAGAGGCCACCGAAGACGTCCCCGAGCCCGCCGCCGAAGCCGCCCGCACCGCCGGCGCCGCCCTGGGCGCCCCCGAAGAGGTCGCCCAGATCGAAGTTGAAGCTGCCGGGGGAGCCCCCTCCGCCCGGCCCGGGGCGGAATCCCCCGTTGCCGAAGAGGGAGCGGGCCTCGTCGTACTCCTTGCGCCGCTTGGGGTCGCCGAGGATGTCGTTCGCCTCGGAGATCTCCTTGAAGCGCTCCTCCGCCTTGGCGTCGCCCTTGTTGGCGTCCGGATGGAACTCGCGGGCGAGCTTCCGGTACGCCTTCTTGATCTCTGCCTCGGTGGCGTCCTTGGGGACGCCGAGGACTTTGTAATAGTCCTTCTCGACGAAGTCCTTGGTGCTCATCCTCGACGTCCCTCCTCTCCGATTGTTCCCGCTGTCACTGTCGCGTCAGCCCTCTTCCGGGCCACCGCTCTCCTCGTCCTGCGCCGGCCCCTCGCCCTCGCCGCCCTTGGACGGGGTGGCACCGGGCTGGGGCTCGGCGACCGCCACCCGCGCGGGGCGGATCGTTCGCTCGCCGATTCGATACCCCGGCTGCAGAATCTGCACGCACGTCGTCTCGGTGACATCCGGCGCGTACGCATGCATGAGCGCCTCGTGCACCAGCGGGTCGAAGGGCTCGCCCTCCTTGCCGAACTGCTGCAGGCCCAGCTTCGCCGCCAGCGTCTCCACCGATTCGCCGACGGACTTGAAGCCGCCGACGAGCTCGCCGTGGTCACGGGCGCGGCCGATGTCGTCGAGCACGGGCAGCAGCTCGGTCAGGAGGTTCGCCACCGCGATCTCCTTGACCGTGACCCGGTCCCGCTCGACCCGGCGCCGGTAGTTCTGGTACTCCGCCTGGAGCCGCTGGAGGTCGGCCGTCCGCTCATTGAGCGCGGTACGGACCTGGTCCAGCTGCGCCTGAAGGGCTACCTGCTCTACGTCCCCGGCCGGGGCTGCCGGGCCCGCCTTGTCGGCGGACCCGGCGCCCTTCGCCGCGTCGTCAGCGGTCTGCGCGGCTTCGGAGGGGACGTCGGGCTGCTCCTCGAAGCCCGGGGTCTCCTCCGTCACGCGGCACCACCCTGACCCTTGTCGGCCTTCTCGTCGTCGACGATCTCGGCGTCCACCACGTCGTCATCGGCCTTGGCCTGGCCCTCGGCACCGGGCTCGCCGGCACCGGCCGCGCCGTCCGCCTGGGCGTTGGCGTACATGGCCTGGCCCAGCTTCTGGCTGACCTCGGCGACCTTCTCGGTCGCGGTGCGGATCTCGGCCGTGTCCTCGCCCTCGAGCTTCTCCTTCAGCCCGGCGAGCGCCTCCTCGACCTCGGTCTTCACATCACCGGGGACCTTGTCCTCGTTGTCCTTGAGGAACTTGTCCGTCTGGTAGACGAGCTGCTCGGCCTGGTTGCGGGTCTCGGCGGCCTCGCGGCGCTTGTGGTCCTCCTCCGCGTACTGCTCGGCCTCGCGCATCATGCGGTCGATGTCGTCCTTCGGCAGCGCGGAGCCACCGGTGACGGTCATCTTCTGCTCCTTGCCGGTGCCCAGGTCCTTCGCGCCGACGTGCATGATGCCGTTGGCGTCGATGTCGAAGGTGACCTCGATCTGCGGCACGCCGCGCGGGGCCGGCGGCAGACCGGTCAGCTCGAACATCCCGAGCTTCTTGTTGTACGCGGCGATCTCGCGCTCGCCCTGGTAGACCTGGATCTGCACGGACGGCTGGTTGTCCTCGGCCGTGGTGAAGATCTCCGAGCGCTTGGTCGGAATGGTCGTGTTGCGCTCGATCAGCTTGGTCATGATGCCGCCCTTGGTCTCGATGCCGAGGGACAGCGGGGTGACGTCGAGCAGCAGGACGTCCTTGACCTCACCCTTGAGGACACCGGCCTGGAGGGACGCGCCGATGGCGACGACCTCGTCCGGGTTGACGCCCTTGTTGGCCTCCTTGCCGCCGGTCAGCTCCTTGACGAGCTCGGCGACGGCGGGCATACGGGTGGAGCCACCGACCAGGACGACGTGGTCGATCTCGGACAGCGAGATGCCCGCGTCCTTGATGACGTTGTGGAACGGGGTCTTGCAGCGCTCCAGCAGGTCGGAGGTGAGCTGCTGGAACTGGGCGCGGGTGAGCTTCTCGTCCAGGTGCAGCGGGCCCTCGGCCGAGGCCGTGATGTAGGGCAGGTTGATGGACGTCTCGGTCGAGCTGGAGAGCTCGATCTTCGCCTTCTCAGCGGCCTCGCGGAGGCGCTGCAGGGCCATCTTGTCCTTGGACAGGTCGACGCCGTGGCCGCTGTTGAACTGCTTGACCAGGTAGTCGACGACGCGCTGGTCCCAGTCGTCACCACCGAGGTGGTTGTCACCGTTGGTGGCCTTGACCTCCACCACGCCGTCGCCGATCTCCAGCAGCGAGACGTCGAAGGTGCCGCCGCCGAGGTCGAAGACCAGGATGGTCTGGTCGTCCTTCTCCAGCCCGTAGGCGAGCGCGGCGGCGGTAGGCTCGTTGACGATACGCAGGACGTTGAGGCCCGCGATCTCACCGGCTTCCTTGGTCGCCTGGCGCTCGGCGTCGTTGAAGTACGCCGGGACGGTGATGACCGCGTCCGCGACCTTCTCACCGAGGTACGCCTCGGCATCCCGCTTCAGCTTCTGCAGGATGAAGGCGCTCATCTGCTGGGGGTTGAAGTTCTTGCCGTCGAGGTCGATCTTCCAGTCGGTGCCCATGTGGCGCTTGACCGACCGGATGGTCCGGTCCACGTTGGTGACCGCCTGGCGCTTGGCGACCTCGCCGACCAGCACCTCGCCGTTCTTCGCGAAAGCGACGACGGACGGCGTGGTCCTGGCGCCCTCGGCGTTGGTGATGACGGTGGGCTCACCGCCTTCGAGAACACTGACGACGGAGTTCGTCGTGCCCAGGTCGATGCCGACCGCACGTGCCATTTCGCAATCCTCCAGCTACAGCATTGAGTGGAACACGCTCAAGCGTGCACGATCGACTTTTCGCTGTCAACAGACCTGAGTCGGCATGACTCAAGTTTTATATGAGTCTTATGCCCAAGAGTGTGGGGCATGGGGCTTGTGAGCGACGCAGATCACCGGCTGGTCGACTACATGGGCGCACGCCCGGACAGGTAATGTCGGTCAGGAGAAATTAAGTTACCGCTTAGTAATCATCGCTCTCGCAGGTTCGAGGAGCCCCACATGCAACTCGCCGCGATCATCGTGTCGCTGGTCCTCATTGCGGTCGGCGTTGCCCTGCTAGGCCGCGCCGTCGTGCAGTTCGTACGCTTCTTCATGCTCGGCGCGCCGGTCCCGGCGGGCATCCGGACCGACAATCCCTGGCAGCGCAGCGTGACGCTGGTCCGGGAGTTCGTCGGGCACACCCGGATGAACAAGTGGGGCATCGTCGGCATCGCCCACTGGTTCGTCGCGGTTGGCTTCCTCAGCCTGCTCCTCACCATCGCCAACGCCTTCGGCCAGCTCTTCCAGGCCGACTGGATCCTTCCGGTCATCGGTGACTGGCTGCCCTGGGAGCTCCTGGTCGAGGTCATGGGCACGGGGACGACCCTGGGCATCCTCACCCTGATCGTCATCCGCCTGCTGAACCTGCCGTCCCGGGCCGGCCGCAAGTCCCGCTTCGCGGGTTCGACCGCCTGGCAGGCGTACTTCGTCGAGTACGTCATCCTCATCGTCGGGGCCTGCATCGTCACGCTGCGCGGCCTGGAGGGGGCCCTCCACCACGTGGAGGGCTACGAGGCGTCGTACCTGTTCTCGTACCCCCTGGTCCTGGCCTTCAAGGGGCTGGGCCTGACCACGCTGCAGAACCTCGTCTACTTCGTCGCGATGGTCAAGATCGCCACGTCGTTCATCTGGATGATCACCGTCTCGCTGAACATCGACATGAGCATCGCCTGGCACCGCTTCCTCGCCTTCCCGAACATCTGGTTCAAGCGGAACGCGGACGGCGAGGTGGCGCTCGGCGCGCTGCAGCCGATGGTGTCCGAGGGCAAGCCGATCGACTTCGAGGACCCGGGCGAGGACGACCAGTTCGGCGTCTCCCAGATCGAGCACTTCTCCTGGAAGGGCATCCTCGACTTCTCCACCTGCACCGAGTGCGGCCGCTGCCAGTCCCAGTGCCCCGCCTGGAACACCGGAAAGCCGCTCTCCCCCAAGCTGCTGATCATGGCGCTGCGCGACCACTCGCACGCCAAGGCCCCCTACCTGCTCGCGGGCGGCGGCAAGACCGCCGAGGGCGAGGAGAAGGCGAGCGAGGAGCAGCTGAAAGATGTTCCGGCCGCTGCTCTGGCCGAGGCCGAGCGCCCGCTGATCGGGACGCTGGAGGCTGCGTCTGATAGCGGCTTCGCCGCGGGCGGCGTCATCGACCCGGACGTCCTGTGGTCCTGCACCACCTGTGGCGCCTGCGTCGAGCAGTGCCCGGTCGACATCGAGCACGTCGACCACATCGTCGACATGCGCCGCTACCAGGTGATGATCGAGAGCTCCTTCCCGAGCGAGGCCGGGACGATGCTCAAGAACCTGGAGAAGAAGGGCAACCCCTGGGGGCTGGCCAAGAAGCAGCGCCTGGCGTGGACCAAGGAGGTCGACTTCGAGGTGCCGGTCGTCGGCCAGGACGTCGAGGACCTGACCGAGGTCGACTACCTGTACTGGGTCGGCTGCGCGGGCGCCCTGGAGGACCGGGCGAAGAAGACCACCAAGGCCTTCGCGGAGCTGCTGCACATCGCGGGCGTCAAGTTCGCGATCATGGGCGGCGAGGAGAAGTGCACCGGCGACTCTCCGCGCCGCCTGGGCAACGAGTTCCTCTTCCAGCAGCTGGGCCAGGAGAACGTGGCCATGCTGAACATGGCCTTCGGCGAGGACGAGGACGACCCGGAGACGAAGAAGCCGGCGTCCAAGAAGAAGATCGTCGCGACCTGCCCGCACTGCTTCAACACCATCGCGAACGAATACCCGCAGCTGGGCGGCGAGTTCGAGGTCATCCACCACACCCAGCTGCTGCAGCACCTGATCGACGAGGGCAAGCTGGTCCCGGTCACCCCGGTCGAGGGTCTGATCACCTACCACGACCCCTGCTACCTGGGCCGTCACAACAAGGTCTACACCCCGCCGCGCGAAATCATCGCCAAGGTGCCGGGGCTGCGCAACGAGGAGATGCACCGCCACAAGGAGCGCGGCTTCTGCTGCGGCGCCGGTGGTGCCCGGATGTGGATGGAAGAGCGGATCGGCAAGCGCATCAACACCGAGCGCGTGGACGAGGCGCTGTCGCTCAACCCCGACATCGTCTCGACCGCATGCCCCTTCTGCCTCGTCATGCTGACCGACGCGGTCAACGGCAAGAAGAACGAGGGCAAGGCCAACGAGGCGCTCCAGGTCGTGGACGTGGCCCAGCTGCTCCTCGACTCGGTCAAGACGCCCGCCGAGCCGGAGGGCGACGGCGAGAGCGCCGAGGCGCCGCAGCCGGCGCCGGTGAAGTAGCCGGCGCGTACCGCGTGAGGAAGCCCGTCCACGAGGATTCGTGGACGGGCTTCCTCACGGCCGCTGTGACGGCCGCGGCTTGCCGTTACGGCCGTCCGTCACGGCCGTTTCGACGCTCCGTTCTTTGGCGGGGGCAGCGCCTGCTCGGTCCAGATGACCTTGCCGTCCGAGGTGTAGCGGGTGCCCCAGCGGTCCGCGAACTGCGAGACCAGGAACAGCCCTCGGCCGCCCTCGTCCGTCGTCGCCGCGTACCGCAGATGCGGAGAGGTGCTGCTGGTGTCCGAGACCTCGCAGATCAACGTGCGGTCGCACAGCAGCCGCACCCGGATCGGGCCCGTCGTGTAGCGGATCGCGTTGGTGATCAGCTCGCTGAGGATGAGCTCGGTCGTGAACGCCACCTCGCCCATCTTCCACGCCATCAGCTGCCGGGCCACCGCGGCCCGCACCTCGGCGACATGCGCCGGGTCGGAGGGCACCTCCCAGTCGGCGATCCGGCCGGGCTCCAGCACCCGCGTACGGGCCACGATCAACGCGATGTCATCGCTCGGCCGGTCGGGCAGCAGCACGCCCAGCACCGCCGTACAGGTCTCCTCCGGCGTCCGCCCCGGGTGGGACAGGGCCTCGCCCAGCATCTCCAGACCCGTCTCGATGTCCCGGTCGCGCTTCTCGATCAACCCGTCCGTGTAGAGCACCAGCTGACTGCCCTCGGCCAGCTCCAGCTCGGCCGTCTCGAATGGCAGCCCGCCCAGACCCAGCGGCAGCCCGGCCGGCAGATCCGGGAACTTGACGCTCCCGTCGGGGCCCACCACCGCGGGCGGCGGATGACCGGCCCGGGCCATGGTGCAGCGCCGGGTCACCGGATCGTAGATCGCGTACAGACAGGTCGCCCCGGTGATCACCTCAACGCCGCCGTCGGCGCCGTCCAGACCGCCGTGGCCCTCGTCCTCCTCGTCGATCCGGGCGATCAGATCGTCGAGGTGGAAGAGGATCTCGTCGGGCGGCAGATCGAGCGTGGAGAAGTTGTGCACCGCCGTCCGCAGCCGCCCCATCGTCGCCGCCGCGTGCAACCCGTGCCCCACCACATCGCCCACCACCAGCGCCACCCGCGCACCCGGCAGCGGAATCACATCGAACCAGTCACCGCCCACGCCCGACTCGGCGGGCAGATAGCGGTACGCCACATCAAGGGCGTCCTGCTCGGGCAGCACCCGCGGCAGCAGACTGCGCTGAAGCGTTACGGCCATGGTGTGCTCGCGCGTATAGCGGCGGGCGTTGTCGATGCTGACGGCGGCGCGGGTGACCAGTTCCTCGGCGAGGGAGATGTCGTCCTCCTCGAACGGTTCCGGCTTCTCCGCGCGCATGAAGCTGGCCACGCCCAGCACGACGCCCCGGGCCCGCAGCGGGACCGTGATCATCGAGTGGATGCCGTAGTCGACGATCCGCTGGGCCATCTCGGGGTCCTGCTCCTGCCAGCCGCCGAAGTCGCTCAGCACCGGCTCGACGGTCACCGCGCCGCTGCGGAACCCCCGCGCCTGGGGCGAGCTCGGGCCGAACTGGATCAGCATGCCGAGGGGGTAGAGCGGGCCGTCGTCGCTGATGCCGCTGAGGGCCGTACGGCGCAGGGCGGTCCGCCCGCCGTCGGGCCCCGGGTTCGCCGGGAGGGTGGCCCCGCCTGCGATGCCCGCCGCGCCCTCCGGCGGCTCCTCTCCGCGCAGCACCGAGTCCGCGAGGTCCACGGAGACATGGTCGGCGAACCGGGCGACCGCGTACTCCGCCAGCTCCTGGGCGGTGCGCACCACATCCAGCGTGGTGCCGATGGACACCCCCGCGTCGTACAGCAGCTTCAGCCGGTTGCGCGCCAGGTCGACCTTGCCGGACAGCGCGCGCAGCTCGGTGGTGTCGCGCAGGGTGGCGACGCTGCCGGGCGGCCCGCCGTTGAGGTCCGTGGGGCGGTGGCTGACGGACAGCAGCCGCTCGCCCGCCGTGTGCACCTCGTCGGTCGCGGGGCGGCCGGAGGCGAGCAGCGCGGCCGTATGCGGATCGAAGCCGAGCTCGGCCACCGGCCGGCCCTCGGCGTCCGCGGGCAGGTCGAAGAGGCGGCGCGCCTCGTCATTGGCGAGCACCAGCCGGCCGTCGCCGCCGACGATCAGCACACCCTCCCGCACCGCGTGCAGCACCGCGTCATGGTGCTCGTACATCCGCGTCATCTCGGCCGGGTCCAGACCGTGGGTCTGGCGCCGCAGCCGCCGACTCACCAGCGCCGTGCCGGCCGTGGCGAGCGCGAGCGCGGCCGCGGCGGCACCGAAGAGCAGCGGCAGCTGATGATCGGCGGCGCCGCTCACCTTCTTGATGGTGATCCCGGCCGCGACCAGGCCGACGACCTTCCCCTCGCTGTCCTTGACGGGGATCACCGACCGTACGGAGAGGCCCAGGGTGCCCGTGAACGTCTCCGTCACCGTACGGCCCTCCACGGCCGGCCGGATGCTGCCCATGAAGTGCTTGCCGATCCGGTCGGGGTTGGGGTGGGTGTAGCGGATCCCCTGCGGCGACATGGCCACCACGAAGTCGACGCCGGACCCCTTGCGCACCCGCTCGGCGAGCGGCTGCAGCACGGCGGCCGGATCGGCGCTGCGCAGCGCGCGCAGCATGCCCGGGGCGCTCGCGAAACTCTCGGCCACGGCCATCGACCGGTTACGGGCCTCCCGCTCGCTGTCGTACCGCGACTGCAGGACGAGCGCCGCGACGGCGGCGACGACGAGCAGCAGCACCACCCCGACCTGCAGGACGAACACCTGCCCCGCGACCGTGCGCACACCGCGCCCGGGGCGCCGGCGGCGCCGCTCCCGCCGGAGCTCGTGCGCATGCCGCAGCGTGTGCTGCCTGTGCGTCCGGTGCGGGTCCCGCTGATCCCCTTGGTCATTGGGGCCACAGGGGCCATGGGCGTCTTGCTGGTCCCACTTTTCGCGTTGCTTCCGCGCATCGTCCGGTTGCCGCCGGTCCCGATGCTCGCGCCGACCGCGTGGGCGCCATTCGGCCATCGCGCGGGCCATCGGCACCCGTGGTCGACCGACAAGTCCTGCCATGTCGTTATTTCCAGCACCCTCGTCCCGCGGCGAGCGAGCGGCATCCGCCGCCGGCCGGCCGCTCCCGTCCGACATCGCACCTACGCCCCGTCCGCACCCTCCTTCATCGGTCTCGCCGCCTCACCCGTCACCCGCGCATCGTGCGAAACGCACATGGCTGGCCCCCGCTCGCCCGCTTCGAACAACTACCGATCCTGGCCGTGAAGTAACCCTTCCTCCACCAAACTTGCGATCCTCTACAGGATCATGCCCCAACCACCCATGCGTAAATGTCCTGGACAGACCTTGTGCTACAAAGGTCATCTTTACAGTCAACCGGACGGATCAGTCCCGGATCTCCCGGAAAGACCACCGGCGGGTGGTACGTAACACAACGCATCACCCTCATAACGAAGTACCCGGCCCCATGGCCCGAACCGCCCCCGATACGCTGAGGTGGCCCGATGACGCCCGCTCCTCCCCCCACCGCACCACCCGGCCGCGTCCCTGGTCCGCTCCCCCGCCACACCGCCCGTGCCGCTACCCGTCCCACCGCTTGCGCCGCCACCCGTGCGGCTACCCGTCCCACCGCTTGCGCCGCAGCCCGTGCCGCGGCCCGCGCCACCGCCTGTGCCGCCGCCGTGGCGCTGTTGCTCACCGCCTGCGGCCCCGACGGCGACGGGCCCAAGGGATCCCACCACGGTGGCAAAACCGCCCCCGGAGCCGTCCGCACCCCCACCGTGACCGCACCCGTCCCCCACGGCAAGGGCAGTCGGCTGCCCGACGACCTCAACGGCGACGGCTATCCCGAACTCCAACTCCCCGTCGCCTCCGGGAAGGTGGGCCTACCCAGCCGGACCGCCTTCATCCACGGCTCGGCCCACGGTCTCGATCCGGCCACCCGCACCGTGCTCGGCCACAAGGACCTCGGCCTGCCCTCCGAGGACATCACCGTCGCGGGCGCGACCGAGGTGTCCACGGCCGACCTCGACGGCGACGGCTACGCCGATGTGACCACCACCGCGGGCGAGCGACTCGGCAAGCGCGAGACCGCACGCGTCCACGCCACCGTCCGGACCGTCCCCTACATCTCCTGGGGCGGCCCCGGCGGCCCCCGGCAGACCCGGTCCGCGGCCCGCGTCCAGCTGACCGGCCCGCGGGACGGCGTGGATCCCCAGCGCCCCACCGTGGGCGACTTCAACGGCGACGGCCACCACGACCTGGCCCTGGTCCGTGCGGACCGCCGCTCCCTGCTGGTGCTGTACGGACCGTTCAACCGGGCGGGCAAGGCCGCCAGGGCCGTTCCGTACGACAGCCCGCTGCACGAGAAGCGCGGTGAGATCGGCGATCTCGTCGCCGACCGGATCGACGGCCACCGGGCCACCGATCTGGTGGTGCACACCGTCAACGAGGACGAGCAGTCCGCCTCCATACTGCTGACAGCGAGCCGTCATGGCCTCAGTACTACGGGCCGCAAGCTGCGGAAGGGCAACGCGATCACCTTCGGCGACTTCGACGGGGACGGCCAACGGGACGTCGCGGTCGGCGACAGCGGCACCCGCAACACCGAACCGGGCGACGAGACGGAGAAGCCGGACATCGGCAAGACCGTGAGCGTCTACACCAAGGGCGCGGCGCACAGAACGGGTTCCTTCCCGTACCGCTTCAGGATCCCCACGATGTCGGGCGCGCTGGCCGCCGCCGATACCGACGGCAACGGCACCGACGAGCTGGCCGTCTCGCTGGGCCGGGGCGGGGTCGAGCTCCTGACCCTGCGGCCGGGCTCCTCGGCCCGCTCGGGCTCCTCGGAGGGGATCGCCCGCCGCCGCACGCTGACCCGCGCCGTCCCGGCCCGTGTGGACGGCAGAGCGGTCCGCGAGGACGACCGCGCCGCCCGGCTGTACGGCGTCGCGGACTTCGACCACGACGGCAAGGACGAGGTGGTGCTCGCCTGGGGCCGCGGTCTCGCCTTCTCCCGGTACGGCGAGCGGCCCGAGCGCTGGTGGATCACGAACGGGGCGGCGGACAAGGCCGCCTTCACCAGCAAGCCCTTCGCGGCGGACGGCCGGCGGCACGCCGAGCCGGACGGCACGGCGCGGGACCAGTGAGACCACCGGACATCCCACCTGGGGGAAACCCCCCAGGGTCCCCCTAAGGGATGTCACAGCTCGGCCGCAATGACCGGCCTGTCACACAGCTCCCGCACCGCGCCCGCTACGACCGGGTACGTTCGAATGGTGGCTGGATTCAGGATCGGACGCGGACGGAACTCCCACTCCGCGCAACAAGGGCAGCAGCAGCGACCGCAGCAGCAGCCGTACGGGCAGCAGGCCCCGTACGGCGGGCAGCAGCAGCCGCAATGGCAGCGGCCCGCCTCACAGGGAGAGCCGGAGTACTTCGGCGGCCAGGACCCGTACTACGGCCCCGGCCCCGGACAGGGCGGCGGCCCCGGAGGCCAGGGGCAGAGATACACCGACAACGACGCGGGCCATACGCAGGCGTTCAGCGTCGGCGAGGCGCCCGACGCTTACGACCCGTACGGCCAGGGCCAGGCCCCGGGCTCGTACGACGACGGCTACGCGGGACACACCTACCGCGCCGGCTCCTCCACCGTCCCGCCCGCCGGCCCCCGGCTGCGCTGGAAGCAGCTGCTGAGCGGCATCGTGCTGCGCCCGCAGGCCACCTTCTGGCAGATGCGCGACTACACGGTGTGGGGCCCCGCGCTCATCGTGACCTTCGTCTACGGACTGCTGGCGGTCTTCGGCTTCGACGACGCCCGTAAGGACGTCCTCAACGCCCCTATGGCCAACAGCATCCCGTGGATCCTCACCGCGGGCGTCGCCGTGGTGATCAGCGGCCTCATCCTGGGCGCGGTCACCCACACCCTCGCCCGCCAGCTGGGCGGCGACGGCACCTGGGCGCCGACCATCGGCCTGTCGATGCTGATCATGTCGATCACGGACGCGCCGCGGCTGGTGTTCGCGATCTTCCTGGGCGGCGACAGCTCGCTGGTGAAGGTGGTGGGCTGGGCGACCTGGCTGGCGGCGGGCGCGCTGTTCACCTCGATGGTGAGCAAGTCGCACGATCTGCCGTGGCCGAAGGCGCTGGGGGCGTCGGCGATCCAGCTGATCGCGCTGCTGTCGCTGCTGAAGCTGGGCACGCTGTAGAGAACGACGCCCGCAGGTAGAGAACGAGAGAACGAAAAGGGGCCCGCACGACGAGCGGGCCCCTCAATCTCTTCCCTCCGTACGCCTACGCGTCGAGCACTTGCCCCGCACGCCGTACGACGGGCGGCTCGACACTCCACGGGAAGTCGATCCACTCGTCGGTGCGCTTCCAGACGTACTCGCACTTCACCAGCGACTGCGACTTCTCGTAGACCACCGCACTGCGTACCTCGGCCACCGCGTCGAGACAGAAGTCGCGCACGAGCTTCAGCGTCTTGCCGGTGTCCGCGACATCATCGGCGATCAGAACCTTCTTGTCGGAGAAGTCGATCAGCTTCGGCACCGGCGCGAGCATCACGGGCATGTCCAGGGTGGTCCCCACGCCCGTATAGAACTCGACGTTCACCAGGTGAATGTTCTTGCAGTCCAGCGCGTACGCCAGCCCGCCCGCGACGAAGACACCGCCGCGCGCTATGGACAGCACGATGTCGGGCTCGTATCCGTCGTCGGCAATCGTCTGCGCCAACTCCCGGACCGCGACGCCGAAGCGCTCGTACGACAGGTTCTCCCGATGTTCCTGCTGTTCCCGCTGCTCACCCATGCCGCTCACACCTTCGTCCGGTGGAACCGCTGGAACGACCGCGAGGGCGTCGGCCCACGCTGCCCCTGATAGCGGGAGCCGTAGCGCTGCGAGCCGTACGGGTGCTCGGCGGGCGAGGTCAGCCGGAACATGCACAGCTGCCCGATCTTCATCCCCGGCCAGAGCTTGATCGGCAACGTCGCCACATTGGACAGCTCAAGCGTCACATGCCCCGAGAAGCCGGGGTCGATAAAGCCGGCCGTGGAGTGCGTCAGCAGCCCCAGCCGGCCGAGGCTCGACTTCCCCTCCAGCCGCGAGGCGATGTCGTCCGGAAGCGAGACCACCTCGTACGTCGAGGCCAGCACGAACTCGCCGGGGTGCAGGATGAACGCGTCATCACCCTCCGGCTCCACCAGCCGCGTCAGATCGGGCTGCTCCACCGCCGGGTCGATATGTGGATAGCGGTGGTTCTCGAACACCCGGAAAAACCGGTCCAGCCGCACGTCGATACTCGATGGCTGCACCATCGCCGGATCGTACGGATCAACCCGCACCCGCCCGGCGTCGATCTCGGCCCGGATGTCCTTGTCTGAGAGAAGCACGTGGACGAGGATACGCAACCCAAACCCGCCCCCACGGCACAGGCCCGGCCCAACCGGACCGGGCCCTGCCGCCTCTACCGCCTTCTCCGGCTTTCTACCGCTTCTCCAGCCCCACTGGCACCGCATGCCGGAGCCTGGCGCAACGCGGACACCGCAGCAGCCGCCCGGGTCCGATCCGGTCGGCGGTGAGGTGCTGCATCGGGAACGAGGCGGTGCTGAACACATGTCCTTCAGCACAACGGACGACGGTGCGCTCCATTGAGACCCTTCCCCAAGAACGTGGACGGCGTGGACGACAAATGCCACATTAGGGGATCAATCCCCCGCCACTCCACGCGGCACCCAGCACCCCCACCGTACGCCCCAACTCCCGCACCCCAACAACCGCTTCCCTCCCTCCCGCCACCCTCCCCCACCCCCCGAACCCACCCCAAACAGCAAGAAGACCCCACGGCAAATGCAGCGGGGGTCAACCATGGGGTACAGTGTGCGACGATGCGGCGCCAGCGAGCTGGCGCCCTCGCGGGTGTAGTTTAATGGTAGAACATGAGCTTCCCAAGCTCAGAGCGCGGGTTCGATTCCCGTCACCCGCTCCACCACAAAGCCCCAGGCCAGCGGCCCGGGGCTTCTTTGTTGCCCGGAGCTTCTCTCTGCCAGCCCAGGACTCCACATTAATGATCCATGCGATCACACTTGGGCTCAAGCGATCGAGACGCGTCGGGTGTTGTGTGGCGGACGTGGCGCGGGCGTAGGCTCAGCCCAGCGTCCGCAACAACGGCCAGGCTCAATGATGATCGCGCAGACCGCCGCCCAGGAGACGTTTTCGATGACCGAGCAGCCCTCTGCCCCCGACGGGCCCCTGATCCCCATGCCGGCACTCACTCCGGCAGCGCTCCGCACAGCGGTCGCCCAAATCGCCCCCGCCCAGCTGCCGTCGTTCGTCGAGCACCTCGACCGCGCAGTCGAACAAGCCGCCGCCCAGAGCACCATCGCTCCGCTGCGCACCTTCTTGCAGTGGTGGGGCGAGTTCGTCGCCATCCAGCGCTACCCGTCCCGCGCCGCACGACTGCGCGAGCTGGAGGCCGTAGCGGAAGAGGCCACCGACCGCGAGGCCCTTCGCTCCGCACTCTCCGAGATCCGACAGATCACGGACCTGGCCCACCACGAGATCTCCGCGTGAGCGATACCTGGACTTGGGACTACGACCCCGACGCCGCGGAGGGCAGCCGCTGGCAACGTCGCGGCGGTCAGCAGCCTGACGAGTGAGCTGAAGCGGACGACCGCATCTCCATGCGCACGAGAGGGACGAACACGTACCGTAGGGCGCACAGCGGACCTGGCCGATCCTTACTGGAGACCGCGATGACCACGCAGCCCGAACATCCGATGCACGACATCGCCGACAGTGATCCGGAAGGCCACCGCATCGCCCAGCCGGCGAGCACACCTGAGGAACTGCGCGCTGCGCTTGCGCTGATCGCCCCAGACGCACTGCCGACATTCGATGCCGAGCGCGCTGCGGCGCTCCGGCAGTCCCGGGAGCAGGTGAGCGCGGCACCCATGCGTCGCTTCGTCGGGCAGTGGGCCGTCTACGTCGCCATCGAGCGCCACCCGGACCGAGCCGCCCGCCTCCGGGCGTTGGAAGCCCGGGCGGCCGAGACCGACGATATCCACGAAGCTCGCGAACTTGCGGCGGAGATCGGTCGCATCCTTGACACAGCATGCGCTGAAGCCGGCATCGACCAGGAGCAGGGAGCAGCGTGAGCGACCGGGACCCATGGCGTTGGGAGTATGACCCGGACGCCGAGCACGTGGTGTCGGGTCTGCCTCCGCAAGCGGTCGCCGAGGTTGAACGCCTTGCGGGAGAGATGGTTGCACTGGCCAAGGTCGGCGTTGGACGTCACGGATCTCGGTCAAGGACCGCGAAAAGGCGTGCCGGGCGGAGTGCGGCGCATCCCCCTGCTCGTCGACGGCTGGTTCTACGCGCTGCCCCTCCCCCGTCTGCGCCTCATCGCGATCACGCGAGTGATCCCCCCATTCTCCGATCTTTAGCGGGGTGAACAGATCTCGCTGCGAGGGACTGGACCCCGGCGCGGACTGGTCGGCAGTGCGTCCGGTTCCGCACCAGAAACGCACCAGATAGAGCGGTCAACAGCGGTCGATGACGGGTATTGCGGCGGGCATACCAGCTCGCCGCCAGCGCTTGTTTACACTGGTCAGCGGCATGATCAGCGGCGAATTCCCTGTGATTCCCAAGCTCAGAGCGCGGGTTCGATTCCCGTCACCCGCTCCATACGAAAGCCCCAGGCCAGCGGCCCGGGGCTTGTTTCTTGTCCAGACCCCTCCGGGGTCGCCGTGCCCTCCGCGTGCCCGATCCGCACCAGATCCGCGACGTCGGTGCGCACCGCGGCCCGCACCAGGGCTGTGGGCATGAGCAGGTATGCAGCGGCGAAGCCGTACGTACTGCCGACATCGCTCACCGCACTGGACGGACCGACGACCGGCACCGCCATGCTCCCCCGCCAAATCGACTGGAGACCGCACTACGTCTACGACTTGGCCGACGAAGCCGACTTCCGGCTCATGTACGAGCGTGTCATCCGCGAGGCCCGATCGTGTGACGACCTCAACACTCACCTAAATGCGACGTCCTTGGGGCAGGTGTGGCGGGAACTGTTTCTTCCCCGCACAGTCAAAGCGGCTTGGGAAGCCCGCTTCCCCGAACTCCGTGAATCCGGCACGACGACATCTCCCACGTCGGCTACGCCAACAGCTCACGCCCTAAATGACCGAGACCCGGCATCGGTCGCCGGGCCGGTGAGCGCGCGGCTCGACGAGTGCGACATCAGACCTACTCGCAGCGGTTTCGGCCTTCTTCTCAGGAGACGGTCAGGACGGGGTGAACTCGTATTGGAGCTCGTAGAGGTGGCCGGCCTTGGCCATGACAGTGGCCTCGATGGGGCGCTCGTCGTCGCTGTACACCACCCGGAGCGTCCGCAGCACGGGCAGATTCCCGGGCAGCCCGAGCACCGTGTACTGCTCCTGGGTCGGCACGCGGGCGGACACCTTGTCGACACTGATGCGGGGCGGATAGCCCAGCTCCGCCAGGAGCGCCGGAGTACCGCCCTTGATCTTGCGGCGGTCCATCATCGCCGTCCCGCGGGCCAGCTCCAGCGGGTAGTAGGACTTCACCAGCTCCACCGGCTCGTCATCCATGAGCAGCACCTGCGCCCGCAACAGCGCCATGCCGTCCGCCGGAAGCCGCAGTTCCTCGGCGACATCGGCGGGCGGCCGGACCTCGGCGACGTCCAGGAGTCGGCTGCTGCCGCGCGTCCGCCGATTGGCGGCCTCGCTGATCCACCGGTACGGCTGGCCGGGCGCGGCCGGGGCCATGTACGAGGCGGGGCGCATGGTGCGCTGCCGGTGCTCGCGTACGGTGACGGCCGCTCCAGCGCGGCCGACCGCCAGGCCCTCGTCCTTCAGCAGCTGCAGCGCTTTCTGCACGGTCGCATTCGAGGCGTCGAATCGTTCCTTGAGCTGCGCGGTCGAGGGCAGGCTCGCGCCGGGCCGAAGGTCGCCCGACATGATCTCGTCCCGCAGATCGGCGGCGATCCGCTCGTGCAGCGAGCGCCGGTCGACGGCATCCTGTTCAGCCTTGGGCACGATCATCCCATCGTGAGTTCGTAGCGGAGACGCTGCCGGTGGGCGGGCATGGTGATCAGGTCGGCCTGGATGGCCCGCTTGTCCCCGTCGAGGACGACACGCTCCAGCCGCAGCACGGGCTCGCCGGGGCCGGCCTGCAACAGCTCGCGCTCTTCCTCATCCGGCATCCGGGCCGTCACATCCTCCTGCACGCGCCGCCCTACGTACCCCAGTTCGGCGAGCAGGGCCACCGCCCCGCCACGGATCTTCGCAGTGCCCGCGAGCGCGGTTCCTGCCGCGATGTGGGCCGGGTAGTAGGAGTCGGTCAGCTCGCACGGCTGCTCATCCAGGTACATGATCCTCCGCCGCACGACGACCTGCTCCCCCTCCGCAAGCCCGAGCAGCCGGACCACCACACCCGAGGCGGGCACCTCCCCAGCCCCCACGATCCGCTGTGTGCCCCGGCGGCCCCGCGCCGCGGCCTCCTGCCCCCATACGTCACCCTGCCCTCCGGCAGCCGGCCGCAGATAAGGCATCGAGGTACTGACCCACGCGTCGCCAAGCACCGAACCCCTCCTCAAGCTTGATCGGACTCGCCAACCTTGCCGCTTTACACAGTAAGCGACCCCATGGCCACCACCCGCGAGACTACCTTGCCACCTTTCGTGAATAGCAATAAGGTGATGCCAATCTCACAGCAAGCTCTGAGGCGGTGACCGGCCGTGCACTTGACGGGCCAACAGTTGTTCACGCGGCGCAAGCCATCCATCCAGGCAAGCCGACAGTTCGTGACCCGAACACTCTCCGAGTGGGGCTACGTCGACCGGTTACACGAGATCGAACTGTGCGTATCGGAACTCGCCACCAACGCACTCCTCCACGGAGTGCCGCCGGGTCGGCTGTTCCGAGTGCGCGTCGAGGCCACCGAGGAAGAAGTACGCATCGAGGTACGCGACTCCGGCTCCGGTCGCCCCATCTCCCAAGCCCCGCGCCCTGACAACGAACGCGGCCGCGGCCTGCTCCTCGTAAACGAACTCGCGGACGCCTGGGGCGACATCGAGCACACCGTGGGCAAAACGGTCTGGTTCACCGTCAAGTCGACGCCAGCCATGGGGCACGCCGAATGACACCCCGCCCCGACCGCAATGACGGCCGGGACCTGGACCAGCTCCACCGCGATGAGATCACCGTGGCCATAAACTGGGTGATCCGCACCTGCCAGGACATCATCCGCGAGTGCAGCCACAAGACCTTCTGGGTCCCGACCGGAACCAGTACCGGCACAGCCCCGATGACGGACCACCTCATCCAGTCGGCCCGCACCGACGTGCTCAACAAGCTCCAGCACCAGATCAACGGAGCCGAGAGCATCATCAGCATCGCCGAGCACGAACGCGCCAAGCGTCAGTTTTAGACGCCAAGCGCAAGCAGTGAGTTACAACCTTCTCTACGGGTTCAAGTCGGCTCGCTCCGCTCGCCGCGCGCGGCCCGGCCCCCGGCCGGGCCTGATGCGGTCAGCTGAAGACTTCGAGACTCCGAACAATGGCGCAAGCTGGCGCAGCGTCAAGTTGGTTCGCCAGTAGTTCGTAACCAGTAGCACCCGGACCTCCAGCGGCATGCCCCACGGCCGACCGCGACGTGCAGTGCCAGCGCCTTGGCGCCGCACAAAGGTCACCAACTTGCCGAACTGACGTGGGCTCAGCCCGCTGAAGGGAACTATCCAAGACGGCGTCGACGCCGTGATCACACCAGCCACGCTGTGATCATTTCAGCCCGGATCCTCCTGCGTGGCGGTGTCCATTTCCCTCGCCCATCGTCGGCTCCAGGCGTCCAGCGGACTCAGCGCCTCGACGAGGTCCCGCCCGAGCTGCGTGAGGTGGTAGCCGCCTTCGTGCAGGGCGAGTAGGCGGGCGTCGGTCAGCTCGTCGAGCCGTGTGCTCAGCACGCTGGAGGACATGTGCGCGCATCGGCGCTGCAGTTCACGGAAGCCTGCCGGCGCTTGACTCAGCTCCCACACGATGCGCATCGTCCAGCGCCGCCCGAGCAGATCAAGTACGGCCATGACCGGGCGGCCCGACTCGGACCCTCGTACCGGTGCACCGGGCCGCGGTGCTCTGGCTTCCATACCCACTCCTTGCGCTTCGATTCTCGAAGCATCATAGTGATTCGAAAATCGAAGCAGGAGGCGCCGCATGCCGCGCATCGAACCGCTCAACCCGCCCTATCCCGTCGCCGTCGACCGATCGCTCCGCCGATGGATGCCGCCGGATGTACCACACGAGCCACTCACCCTGTTCCGGGTACTCCACCGCAATCCCGAACTGGCCTCACGCATGTTCTCCTTGGGCGCCGGCCTGCTGGGCCACGGACTCCTCCCCGCCATGGACCGCGAGATCGTCATCGCCCGAGTGACCGCACGCACCGGCTGTGCCTACGAGTGGGGCGTGCACGCCGCGACCCTCGCACAGCAGGCCGGACTCAGCCTGGAACAGCTCCGCGCAACCACTCACACCAACGCAACCGTCACCGCCGCGTGGTTGCCACACCAGTCGGCGCTGCTCGACGCAGTCGACGAACTGCACGACGCTGCCCAACTCTCGCAGCCCACCTGGGACACCCTGCGCATCCACTACGAGGACGCTCAGCTACTCGAACTCCTCGTCCTGATCGGCTGGTACCGAACCATCAGCTATCTGGCCAATGGTCTCCTGATCGAAGAGGAATCCTGGGCCACTCGGTTCCCCGCGTCGTAGCAACACCCCGCTCGTGCCCGACCGTTGCGCAACATTGCGGGACAGCCCTTAGAAAAATCAAAAGTCTCCACGCTTCCCCCTGTTTGACTCCGCTACCAACCGCTCCTACTCACGGCAGGGCGACACTGATCGCCTCAGGTTGACCGTCCCAGACCACCCATACTTCGCCCGGCAAGGGGTTACCAAACGTGGGGGCCATCAGGAACTGCACGGACTCACCTGGGCGTACCGTGGCATTCTCGGGCATATTGCGAACGATGGGAGTCGCTCGGTCGCGATCAACATGCACGCCTGTCGCCGTGGCGACTCCCACGTTCCGGAGCAAGTAGGAATGTCTCCCTCGCCGCTCCAAGGCCCACAGGACTTCACCAGGCCCAGACGCACCAACGGTCGTAGGGGGCGCCGCTGTGAGGCCACGCTCGGCCAGCAGACGCAGAGCCTCAGCAAGGCTGTCCTCAACGGCAACCGCCCTTCGCTGCGCTGCCTCGACCTGCTCCTGACTCGCGATGTTCGCTTCGTCCGCGATACGGGCCTGCCTGCGTGACTGGACGTAGGTCATCACTGAGATGCCAAGGGTGATCAGAACACCCACCCATGTAGCGACGTCTCCGGGTTCCATATCGGCACGCTACTTTCACCGAGGGAGCGTCGTGCCACAACGCTGAACTTCGTCCGCAGCGTCTGCAAGTGCCGGTCCCCTCACTTCGCCTTCGCCTTCGTCTTCGTCTTCGTCTTCGTCTTCGTCTTCGCCTGGGAAGGAGTCAGCAGCCGGCCCCGTGGGCAACCGTCTCAGTTGCCGTCTCATTCAACCCGTTCACGTCCGTTCAGGCAGGACCCAGCCTGGCCCGCCGACTGGTGGGCGACCGCCGCTGAACGCAGGTGAACGGCCCTGTTCGACGCTCCGGTGTCCTCCAACACAGTTGGAAAGCGTGTTGGCACTTACAGCAGGCTGCCCCAGGTATGGCAGTCGGCAGGCTCCCCTCACTTGCCCGGCTCGAACGGAACGGCTCCATCAGCAGCGGGGCTACGCCAACCTCGATCGAAAGCAACCGTTCAAGAAGCAGAGCTCATTTGCGTCCGCTAGCGGGCGCCTTGATTTCAGGGCATTCCTTTTTCGCACGCTCCGGGTCATGAACATCCCAGTAGCGACAATTCTGCAAGAGGATCAATTGATCACCCGCCGCTTCAAGGGACTTCGCTGCACTCCTCATGTTTTCTTTATCTTTTCGAAGCGTCTCGCGGGTCGAATTGAATGTCTGAGTACTGAAATGAAGAACCAATGCCGTCACCGCACCCAATACTACAGGAATGGAAATTTGCCCCACTCGGAGTAACCGTTTCGAGGTCGGTTCAAAGTCGCCTTGCCCGGCCCTTTTGACTGGCGTCTCGAGCATAGAGGCAACTCTGAGGGCTACATCGCACTCAGAGCCGTCTACCAAAACCGAGAGTTCGAGAACCTGCCGCTTGGAGATCAACCCAGGATGAATCCTAAGCTCGCTTCCACTGTGCGACGTCTCAATAGGCGCGGCCGTGACGGGCTGGACCCGTGACTCCAACACAGAAACCACGGGAACTCCGAAATCAAACACCAAAGAATTCTCGGCATTGACGAGGTCGGAACTCTGCACGTCTCGACGCCCGGCGTTTTTGATAAGCAACTCCACCAGCCGCGGTTCACTCAGGACGCTCTGGCCGTGAGTCACGCTGATTGCTGTTGCCGGGTTAACGTCCCGGAGGAGGGTTACGTTGACGTGTTGGCGCCATATGAGACGCCGTCTAGGGTTCACACTGCGCAACGTCGCCCAAGCTGCTGAAACCGCCACAAGAACTGTCACAATGACCGTGATAACGGTGTTCCAGAAATCGTTGGACCCGATGTAGCTTTCTGCGGAAATCAACGTTCGCCCCGGACACAATTAGGCGGGCCACTGCCCCGCGCAGATATTCGTTACTCAAGTGAAGCAGGGTCGTCAGAAGGAGGACTGGCCATTGTCCCCTCTCGTAGCCAAGCTGAGACCTTGACCACTTCCTATGCCGGGCGCGACGAGGCGCCCTGAAGGGGGCCAGGGCGGCGGACAACGGCCGTGCCAGATGCGTGCCAGATCGAGCGGTGAACCACGGTCAATCCTGGCTACCAGGATCCAAGATCGCACCATGACCTGTTTGCGCAGGTCGGCGCAGTGATCGTTCCCAAACCACCCGTGATTCCCAAGCTCAGAGCGCAGGTTCGATTCCCGTCACCCGCTCCACCACAAAGCCCCAGGCCAGCGGCCCGGGGCTTCTTTGTTGCCCGGAGCTTCTCTCTGCCAGCCCAGGACTCCACATTAATGATCCATGCGATCACACTTGGGCTCAAGCGATCGAGACGCGTCGGGTGTTGTGTGGCGGACGTGGCGCGGGCGTAGGCTCAGCCCAGCGTCCGCAACAACGGCCAGGCTCAATGATGATCGCGCAGACCGCCGCCCAGGAGACGTTTTCGATGACCGAGCAGCCCTCTGCCCCCGACGGGCCCCTGATCCCCATGCCGGCACTCACTCCGGCAGCGCTCCGCACAGCGGTCGCCCAAATCGCCCCCGCCCAGCTGCCGTCGTTCGTCGAGCACCTCGACCGCGCAGTCGAACAAGCCGCCGCCCAGAGCACCATCGCTCCGCTGCGCACCTTCTTGCAGTGGTGGGGCGAGTTCGTCGCCATCCAGCGCTACCCGTCCCGCGCCGCACGACTGCGCGAGCTGGAGGCCGTAGCGGAAGAGGCCACCGACCGCGAGGCCCTTCGCTCCGCACTCTCCGAGATCCGACAGATCACGGACCTGGCCCACCACGAGATCTCCGCGTGAGCGATACCTGGACTTGGGACTACGACCCCGACGCCGAGCACGTCGTAGGTGGCCTGCCCCAGGAAGTCGTGGCCGAGGTAGAGCGCTTGGCTGATCAGCTGACCGTCCTGGGCCGCGACGCCGTCGACGTCGGCCGCGGAAGCCTTCACGGCGGAGGTCTGCGGACACAGGACATTTTCGGGGGACGAGGCTTCTTCATGTTCATGGCACTGGAACGCCTCGAGCTGATTGTGATCACCCGCGTCACATGGCTCGGCTGATCAACGGCTCCGGCGCAAGCCTGCATGCGATCGGCCCCCTGGCTGCCGCGAGGTGAGCCAGGGCAGGGGCACCTGGGCGCAGCCCGGGCGGAGTAGCGTCCACCGCACCAGATGCGCACCGGAAACGGCGGTCAACAGCGGTCAATGACGGGTACTGGGGCGGTCTCCCAACCAGTCGACAGCACCCGATGACGCAGGTCAGCAACGCACTCAGGGTGATCACCCAGTGATTCCCAAGCTCAGAGCGCGGGTTCGATTCCCGTCACCCGCTCCACCACAAAGCCCCAGGCCAGCGGCTCGGGGCTTCTTCGTTGTCCAGACCTCTCCAGGGTCGCCGTGCCCTCCACGTGCCCCATCTCGCCAAGAACCGCCGGCACCGCTCCCAGGTGCTCAGCATCCACGACACGAGCACTACCCAACATCGGTGTACCGGTGAGCGCGGCAGGAGGTCAGGTGGAGAACTTCGCCACCAGCCAGGCAGTGCCGCCGCCCAGTCGGGCGGAGAAGCGGCGCAGTCCGCCGTCGGCGTCGATCCAGTAGCGGGTGCGGCCCGGTGGGGTGCGGGCCGCACCCGGGGAGGTGGATCGGGACGCGGTGATGGACGGGCCGGCGAAGACCGTGACGGGGACGCCTCCTGCTTTCTCCTTTCCAAGGCGGCGTGCACCGCTGTGGAGCAGCAGTTGGGCGTTGTCCGGTCGGTCGGCGGCCAGGTTGAGCAGCAGGAGCAGGGCGGTGTCGACGGTGGACGTCTCGGTGGTGAGCGAGCGTTGGGTCCAGCCGTGGCGGGGTGGGTGCGCGGGGAGGGGGCCGGTCCAGTTGTGCTGGATGGAGACGGTGGTGCGGTCCCAGCGCAGTAGGTGCCGTCCGTGTTCCAGGACACCGCCGTTGCCCTGGAGGATGGCGAGTCCGGTTGAGCGGCGCCAGTCGAGGCGGCCGGTGAGCCCGGCGGAGTGTCCTTGGACCGGGATGTCAGCCGTGACCTTGGCGGCACCGCGCCGGTAGTTGGTGAACCGGGTGACGGCGAGCAGTTCGGCCTGCGGGGTGGTCAGTGCGGGGGCGGTGGTGGCGGAGACCGGGGCAGACGGCTTTTCCTGAGTGCACGCTGTGCCGCCGAGCAGGGCCAGGAGGGTGAGCGCGATGCCGCGGGCCGAAACCGCCGCAGGAGTGCGTCGGTGTGGTGGTCTCATCGTGCGGACGCGCCTTCCCGGGGGCCTGCGGCAAGCAGGTCCGGGGCGGGGAGCGCTACGCGGTCGGGGTGTACGTCGCCGGGCAGATGGAGGGCGGGGGTGGCGGGCGCGGTTCGCGCGTGCGGGAGTTGTGGCTGGGCAGGCGGAGGGGCGACGTCGAGGAAAGCGATTCCGGCCGGGGGTGGGGCGGTGCGGGTGCGTGGCGCCGTGGCGGAGGTCTCGCTGTTTCCCTTGGGGCAGCGCGCGGTGTGGGGAAGGTCTTCCGGAAGGGTGCGGTGCAGGGTGTTTCCGCGCAGGCAGTTGCCCTGGCCGCGGGCTCGGGCGGACGCCTGGTAGGTGATGTCGACCGCGTTCGCGGACAGGGTGTTGTCCTCCAGCCTGTTGCCCAGAGGAGGTACGTCCTCGTGGGAGGCGAGCACGATGCCGGCGCGTGGGTTTCCGCTGACGCGGTTGCGCAGGAGCGCGTTGTGCTGCCCGCCCGCGATGCCGATCCCGATCCCGAAACCGCCGTCCGCCTGCTCGGGTGTGTCGGGGGCGTCGTTGTCGGAGATCAGGTTGCCGGCGACCACGCCGCCCGTTTGCGGTACGTAGGCTTCCTGATAGTCGGTGTTGACCGTCAGTCCGACCCGGTTGCGGGTGAAGCGGTTGCGCAGCACCCAGATGGGTCCGCTGGCATTGGTGCCCTCATAACCGATGGCGTTGTGGTCGGCGATGTTGTCCTGGACGAGTACGCGGCAGGGCTTGCACTGGCCCACGTAGAGGCCGGAGTCGGCGCTGCCCGAGGCGTAATTGCGCTCCAGCACGCCGTGCCGGGCATTGAACGCGTAGATGCCGTAGAGGCCGTTGGCATGGGCGGTGACGTAGCGCACCCGGAAGCCGTCGAGGGGAGGGAAGCGGGCCGGATCGAGGTGCTGGTAGCCGTCGCTGCCGCGGGCCAGTCCGCCGTCGGCGTCGCTCATACCGGTCACCAGGACTCCGTTGAGGAGGTGGTTGCGGACGGTCAGGTTCTCCACCGAGACGCCTGCGGCGGTGACCACCACGCCGTTGGAGCGTCTGCCCTGGCCGTCGATGATGACGCGGTTGCGGTCGGTGCCCCGGAGCACCACGCGGTCGGTGCGCACCCGGACGCTCTCGTGGTACACGCCGGGCGAGACGAGCACCAGGTCTCCGGGGCGCGCCCGGGCGAGGGCGGTGTTGATCGTGGCCGCCTGTGCCGGCACCCGGATGGTGGCAGGGCTGGTCGAGCGGGCAGGGGCGTGGTCGGCTGTGCCGGGGGACCCTCCCGAGCAGCCGCCGCACAAGAGCACGGCGGCGGCCAGCGCTGCAACGCGCCAACGAGCCCCTGCTGGGCGGGAGATGAGCGGCATCATGCGAGGTTTCCTCCGATCTGCGAGGACACCGGACATTAGCTTAAAGTACTCGAATGACCACCGACAGTACTCAGTTGGGTGAATCAGGCGGGGAACAGCGGCTGTCGCGACGCAGGGCGCTGGCGAAGGGAACGGCCTCCACGGTGGCTGCCGGCATCACCGGCTACGTGGTCGCCGCGCGGGCGCGGCCGACCGCTCCCCCGGCCGCCGCCCCGCAGGCGGGGGCCTCCCGGGCCGGACCACGTTCCGCGGCCGGCACCGACACTGTGTCCGCTCGGGGCGGCCGCCAGGCCGGGGTGGACCGTCCCGTGCAGCCCCAGCAGCACGTGGCCCTGTCGGTCTACGACCTGCCCGGAGCCGGACGCTCGGACGCGCCGGGCAGTGACTTCGTGCACCGGAGCGGGAAGCTGGTCACCGGGCTGGGCACACGCGCCCTCATGCTCACGCAAGGCGGCGACGCGGCCCTCGGCGGACTCCCGCCGGGGGACGTGACCGTCACCGTCGGGGTGGGCCCACGCGTCGTGGCCGCCGTGGACAGCAGCCTGCCCGGAGCCCGTGAACTGCCCGAGTTCGCCCGGGAGGATATGCCGGACTCGGCCCGGGGCGGCGATCTGATGGTCCAGGTCTGCGCCTCCGACCCGCAGGTGGTGACGCTGGCTGATGGCGCCCTGAGAGCCTGGCTTCGGGAGCGCTCGGCGGCGCCGCGCTGGGAGCAGTACGGTTTCCGGACACCCACGCAGCGCGCACAGCCCGGACACCCGGCACCGGTGCGCAATCTGCTGGGGTTCCTGGACGGCATGGTGGTACCGAGCACCCCTCAGGAGCTGGCCCGGGAGGTGTGGCTGCCGACCCCGGCCCGGGTGCGCGGCGGCACGGTCGCGGTGGCGCGGCGCCTGCGGCTGGACGTGACACGCTTCCTCGCCCAGGACCTCGATCAGCAGGAACGGGCGATCGGGCGGCGCCGCGAGGACGGTGCGCCGCTCAGCGGCGGCGGCCCGGACACACCCCTGGATCTGGGTGCGAAGTCCGCGCAGGGCCGGTACCTGATCCCGGCGATGGCACACGCGCGCCGCGCCAACCCCAACGGTACGGGCAGTGGGCTGATGCTGCGGCGCGGCTACAGCTACGCCAATGGGCCGGACGACTGCGGGCTGCTGTTCATCTGCTTCCAGCGTGAGCTGCGCACCTTCGTGGCGACGCAACAGCGGCTGGACGACGGTGACGAGCTCTCCGGGTTCGCCACGGCCACGGCCTCGGCCACCTTCCTGGTACTGCCGGGCTTCTCGGCCGAACGTCCCCTCGGCGCTTCGCTGTTCTCCTGAAATGGGGACAAGCCGAGGATCAGGGCCGCATGTACCGGAGCGGCCCGGATCTTTGGTTCGGCTGGGAATGGGGGCGTGGTCAGGTGCCTGCCCACATCCCGGCGTCCAGATCATGGTTGACCGAGCCAGGGGGACCGGTCCTCACATTCGCCACGGCGGTCGGGGCGGAATCGTTGCCGCCGGCCGGCACGGCGTCTGAATTGGTCGCCGAGTTGGGGCGCCCAGGGCGCGTCCACATGAGGTCGGAGACGCTGTTGACGTTCGGCAGATTGCTGGTGTTAGCGGTGGTCTTGTCGAACTCCACCGTGTAGTCGGTCTCCGGCTGGACTCCGTCGCGATGGTCGAAGTAGTACTCACCCTTGGCGTTGGTCTTCTTCGTCGCGATGACCCGGCCGGCCGCGTCCCGCAAGGTGACCGTCACCCCAGGGATCCCCAGGTTTTCGTCGTTCAGGCTGTTCTGGGTGCCGCCGCCGTCGTCGAACCACACCCGGTTGCCGATCTGAACCGGCGGTTCGTCACACAACAGCTCCAGGTCGCCCAGCCCATGGGCCTTGGCGAAGCCGCCGTCGTTCGCGTAGACGACCCCGAAGCCCTGCTGGGAGGGGTCGGCGCCGCGCCCTCCGGTCGTCCGGTCGAAGAAGCCGATCCCGCCGGAGTTGATGGTGCGGACCGGGTCCATGACGGTGCTGGCGATCCTGTCCTGCTGCAGCGGCAGCGCCAGCGCCCCTTGAGCGGTCTCCCGGTGGCTGGCCCCCGTGTACCAGGTGTCACCGGTGTAGAACTCGTTGCCGTTGCGGGGACAGTCGGCGCTGCCCTCCCAGTGATACGTGCCGTCGGACTTTCGGCACACCTTGTTGATGTCGCCACCGGTGTTGGCGCTTTCCAGGCGGTTCCCGCTGGCGGGGTTGGCATTGGGAATCTGCAGACCGGACTGGTCCCCGTACCGGTCGCGGAAGCCCAGGACCAGGCTTCCGTCGCGCTCCACCTCGATGTCGCTGAGCATCGGTTGCGGATAGGCGACGGACGCGCCTCCCATGGGGAACTGCGTCAGATCGTCCTTCGTCCACGGCTTCCAGTTGCCCGGCGCGGGGTCCAGGGCCGGGTCACGCGGAAAGTCCAGTGGTTCGTCGACGATCGGTGCCGCACCAAAGGTGCCCGTGGCGGGGTCGTACTTCCACACCACGGCCCGCAGCTTGGTCACGTCCTGGGTGCTCTCGGCGGAGCAGACTCCTCCGACGTAGAGCACACCGTCGCGCACGCCCAGGCCCATCGGCCGCCAGTCGCCGGGAGGAGCGCAGGCGCTGTCCGGGATCTTGATCGGCGGGCGCTTGGGGCCGGTCACCGACGCCTGGGTGGCGTTATAGGTGTAGAGCTTGCCGTCGTTCATGTTGACGACGTACAGCTCCTTGCCGTCCGAGGAGATCTCGATATCTCCCAGGGATTCCTTACCGGGCCGGTTGGAGAAGGAGGCGTCCACTCGGCCGGCCTGGTTGTGCGAGGTGGTACCGGCGTTCGGCACGGTGGCGAACAGGCTGGTGGTGTTGGTGGCCCGGTCGGTGAGATAGATCGCGCCGGGGCCGCCGTTGCCATATTCGGTGTGACGCTTTGCGTAGGCCCCGGAGAAGAGCCACTTTTCCTTCTTGCGGTACGCGAGCCCGTAGAGAGCTCCGGTATCCGGGACATGAGCGATCGGCTTCGGGTTGGTGGTGCTGCCCTGAGTGTCCCCCCTGGAGTTGTACGGGAAGGTGACCAGGGTTTTGCTGCCCGGGTTGGTCGCCGCCTGCTGACAGGCCGTGGCCATGGTGGGGTTGTCCTGACAGTAGTCGTCCGGGTTCCACACAGCCAGGTCGAGCGTGACGTCCTTGTCGTCGTCCATGTCGACGAAGTTGAGGTGGGAGGAGAGCCCTGAGCCCGCGAACGCCGGACGGAGAAACCCCGCGCCGGTGACCGGGTCGTACTTGTCCGGCCAGTCAATCAGTTCGATCCGGTACTTTCCCCTTGAGCCTGCCCAGGTGTCGAAGTTGATGGTGATGGTCCCGTTGGCGCCGACCTGATAGTCCTGTGTCTGACCCGAACGGTCGCTCCTGATCCGAATGGTCGCCCCAGCCAAGGCGGTCTGGATCTGCGGATTGAGAGTGCCATTCGCGGCGAACTCCCTGAACACATTGACCGTCAGCTTGCCCTCGCCGGTTTGGGCGGAGGCGGGCGCCGCGGGCGCCAGCATGGCGCCCGCGCAGCCCAGCGCCAATACCACCCGCCAGGTTGTTCGTCTGATCACGTGATTCCCATCCCTGCCTCGCGGTCGCCATGGAGCGGTGCCCCGAGCGGATTCCGCTCGGGGCACCGGGCATTCGGTGGCCAGCGGCACCAGGAGCGCAGGTCAGGTCTCGCTTGCCAGCTCGGCCATAAGCCCTGGCGAAACACCGCCACTCTCGCTCCACTAAAGCCGCACCCATCACTCACTTAGAGTAATCATGAAACTACCGGTTGCGACTATCGACCGAATGGGTGACACCGACCCCAGCCGACACAGACACACATTCGGTGACCCGAACCAAGATCCGCCCGGCGCATGCTGGTGAACACGCAGTGCCACTTGGTAGTTGACCAAGGTGCCCGTTACGAGGGCGGGACGACAGCATCGTCCCGCCCTCGGCAATCAAGCTTCCCGCGCGAGCTGTTGCTGCTGGGCCGTCTTGTTGCGTGCAGCGCGCAGCTTCGCGTCGATGCCCTCCGCGATCGCCACCGCTCTCACAGATGCCGAACACTCAGGCCACGTCCCCGCTCGGATTTTCCAGCAGGCCACCAACGAGCGGGCGCTCAACGACGCCCGTTCCCCGGCCCAAGTCCTGCTCTGGCGTGTCCATCGCCTCGCCGAGAGGCCGGCGCCCGGCGCCCGCGCCCTCGCGGCACAAGCCCGCAGCGGCGCCCAGAGGGGGCCATCAGGACGATCGCTACTGAATCAGGGCCCGACGTCGCCCCCCTTCGCGGCCCGGCTGAGCGGACGCGCGTACATCGCCGCTGAGCGAGAAGGGCTCCGCGACACGGTTGGCCCGGCGCACCCAGCGCCGGGCCAACAGACGAGTGCACGTCCGCGCATCACCTCAGTGCGGAGGCGGGCGATCCGGTGCTGTCGGCGCTCCTCGACTCCACGCTCTCGTGGGCGTACCTCCGGGACGCGAAGGTCGAGCGGGCGATGATGGTGGCCGAGCGCGCCGCCGCCCGGATCGAACCGCCGCTGAGCAAGGCACCCGGCCCTGAGCTGCTGGCCTACGGTCGCTTGATGATCTCCGCGGCCGTCGCCGCCTCGCCTTCGAGAAGGGCAGGGGCGAAGCGGCGGCGAACGAGTACCTCTCACGAGCGCACGCGGCGGCCTATCGCGTTGGCCGCGACAAGTCGCTCTACGGCACCCACTTCGGCCCGACCGCGGCGTACACCGAAGCCGTGGGCATCCGGGTCGCGCTCGGGGACTTCGGTCGGGCGTTGAAGCCCGAAAAGGAGACCCCTCTCCCCAAGTCCATGCCGAAGCTGGCGCGCAACCGCTACAAGTTGGACGTCGCGCTCGCTCAGGTCGAAGCCAAGCTCTACGACAAGGCCGGTGACACCCTCATCGAGGTCGGGCTCGACGCGCCGGAGTGGGTCAAACACCAGGCGCTCCCCGGGGTGATCGGCAGGCGGCTGGTGAAGGTCTCCACGTCGAAGGTTCATGCGATCGGAACACAACTAATCAAGGATCTGCGATCCAAGGCAAGAAGACGCCTATAGGTCATCTGACCGATGCCGTGGTTCCCGGTCACTCACAGACTCATGGTGTCCCCGACTCGCGGAGGTGACAGCCGCGATTGCGGTTGCCCGGCCAGGTGAAGGGTCTCGATCATGGCCAATTTCCACGATCGCTACAGATTCAAGAGTGATACTGACAGCCCAACTTGTCCACCCGCGGCCCGGGCCGGGCGCGTCACTGCCCGCTTCGGCCGACATGACGGCCCCCCGTTTGTTCCATTCCTGCACAGAGCGGAGAACATCGTGATCGGGAAGCGCCTCAGAACACCGTTATCGGCTCTGGCCGTTGTCCTGGCCGTCATCCTGGCTTGCGGATCCCTCCAAGTGTCCGCCGCGCCCCGGGCCCATGCCATCGAGGGCGGCTTTGAGGTCATCCGCGGGGACGACGGAACCGACATGGCACAGATATGGCGCAAGGGGGAAGGCGGGAACCCGGACCGGTACGTCTGCTCGGGGGTGGTCACTGACCGCCACCACCTCCTGTCGGCCAACCACTGCTTCGAGTCCCACATCGGCATCGAGTACTACGCGCTGTCGGGCTCCACGGTACTAGGAGAGGGCAAGCGGTCCACCATCATCTGGAAGGAGGCCATGGGCGACCTGGCCGCCCTCACCACGGAGCAGACCGACGGACCGCTCGACACCAAGGGCGCCCCGTACGCCCAGCTGGGACCCAACAAGAAGGTGCCGCTCAGGAAGGAACTCGAGTCCCACGGCTGGGGCAAGACCTGTGCGAACTGCGGCCCGTCCACCAAGCTCAAGGGCGTGTTCACCAAGGTCAACGACAACGACGACTCGCTACGGGCCCGAGGCGGCGCCGCGTATCGAGTCCGGGTCACCATGCCGCTCTCCAGAATCCGTGCAGGCGACTCGGGCGGGCCGTCCGGGTACTTCCCCACGTACGGCGGAGTCCGGGTCGTCACCGGCGTGGCGTCGAAGCGCGTACTCGAAGGCGCCGACGCGTACATGGCCGCGACCTACGACCAGAAGGGATGCGACTCCGGCGGCGGCGCCCCTCCGTGCGTGCACGACTGGCTGCAACGAGCGGCCAAGATGAAGGTGTACGACGACAACCATGACGAGCTGCTCGCCCAACGGGACATCACCGTGATGCCGCTGGGCGACTCGATCACGGAGGGCTTCAAGAGCAGCCACGGGGCGGGATACCGCTCGAGGCTAGGGAGCAGGCTCGATGCGGCCACGCGAGACCTGGACTTCACCGGTTCGCAGCATAGCGGCCAGGTGGCCGACCCCGATCATGAGGGCTACAGCGGGCAGCTGATCGACTTCGTGGCCGGAAAAGCGAAGACGGCCGTCCCGCTCTTCCATCCCTCGGTGGTGACCTTGCACGTCGGCACCAATGACGTGGACCGGGGCATCGACCTGCAATCCGCCCCGACGAGGCTCGGACGGCTCATCGACCAGATCCTGCGGGACTCCCCGGACACCACCGTGCTGGTGGCGACCTTGGTGCCGTCGAAGGGCGCGGCCACCCAGGACCGGATCGACGACTACAACGACGGCGTGGTCGACCAGGTCCGGCTGCGCGCCCAAGCGGGCAAGCACGTCGTCTTGGTGGACATGAGCGACGTGACGGCGGACGACCTCGCGGACAACCTGCACCCCAACGACCGCGGCTACGACAAGATGGCCGACGCCTGGTACCGCGGCATCTCGGCGGCCACAGCGGCGGGCTGGGTCAAGGACGCCTGGGACGGCGGCGTGTGCACCACCCGGCCGGGCCGCTGGATCGACCGAGGACAGATCGCCTCCGGCGTCGGAGCCACCCGGACCAACGTCCGGTTCGCCGACTTCAACGGCGACGGCCGCGACGACTACCTCACCGTCGACCCCACCACCGGCGCGGTGCACGCCTGGATCAACACCGGCGGCGACAGCAACGGCAAGCCCGGCTGGTCCGATCAGGGCCAGGTCGCCTCGGGCACCAACCCCACGGAGGACGAGACCGTGGAGTTCGCCGACATCGACGGCGACGGCCGGGACGACTACCTCCTGGTGGACAACGACGGTTCGGTGCGGGCCTGGATCAACAAGGGCGGCGACAGCAACGGCAGGCCCGGCTGGATCGACCGGGGCCAGATTGCCGCCGGGGTCGGGTCCACCGGGGTCGACCTCCGGTTCGCGGACTTCAATGGTGACGGCCGCGACGACTACCTCGTCGTCCATCCCAGGACCGGCGCGGTGCACGCCTGGATCAACAACGGCGGCGACAGCAACGGCAGGCCCGGCTGGATCGACCGGGGCCAGGTCGCCTCGGGCACGGACAACGGCACCGACGTCATTTTCGGGGACGTCAACTGCGACCGTCGGGCCGACTACCTCGTCCGCAACCCTCTGAACGGGGCAGTGCACGCCTGGCTGAACGCGGGCGGCGACACCGGAGGCAGCTCCGGCTGGATCGACCGGGGCCGGATCGCCGCGGGCACTGGCGGAGACCCGGACGGACTCCGGTTCGCCGACGTCGACGGTGACGGACTCGACGACTACCTGCTCGTCCACGCCGAGACCGGCGCGGTGCACGCCTGGATCAACAGGGGCGGCGACCCGGCGTAAGCCCGCGCGGACCACGGACGGAGGCCCCGGCGCCGAGGACGCCGACCGTCGCAACCAGCCGTGCCGGCAGGCACTGTTCGACCGCGCGACACCACACCGGTCTTCCGATCCGTCGGAAGACCGGTGTGGTGTCGGTGTCTTACCGGACGTCGGCGGGCTGCGGCTATGGTTGCGGCTGCTGAAGCGTCACGGCGTGCCGCGGCGTTCCTGGACTTTCTGCGGGCCTTCCTCGGCGATCGGGCGGGCTCGGCCGGTGCCGGTGTCGATGAGGATCTGCTTGGCCTGCGTGATGTTGTCGACGCTGACGGCGCGGGCCATCGCGGCGCGTGCCGCGTCGGGCGTCGCGTGCGGCGGGACCACCAGCAGGGAGAAGTAGTCTCGATCGCCTCGGGTGATGAGGACGGTGTCGTCACCCACCGGGAATGAGTCGATGTGCACGATGCGGTCGTCGATGATCAGTCGGGTCGGCAGTTCTTCCCAGGCGTCGAAGTCCAGGCCGACACGCATAACGGGCCCGAGGTGCTCGGTCAGCGCGGTGACCAAAGCGGGAAGCTCGGCGCGTAGGTCGCGGGAACGCGGCCACCAGGCACCGTCGAGAATCCCCTCACGGGTATGTGTCGTCGCCAACCGCAGCAGGGCTGTTCCAGGCTTCACAGCCTGGTGGATCGCGTCCGGCAGAAAATGCGTTTCACGCGGGGTGTCGGCGTCGGACATGGTCTGCTCACCCTCTGCGGGGTTCGGTAGGCCGCCGATTTCACCGTACTCCGAGCCCACTGCCAGGCTCACCCTCGCCCTGCGGATCCAGACCTGGGTTCCTGAGGAAGTCGCTGATCACACGGGGCTCAGCGGGCCACGCCCGGAGTAGAGTGAAGACACCGGGAGTACTTCGCACACCCGCTTCCACGCGGGTGTCGTTCTCGGGGAGCAACAACACCGGGACGTTGAAGACTCACCCGGGGACAGGTCCGCGTCATGACCGTGACCATCGACCGTACGACCACCCATGAGCGCGCGCCCTCGCCACCGGCCCGCCTGTTACTGACCCCGGTCGGCCCGGTTCCAGGTCTTCTGGACGGTGCGTGGTGGCCTCGCTCGCGCGATTTCCTCCGTGAGCTGCCTATCCTGACGGACGCGCTGGACGCGCGCTGGGGCCGGATCACTCGTGTCTCCGTGAACCCGGACCACTGGCCCGTGATCCCGCGCAAGGTGCCTGACCGGGCACACGGTGCACGTGGGCTGGTTCACCGAGCAGGACCCGCACAAGCTGATTCTGCTCTCCTCTGCCCATACCGCAGGCCGCTGGGACCTTCTGGTGATCCCCGCCGGAGACGAGTGCGGCCACTGCCGCCCGGCTGATGGGAGCCGCGGCGACCCCCGGCAGCCTCCTCACCGCCAGCAGTCTGATGGCGAACGAGACCGCCAGCCGTGACGCCCGGGAGGCCTCATCCGGGAGGAGGGGTGGGAGACCGACGGCGGGCGCGCCCCCATGGCGGCCGGAAGCCGCACCCGACCGGAGTCCTGAGCTCCGATTCCACTACAGCGATGCCCTGCCGGGAATCGGCCGACGGAGCCGGAAGAGCCGAGGGCCGGCGAGCCCGCCCGATCACCCGTCGTCCGCTCCTCACCCCGCAGACCGCGACGGGGCCGCGAACGACGGAGCAGACCGCGACGGGGCCGCGAACGACGGATGACCCTTTCCTTACCTGGGCCGGTGGGTGCGAAGCGAGGTCCCACGCCCACCGCCACTTCCTCCTGATGAACGAGGTCACCATGAAGCCGCCGCAACCATCCTCGGCCGGGCGCGCCGAGGTACGTATCGTCTCCGCGTCCCCCGAGGCTGCCCGTCAGGTCGCAGAGGTACTCCGTCGTTGCTTCGCCAGCATCGAACAGCGCAGCTACCCCGCCGGCGCCGACGGCGGAACCCGCCTCCACCTCACCGTGGACACCACGCACACGGCAGAGCCGGCGCGGTCCTGGCTGGTAGCGAGTCAGTCCTCCGGGCAAGACCGCACGCAGACGGACGAAGTCTGAGGCGATGCCCGGCGGCGGGTGCGGGCGGGGCACCGCCGGCCCGTGTCCGCGTCGTCCGCGTCGGCGCGCTCACAGAAGATCAGGACCCCGAAAAGTCTCTCATGCCGGATATGAACGCCAGGCATACCATGGTGAGTGGGCCGGTGCACTCTCACGTGCAACCGACCCGGAAGGGCGGCCCCGGTGTTTCTGCTCCGGGGCCGTTGTGCCGATGTCGGCGCGACGGCAGGGAAGGCGCAATGCTCGCTCCGCACTGATCTCGCCGCTCACGGCGATCTTGAGAGCGCGTCGCGGGGGTGTCGGGGTGGGGTGTCGGGGAGCTCCGGGGACCTGTGGTTCGACGCCGCGCCGGGGTCATGCCCGCGGTTCGGCTCGCAGGGGTGCTCCCACCGCGTGGAGATGGCGCAGTGCCTGTCGGTACGAGTCCACCAGGCCCGTCTGTGCGTAAGGCAGGCCGAGTTCGGCGCAGTAGGCACGGACCAGGGGCTGGGCGGCCGGCAGGGCGATCCGGGGCATGCTGGGAAACAGGTGATGTTCGATCTGGTAGTTCAGGCCGCCGAGCACGAAGTCGATGACACGCCCACCCCGCACGTTGCGCGAGGTGAGGACCTGGCCGCGCAGGAAGTCCGGGCGGTCATGCTCCTCCGGCATCGCCATCCCCTTGTGGTTGGGGGCGAATGAAGCTCCCATGTACAGGCCGAAAAGGGCTTGGTGGACCACAACGAACGCCAGCGCCTTCAGTGGCGAAAGGACCAGGAGCACAACGGTGAGATACGCCGCCACGTGCACGAGCAGAGCAAGCACCTCGACCGCAAGAGGAGCGGGAGCGCGCGACGCTCTTCCTGGTCGAGTGGTGCGGGGGCACGGCCGACCGTCTCGTCACGGTAGAAGGATGACCAGCAGGTTCGCCCCTGGGGCGGGGCGCGGCGGCCCCGACGGCAGCCCCCACACACAGGGCTCATCGGCCGCGTCGCCCCACCTCACCGCACCCGCCCCGACGCGTTCATGCCACGTTTTTCGTGTTCAGCCGCACCACAGCCCCGGAGAGCGCCGTTGATTCCCAAGCTCCTTCATTCCCGGCCGCGCTGAGCGCCTCGCACCGGATCCGCACCACCTGCGGAAGGGGCACACGCCACGTCCACTGCGAGGCCGGGGATGCGATCGGCGCTTTCACCCTTGTGCGCGAGGATGCCCACGGCACGGTGAGGTCGGCCTTGTACAGGTCCGCCTTTCACCCTTGTGCGCGAGGATGCCCAGGAAGACCTCCCCACCCGCGTCGGGATCCGATTCATTCAGCCCGGCCTTCGCTGCCGTCCCATCGGGCAGGATTAGGCTCACATGGCATCAGCAGATCATCCGGCATCGGCAGCGGACGAAGACCCGGGGCAGAACATTGGTAACCGTGTACGAGGTGGTGTCCAGCGGTCGAGCAGCGGGTGACGGAGCTCAGCGAGCGCCATGACGATCCGTTCGCACTGGATCATGCCGCCTTGGCGGTGCTCGACGACCGGGGAACCGTCGTGGGGTGGAGTCGGCGGGCCCAGGAGCTGCTCGGCCACCCGGACACCGATGTGATCGGCCGTCCGGCATTCGATGTCCTGGCGGATGACCGCGATCTGTCGGCCGTCAAGGACGCCGCGGCGAGGTGCGGGAGAGCCGGCGGCTGGGTAGCCCAAATGGCCGAGCGCTGGGGCACCCGCTACACCCGCGAGGGCAAGACCGTGTGGACTGAACAACCACTGGCCGGCACGCCCACCTCTGGGTCGTCCAGTGGAAGCTGACCGGGACGTCCGGGGGTCGAGGCCGTCCGCGACCTCCTTCTGCCGGGCCGGCGTGGTTGCAGGTTCGACATGGCGACGCACAGCGCAGGGAGAGCGCGTCTGCGCTCACCTGGACGTGGAGTGGGAACCCGGGATGCTCGAATACGGCAATGCCGATCACGGCCCTTTCGTTCAGGGGACGGCGACTTCACCGAGAGGATCAGGAGCGGCGTCGTCATGCCGGGTCGCGAGATGCCGGCGGACTCCGAAGTGCCGGCCGGCCTGATCGCGGCCTGCCGGGCCTTCGGGTTTATGGCGACGGCTCGGTGACGACGGCGGCACACGTGGCTCCGGAACACGACGACGACGCGTCCGTACTCCGCCGGCAGGACGCCCGGCAGAAGCAGGCACACGCGGTTCTCGACCTGCTGCAGCCGATGCAGCGGTGGGAACGCTTCGGCGAGCCCCGACTCTGTGGAGCCATGTCCTACGACCTGCTGGCCGCCTCCGACATCGACATCGAGATCTTCGGGGACCTGAGGGTCGACGCCGGGTTCTCCCTCGTATCCGCCTGGGCACGCGATCCGGCGGTGCACAAGGTGCTGTTCATCAACGCCGTGAACGAACCCGATGCCGGTCTCGGCTGGGAGCTGCACTACATGCTGGAAGAGGTCTCGTGGGCCGTGCAGATGTGGCTGCTGCCCGTCGGTTATGTGGGACCGCGGTCGGCGGACCTCGTCGCACCGATGCGCGCGGCACTCTGCCCCGGCACCCACAGCAGGATCCTCCGCATCAAGGAGGGCCTGCTGGCACGCAAGACCGAGTACCGGTCGATCGACGTCTATCGCGCCGTCCTCGACCACGGGGTGAACGACGTTGAGGAGTACGACCAGTGGTGCGGGTCGTACTCCTCAACGGGGTTGATCAACTGGCGCCCCGCTCCGCGTCGGTAGCGGGGCGCCGGCCGTCACATCTGGTCGGGCGCCTCGATACCGAGCAGGCCCAGACCCAGTTCGAGCGTCCGCGCGGTGAGGTCGCACAGGGCCAGTCGGCTCTGCTTGACGTCACCCTCGGCGCGCAGCACCGGGCACTTCTCGTAGAAGCTCGTGAACGCGCTCGCGAGGCTGTACAGGTAGTTGGCGAGCTTGTGGAATTCCAGCGTCTCGGAAACCTCGGAGACGAGGCCGCCGAACTCGAGGAGTTCCAGGGCGAGCGCGCGCTCGGCCGGCTCAGCGATGACGATGGAGTCCACGCCCCGCAGCGGCTGTTCCACACCCGCACGCCGGAAGATGGAGCAGATCCGGGCTCGCGCGTACTGCAGGTAGGGCGCGGTGTTGCCCTCGAACGACAGCATGCGGTCGTAGTCGAAGGTGTAGTCCTTGCGCCGGTCGGTCGAGAGGTCCGCGTACTTGACCGCTCCGATACCCACGGCTCGGGCCACGGCTGCGCGGGTTTCCGCGTCGAGCTGCGGGTTCTTCTCGGCGATGACCGCGGATGCCCTGATCACTGCCTCTTCGAGCAGGTCCACCAGCTTCACCGAGACGCCGGCACGGGTGCGGAGCATCTTGCCGTCGTCACCGAGGATCGATCCGTGGCCGACGTGCTCGGCGCGCGCGGGCGGAACGAGCCAGCCGGCGTCCCGGGCGACCTCGTAGATCATTTCCAGGTGCTGGCGCTGGGGCAGGCCGACGACGTAGAGCAGCCGACTCGACTGCAGGTTCCGCAGACGGTGGCGGATAGTGGCCAAGTCGGTGGCGCCGTAGCCGAACCCGCCGTCGCCCTTGCGAACGATGATCGGCAGCGGGTCGCCGTTGCGGTTCGTGTAGCCCTCGGGGAAGACGCACTGAGCGCCCTCGCTCTCCCTGAGGAGACCGAGCTCACCGAGCTCGTCCACGACCGACTGGAGCTGGTCGTTGTAGTAGCTCTCGCCGAAGAAGTCGTCCTCGGTGAGCAGCACGCCGAGGAGACCGTAGACGGTCATGAAGTAGTTCTTCGACTCCTCGACGAGAGTGCGCCAAAGACGCAGGGTCCGCTCGTCGCCGCTCTGGAGCAGAACGACCCGCTTGCGGGCGCGATTCTTGAATGTCTCGTCGGCGTCGAACTTGCGGCGAGCGGCCTGGTAGAAGCCGTTGAGGTCACCGACCGACAGTTCATGGGCGGCCTCGGACTCACCGATGTCGAGGAGGTGCTCGACGAGCATGCCGAAGGGGGTACCCCATTCACCGATGTGGTTCTGGCGAATGACGGTGTGACCCTGCCACTCCAGCAGGCGCACGGCCGCGTCACCGATGATCGTCGACCGGAGGTGGCCGACGTGCATTTCTTTGGCGGCGTTCGGCGCGGAGTAGTCAACAATGATCGTTTCCGGGGCCTTGGCCTGCGGGACGGCGAGGCGCTCGTCACCGACGGTGTCGGCCAGGAGCCGCCCGAGGATCTCGTCCGCGAGGGTCAGGTTGATGAAGCCGGGGCCGGAGATTTCGACCGAAGAGCACAGGTCGTCGAGCTGGGCAGCCTCCACGACCCGAGCGGCGAGTTCGCGCGGGTTGCCACCGGTCTTGCGCACCAGGGCGAGAGCGGCGTCGGACTGGAAGTGTGCGTGCTGGGATCGTCGGATGGCCGGGTCGACGGGGGCACTTGCCACCGCTTCGAACGCCGGAGCCAACCGATGATGCAGCAACTCTTCCAGATTCGCCGTTCTGAAAATTTATCCGAGCCCAAAGACGAGTGTCCAATCACGAGACCGGCGCGGCAGAACCCCCGGAGCGGCCCCCGTGCAGGCCAGACGCCCGAGACTGCGGCATGTGCACACGGTGTGACCGTGCGTGCCCGCTGCCGCGCGTGGAGTTCGGCGGAGGGACTGCAAAGCCCCAGGCCAGCGTCCTGGGGCTGCTTTGTTGCCGGACCGGCCCCCGTCCGCGCCCACGACGGGGTCTCGTACCGGCAGGCCAAGCGTGTCCGGGCCAGTTCGACCTGGTGGGACGTGGCAGCGCAGGACGGCGGCGGCGAACGTCGTAGAGGAGCGCAATCCACGAGAAGCAGCCCAGAGGGAGATCGACGATGGCCGACACCGCAACGCTCGACCGCAAGGACTGGCGGACCGCGCTTGACCAGGTCACCGCCGACCATGGCGGGGAGCTCGTCTCCATCGAAGTGCTGGACCCGCCGGTCGCGCACGGGTACGAGGCCGAGCGGCTGCCCTTCTCCTCCCTTACCTACGACCCGAAGGACGATGTGGCGGTCGCCGCGGTCGGCGGGGACTCGCCGCGTTACCCGGTCGTGCTGCGGCACATGGTGGCGCATCCCAAGGAGATCGACGTCGCGACACTGGACGTCCCGGAGACGGCCGTACGGATCGTCGCCCAGGACGACAGCGCCACCTTGGTCACCTTCTACCCGGCCGAGTCCGGCAAGGGGTCCTGACCCTCGCCCGCCTCCGCCTTTACCGCCTGCGAATGTGGCCGCGCACACGCGGTTGTCCGGCTGCCATCGTCTTCGGGCTGTTCGGCTGCCATCGTCGTCCGGCTGTGGACTGCCACCCCTAATCTGGTGCTGCTGACAGCCGCTCCGGAGACGGGAAAAGGGAAACGACGATGCCGCTGAGCACCGGTGATCCGGAATCCATGGGCGGCTACGTTCTGCTCGACCGGCTCGGTTCCGGCGGCATGGGGGTGGTCTATCTCGGACGCTCGGCCTCGGGGCGGCAGGTCGCGGTCAAGGTCGTGCACGAGATGTACGCGCAGGACGAGGAGTTCCGTACGCGCTTCAGGCAGGAGGTCGCGGCGGCGCGCAGGGTGAGCGGGGCGTTCACCGCTCCCGTGGTGGACGCCGATCCGGATGCCGAGCGACCGTGGATGGCCACGCTGTACGTGCCGGGGCGCACGCTGTCCCAGGTCGTGCGCAAGGACGGCCCGCTCCGTGGGCGGCAGTTACGGACGCTGGGGCTCGGGCTCGTCGAGGCGCTGCGCGACATCCACCAGGTCGGGGTGGTGCACCGGGACCTGAAACCGGCCAACATCCTGATGGCCGAGGACGGGCCACGCGTCATCGACTTCGGCATCTCCCGCGCCGCCGACAACCAGACGCTCACCCTCACCCTCGGGCGGCTGCTCGGCACCCCGCCCTTCATGTCGCCGGAGCAACTGCGCTCTCCCCGGGAGGTCACCGCGGCCTCGGATGTGTTCTCGCTGGGGTCGCTGCTGGTGTACGCGGCCAGGGGCGCCGGACCGTTCGACGCCGACAGCCCCTACCTGTCGGGCTACCAGGTGATGAACGAGCCGCCGACGCTGGACGGGGTCCCGGAACCGCTCCGGGGGATCGCCGAGCGCTGCCTGGACAAGGACCCGGACGTGCGGCCGGGACTGGCCGAGCTGCACCGGCTGCTCCGGGCGTTGCCGGATGTCGCCGTGGTGGTTCCCCCCAGCGTCGGCGCTTCTCCGGAAGCCCCGTCCGCCGGCGAGGACGGGGCCCCGGCCCCCGCCATGCCCGGCACCGGCCGCGGCCGTCGAGTGCGGCGGGTCCTCATCGGCGTCGGCGCCGCCCTCGCCGTCGGTGGGTTGAGCATCGCGGCCACGGTCCTCGCTCCGGGTTCGAAGGCGCCGTCGGATGCGTCCACCGCGTCCGCCGGCCCTCGCTCGCGCCCCGTGGCGCTGCCCGAGCGGTGGCGCCCGTGGCGGACGGCGCTTCGGTACAAGTCGCAGGAGCCGCCGCTGGATTACGGGGGTTCCGGCTGTGTGTCGGACGGCCCCGCGCTGTACTGCGGCGGAAGCGGCTTCACGGTCGCCAAGGTCGATGTCGCCACCGGTCGCGTCCTGTGGCGGACGGGCACCAGGCCGCAGCGTGCGCGGCCGATCGGGGTGCGGGACGGGCTCGTCTACGTCTACGAGGAGTCCACCGACCAGAGACGACGCGTGGTGGCGCTGGACACCGACACCAACAAGCGGCGGTGGGCGCGCGAGATCAGCGTGTCCGATCCGGCGCATCTGTTCCGCGGCACGTTGCTGACGCTGTCGCCCCGGCACACGCGGTTCCGCGCCTATGGGAGGTCCGGTCGGCTGCTGTGGCAGTCGCCGACGCCGGGCGGGAAGGTCTGTTATGGGAAGGTGCTGGGTGGGGCCCCGTACAGCATGTGCTCGCCCCCCGAGGCGGACGGTGACCCGACGGCCGAGGGTCCGTACACCCTGCTGCGGCTCGATCCCTCCCGCGGTACGCGACGCGAGCTCGCGAGCCTCCCCCGCAAGACGCTGAGCCTTGGGGCGGCCGACGGGCGACTCCTCTTCCTCGCCCCCCGGACGGCGAAGGAGGTGTACGAAGCGGGGTACGAGCGGCCGTACGACGCGCTGCTCAAGGTGGATCCGCGTACCGGCGAGGTCAGGCGGACCGCGCTGAAGCGTCCGCTGCGGGGCTCGGCCACCCTCCTGAGCGGTGTCGTCTACTCCGCCCAGGCCAACGGGACGGTGACCGCGATATCGGCCGACAGCGGCAGACAGTTGTGGCAGCGGGCGACGGACACGGAGAGCCTGTCCGCGCCGGTGGAGTCGCGGAAGTACGGGCAGGTCTACTTCGCCAACCGGTTCGGCCGTCTGCTGGCGCTGGACCGTGACACCGGAGCGGAGAAGTGGCGTACCGCCGCGCTGGGCGACCCCGGCTTCAGGGCGGGGGACACCACGCCGAGCGTGCTGCTGGCGAAGGACGCGATCGTGGCGATGGCCGGAGACACGGCCTTCTCCGTACGCCCGGACCGGCCGACGGCCCGGCGGTCCCCGTCCGCCCCGGGATGACGCCCCGGGATGACGCCCCGAGATGACATGCGGGGCCCCACCGTCCGTCGGGCCCGGGCCCTTGTCGCGGGGCCCGGCGGCTGATTGGGTACGGCGGGCGAGCCCTCCCCGCTCATCCGCGGGGGGCGAGCCATCCCCGCTCATCCGCGGGGGGCGAGGGCGATGAGTGAGAGCGGTGGAATCGGTGACAGAGCAGGACATACGGGGCACGCTGCCCCCAGGGCTCGGTGACGCGATACGCGGTACCGCCGAGGACATCGCCGTACTGCTGCGCGGGGCGGCCGGCACCGGGGTTCCGGTGCCGGGGTCGGAGTGGACGGTCGGTGAGGCGGCGGCGCATCTGGCGCAGGCGAACGAGCTGATGGCGGACGTCGCGGCCGGGAGGGCGCGCAGCCACGGGGACGGCACGCCGGGTAGCCTGGCGGCGGCCAATGAGCGTGCGCTCGCCGTGTTCGGGGAGCGGGCGGCCGAGCCGCTGGCCAGGATGATCGTGGAGCAGGCCGATGCCTTCCTCGAGGCGGCGGCCGGGCCCGCGCCGGAGGTCGATCCGATCACCCCGCTGGGGCCGATGAGCCGGGACGTCCTGGGCTCGTATCTGCTGACCCACATGCTCGGCCATGGCTACGACCTCGCCCGCGCACTGGGCCGTCCGCACATGATCGACCGCGTCCGGGTCGAGCTGACCCTGCCGTTTCTGCTCACGGCCATGCCCCGGGTCGTGGATGCCGCCGCCACCGCCGGGCTCACGGCCCGCTACACCGTCCGGCTCCGGGGCGGCGCCGGCTTCGGCGCCACCCTCACCGACGGCGCGTTGGCCGTCAGCCCGCAGCCTCCGAGCCGCCCCGACTGCACCATCCTCACCGAGCCGGTCGCCTTCCTCCTGATGGCGCTGGGCCGCCTCGGCCCGTGGGGCGCCGTCGCCCGGGGCCACGTCCTCGCCTGGGGCCGTAAGCCCTGGCTCGCGCCCCGCTTTCCTGCCCTCTTCGCACCGCCTTGATCTGATGTGGCCTGATCGGATCGCCGGCCGTGTCGATGGTTCGGCAGGGACCGTGACTGCGTCGGTATGTCCCCATCCGCCGGTCGCCCACTAAAGTCGTGTCCTTACCGTCGGTCGCCGGGGGGCGCCGACGTGCAGGTCATGGGACGGCTGTCCCGGGGGTAGGGGGGTACCGCATGAGTCGTCGCTCAAGCGGGTTGATCGGCATCTGGGCCGAGGCGCAGCGCCAACAGCAGCGGCAGCAGGAGGCGCGGCAACGGGAGTGGGAGGCGGCCCGGCGGGAGCAGGAACGGGAGCAGCGGGCGTACGAGCGCGATCTGGCGCGCAGCCAACGGGAGCGGCAGGCGGCGTACCGGCAGCACCGGGAGGCGGACGCGCGGCGGCAGACCGAGGAGGTGGAGGCGCGGGTCGAGGCCCTGCGGGGGCTGTTGGCCACCGGGTGCCGGGCGCCCGCCTTCAACACGGCGGCGCTCGTCCGTGCGGAGGCCATCGAGCCCTTCGCGCCCGGTCAGCTGGCCCATCCCGTACCGATGCCGGATCCCCGGCAGTACGGCGTGCAGGACGGCGGTTGGGGCATGCGGCGGGCGCGGGCGGAGGAGGAGGCGCGGACGCGGTACGAGCGGGACCTGCGGGCCGCGCAGGCCGCCGAGGCGGGGCGGCAGCAGCAGTTGGCGGCGTACCGGCACCAGTACGACCAGTGGGCCGAGGCCCAGTTGGCCGAGATCCGGCGGCACAACGCCGGGATCGCGGAGCTGGTCTCGGCGCTCCGCGCGGGGGACGCCGAGGCGGCGGTGGAGTACTTCTCGGCGGCGCTGTACGCCTCCACGGCATGGCCGGAGGGCTTCCCGCGCCAGGTGTCCGCCGCGTACGACCCGGGCGAGCGGCAGTTGGTGCTGGACTGGGAGCTGCCGCGCTACGACATCGTCCCGGAGACGAGATGGGTGCGGTATCTGCCCTCCGTGGACCAGTTCAAGGAGACGGCCCGGCCGATGGCGCAGCGCCGGGCGCTGTACCGGGACGTCCTCGCGCAGTGCGTGCTGCTGGCACTGCGCGATCTGTTCGCGGCGGATGAGTCCGGCGCGCTGGACTCGGTCGCGTTGAACGGCTTTGTGGACGACCACGATCCGGCGACCGGCCGCCGGGCCAGGATCGTCCTGGCCGCGGTCATGGCCACGCGCACCGCCTTCGGCGAGCTGCATCTGGAGCAGGTCAGCCCGGTGGACTGCCTGACCGACGGACTCCGCGGCCGGCTCTCCGCCCGCCCCGACCAGCGCACCGCCGTACGGCCGGGCCGGACGCCGGACGAGGTCGGCGACGGCGTCATCACCCACGGCGGGGGCGGGGAGGGTGGCGAGGAGCCGGATCTGAACGAGATGGACCCGGTCGCCTTCGAGTCGCTGGTCGCCGATCTCTTCCGGGCCATGGGGATGCGGGCGGTGATGACCCAGCGCTCGAACGACGGCGGGGTGGACGTGGACGCCATGGATCCGACGCCCATCCGGGGCGGCAAGATCGTGGTGCAGGTGAAGCGCTACCGCAATACCGTGCCGCCGGCGGCGGTCCGCGATCTGTACGGCACGGTTCAGGCCACCGGGGCCAACAAGGGGGTGCTGGTGACCACGTCGCGGTTCGGGCCGGGGTCGCATACGTTCGCGGACGGCAAGCCGTTGGAGCTGGTATCCGGCGCCGAACTCGTGGATCTGCTGCACCGGCACGGGCTGCGCGGCCGGCTCGGCGAGGGTGGTGGCAGGGGCGGGAGTGCCGGGGGGCGTGGGGGGCCGGCACGGCGACCGGCGCCTCCCGCGGCGGACGCGCAGGGTGCCGCCGATGCGGCGGGTGACCACAACGTGCTGGGCCTGTCCTGGTCCGGCCAGGTCGCCTTGGACGTCTGCGCCCTCGTCTGCCACGGGAAGCGCGTGCTGAGCGAGGACCACTTCGTCTTCTTCAACAACCCCCGGACCCCCGACGGGACCGTCCGCGCGGTGGCCGCCTCCGCACCGGACAGGGCGGCGATCCGGGTGGCGTTCGACGCGCTGCCGGAGCGGGCCGACCGGCTCGTCCTCGTCGCCGCCGCCGACCGCGCCGTCGATCCCCGGGCGGATCTGTCCCGGTTCATCGACGCCCGGATCCGGCTGCTGGACGCGGCGGGTGCCGAGCAGGGCCAACTCGAGGTCTCCGACGGCCGCTCCGGCGAAACCGCGCTGGTGCTCGGCTCCTTCCGGCGCCGCGCGGGCGGCGACTGGGACTTCGTCGTCGGAGGCAAGGGGTATACCGGCGGCCTGGAGGCGCTGGTCGCCGAGTACGGCATCGACGTCACGTAGCCCGCCGAATCGGCCCGTGCGCCCGATTGGGCCTGGGGCTGGCTGTCGCCGCCACAGGTTTATCCGCAATACTTCCCGCCGTGGAGCAGAGCACAGGACCGATCATCCCGCCCATGCACACAGCCGGGACGGATCCGGGGTACATACCCGGTCTGACGTCCCCGCGCCCTGCCGACGCGGAGGAGGAAGCCCCGGAAGAGACGGCGGAGCATCCGCCCGAGGATATCGACGCCGACGACGACGTCGAGACCGAAGAGGCCGAGGACGAGGCCGAGGACCAGGACGGCCAGGGGAAGGAGGGGGAGGCCCCCGACGCCTCTGACGCCCCCGAGGACGCCGAAGACGCCGAGGACGCCGAAGATGCCGAGGACCCCGAGGGCCCCGAGGACCCCGAAGAGGAAGACGGCGGTGTGGCCTTCGATGCCTCCGACCGGCGCGGGGTGATCACCGCCGGGCGCCGGGGCATCACCTTCCGGCTCGACGGCGAGCAGGCCGACTTCGGCTGGCACGAGATCGGCGCGGTCGAGATCGGCACTCCGCGGTTCGGCAAGCGGTTCTCCGTCACCGTCTATACGACCGACCGGCGCTGGTACGAGGCCGATGTGGAGGCGCCGGCCAAGAGCGTCCTCAAGGAGTGGACGGCGCAGCTGGACGCGGTGCTGGACGCCTATTTCGAGGAGAACGCGGCGGAGAACACGGAGGACGACGCGTCGTAGGCGGGCCCCGTCCGCCGATCAGCCGGACGTCCGGGGCCGGGGCAGCAGCAGACCGGCCGGTGGGGTGTCCCAGGGGTCGAACTCGGGCGGGACCGCGTAGTTCTCGGGCTCGACGGACGACAGATCGAGTTCGGCCCCGGTGAAACGCGCGCCCCGGAAGGAGACCGCGGCGCCCGTGAACACCGCCCCGTCGAAGGTCACCCGGCCCTCGCTGAAGCACGCGTCGGCGAAGCTGACCTGCCCGCCGAGGAAAGCGGTGCCGCCGAAGCGCACGCGGCTGCCGCTGAAGCGGGCGCCGTCGAACGAGATCCGTCCCCCGTCGAAGCGCACCAGGCTGAACGAGACCTCCCCGCCCGAGAAGCACGCCCCGCTGAAGTCCGCGGCCTGGAAGCGGGCCCGGGTGAAGTCGAAGTCACAGCCCTGCCAGCTGACCGGCGCGTCCTCCCGTAGGTGTTCGGTGATGAGCCGGGTGAGCGACAGCCGGATCTCGCCCTCCTCGTCGAGATACCAGGGCGAGGTGCTGACCGGTTCATAGGGCATACGGAGATAGGCGCTCAAGACGTTGACGCAGGACTGCCGCCCCTCGGCCCAGTCATCGGCGAGGCCCGCCATGGCGTAGATCCCGGCGAGCCGTACGGTCGGCAGCTCATGGCCGAGTTGCGAACTCGCCGTGATGAAGCGCTCGTTGAAGAGCCTGATGTCCTCGCGCCGCTCCGCGGCCTCCGAGAGGCGCTGCCGCCGGTACGCGACCACCAGCGCCAGTACGCCGCCCACCCCCGCCACCACCGACAGCGCGAGCTTCACCAGGTCGAACTTGGTCCCGGCCGCGAGGGCGTGCGGACCGGTGAGGGCCGGGAAGCCCAGAGCCGCCCACAGCAGCGTGGCGGTGAGGGCGAACACGCCTGCCCCGAGGACGAGAACGAGGGTGATGTGCCAGGGCAGGGAGCGCATCCGCGCCGGCCGGCGGTTGTGGGAAGGCCGCATGGCGCTCAGCTTGGCATGCCCTGGCGGGCGTCGTTACGTCCGGCGGGTGGCGATCCGGCCCCGGACGATGTCGACGGCCAGGAACGCGGCGAGCGGGATGCCCAGCAGCGGCAGGTAGTAGCCGAGCACGGCGATCGCGGCAACCAACGGGACCAGGACATACGGCGATACCTGGCGCCAGGCGCCCCGCGGGATCGGGCGGCCGAAGGCGGAGCCCCGGCCGCGCTGCCCCCACATGCGGTAGCCCCACACGATCAGGAAGATCAGGGCCAGCGCGAGAACGGCCAGGGCGATCTGGTTGACGAGGCCGAAGAGGTTTCCGGTGTGCAGATCGATGCCCCAGCGGGTGAGTTTGGCGAGCACCGGGTAGTCCGCGAACCGCTGGACGTCGGTCACCTCGCCGGTCGCCGGATCGATGGCCGCCGCGTCCTGCTTCTCCGGCCAGCTGCGCTGGATCTGGCTGACGACGTACGCGCTGCCGTGGTCCGCGGGCGGGACGATCTCCACCGGGTTGTCCAGGCCCTCGGCGCGGGCGGCCTTGAGTACGGCGTCGAGACCCACGTCGGCGGTGTGCCCGCCCTTGCCGTCCGTACCGCCCATGTCCATGCCCGGCATCGAGCCGGAACCCGCGCCGTGACCGGCGTGCTCGCCACCGACCGTGCTGGAGACGGTGGGCGTCGTCTGGCCGAGCGCGGACCGCAGGTCGGCGACGCTCGCACCGGCGTAGGTGGACCAGGTCAGGCCCGTCGCGGACAGAAAGAACAGGCCCAGCGCCGCCCATATGCCCACCGTGCCGTGAAAGGACAGGGTCCGCTTGCGGCCGGTGGCGGTGCGGTCGGGGAGGACGAGGGCGCGCTTGCCGGTGCGGCGGCGGGCGCACCACAGCACCAACCCGCCGCCCGCGATCACCCACAGCCAGCTGGCAGCGAGTTCGCTGTAGAGCCGGCCGGTCTCGCCGAGGTGCAGATCGCGGTGGAGCTCGTCGATCCAGGTACGGAGGGGAAGCGCGCCGGACGATCCGTACTGCTCCAGCGCACCGCGCACCGTGCCGGTGTACGGGTCGACGAACACGGCCAGGGTGTGGCCGGAGTCGATCCCCTTGACGCCGGACAGCAGCACCCGGGTCGTGGCGCCGTCCTCGGGCGACGGCCGTACGGCGCTGATCTCGCCCTCGGGATGGGCCTTGCGGGCGGCGGCCACCTGCCGGGAGATCGACAGCTCGGTGTCCCCGACGGGGACGCGCAGCTCATGGTCGTAGACGATCTTCTCGGCCTGGAAGGAACCCGCGTAGAGCAGCCCCGTCACGGCGGCGATCAGCAGGAACGGCGCGACCAGAACGCCCGCGTAGAAGTGCAGCCGCAGCACCAGCGGGCGCAGGGCGGACCATGACGAACCGCGGGGCGGGGAGGTGGGCCGGGGGGCGTCGGCCGGTGAGTCGTCCGTCGCGGCGGAGAGGGGTTCGGCGGTCATGGACGGCTCCCGGCTCGGTGGATCACTCGGCACGGCACGGCCCCCCTGCATCGGGCGTGCCAGTGGAGTCGTCGGTCGGCCGGACCGTCGAGTTCCGGCCCGATCCCCACGGTGGATGTGACCTGCGGCACATCAGAGGCCCTCGGAATCGGTCACTCCCGCCACGTTTGTCACGCGCGTACGAAGATTGGTCCGGCGATTCCCCCGCCCGGTGGCCGCTGGCACGATGACCGCCATGCCCACAGGGTCGACATTCCGCCTCGCGCGAGCCGCCGTGTTCGCGGCGGTGTGCGTCGTGGTGACGGCCCTCGGACACGCTCTGACGTCCGGCGGCACGCTGCCGCTGTGGGCCATGGGCCACGCGTTCGCCGCGACGGCGGCCGCCGCGTGGTGGCTGACCGGGCGGGAGCGCGGAGCGCTGGCCGTGACCGGCTCGACGGTCGTCGCCCAGCTGGGTCTGCATGTGCTGTTCATGCTCTCGGAGACACTGAGCGCACCGTCCGCCGACGCGGGCATGCACCACGGCATGGCGAGCGGCGCGGCCCACGGCATGGCGCACGACATGGCCCATATGGGCGGCCCGGCGTGGCATGAGTGGCCGGGCTGGCCCTGGCAGGGCGGCACGGCCATGGCCCTCGCGCATCTGCTCGCCACGCTGATCAGCGCGGTGTGGCTGTGGCGCGGTGAGGCCGCCGCGTTCCGGCTCGGCCGGGCGCTCGCGGCCGCGGTGTTCGTACCGCTGCGCATCGCCCTGCGGATGCTGGGCGCCGGGACGGTGCCGCCGCCCGCGTGGCCCTCCGCGCCCACCGCCGCCCGTCGGCTGCGCGGTGTGCTGCTGTGCCACGTCATCCGGCGCAGAGGGCCGCCCGGGCGCGGCCCTCTCCCCTGCTGACCGCCCTTCTCCCGCGCACCCGGGCTCCGGGATGTGCCGGTGGTGACGGGCGGATTACCGACGCCCGTTGCCCGGCGTCGGCCTGATGCCCCGGTACCGCGGACTCCCCCGCCGCTCCCGTGCGCCAACGCGCCCGGCGGAAGCGGCGTACCCGCGCGTGCCGCCCACCGATATCGAAGGACGCCTGCCGATGCCTCCTGCCCCGGTACGAGCCGTGCACCCCGTCACCAACGCCACCGCCACCGCCACCGCCACCGATCAGCGGATCACCGCATGGGCGCTGGCCGCCCGCGACGGCGACCCCGACGCCGTCGAACACTTCATCCGCGCCACCCGCCGTGACGTGCGCCGCTTCGTCATCCACCTCGGCGCCGACCCGCACAGCGCGGAAGACCTCACCCAGGAGACCTATCTGCGCGCCCTCACCGGCCTCCCCGGCTTCGCCGGCCGCTCCTCCGCCCGCACCTGGCTGATGTCCATCGCCCGCCGCGCGGTCGCCGACCGCTACCGCAGGGCGGCCGTCCGCCCCCGTGTGCTCGACACCGACGACTGGCAGGCCGCCGCCGAACGGGCCCAGCCCACCGGCCTCCCCGGCTTCGACGAGGGCGTGGCACTCCTCGACCTGCTCACCGAACTCCCCCCGGCCCGCCGCGAGATGTTCCTGCTCACCCAGGTGCTCGGCCTCCCCTACGCCGACGCCGCCGCCGCGACCGGCTGCCCCATCGGCACCGTCCGCTCCCGCGTGGCCCGCGCCCGCGAGGACATGACGGCCCTCCTGGACGCGGCCGAATCCCCGGGCACCCCCAACCACTCGCCCTGGCGGGCTGACGCCATCGCCCTCGTCCCCGCCGCCCCGCTGGACGAACCCGTTACGTGACCGGGGCCGTACTGCGACATACCCCCGTGTCCCGGGTCGAACAGCGGGGCTACAGTCGGGATTTCAGCAGCACACAGGGGGAGGGGGCGGCCGTCGTATGACGCCGGACGACGCTGTGATCGGTCGCACGGGGGTGCTGGTGATCGGCACGCGTGGCGACGCCGGTCCCGGCGAGGTTCTGGTGCGCGTCAGAGGCGGTTCGGAAACCTTCCTCGCCTGGTCCACCGAGCCCCTGCCGCACGGGGCTTGCGTGCTGGTGATCGACTCCCGTGGCACTCGCCAGGTCGACGTCATCGAGTGGACCGATCCATTGAACGCGTCGTCCGGCGCCGCCGGCGACGCCGGTTGAGGAGACAAAGGATGTTCGGTTACCGCGTGCCCGCCCCCGACCAGGCGATGCTGATCTCGGGGGGAAGGCGTGGTCATGGGGGTGCGCCGTTTCGCGTGGTGACCGGGCACGGCAAGTTCGTGCTTCCGGTCTTCCGCAAGGTCCGCTACCTGACGCTGGCGATGTGCGAGGCGGAGGTCGAGGAGAAGTGCGTCAGCAAGCAGGGCATCACGCTGACGGTGCGGGCGGTCATCGCGTTCAAGGTCGGCAATGACACCGAGAGCGTCGTCAACGCGGGGCAGCGGTTCCTGTCCGACCAGGACCAGATGGCGGTGCTGACCGGACGGATCTTCGCGGGCCATCTGCGGGCCATCATCGGCTCGATGACGGTCGAGGAGATCATCACGGAGCGGCAGAAGCTCGCCACCGAGGTGCTGGACACCTCGAAGACCGAGATGGCCAGGATCGGCCTCATCGTGGACTCGTTGCAGATCCAGTCGATCGACGACGGCGACACCGGCTATATCGACGCGATGTCCGCCCCGCACAAGGCCGCCATCCAGCGCCAGGCCCAGATCGCCCAGGCCCAGGCCACCCAGGCGTCCTCCGAGGCGGAGCAGGAGGCGGCGCGCAACCAGGCCGAATACGCCCGGCAGACGGCGATCGTCCAGGCCCAGTACAGCGCCGAGGTGGACCGTGCCCAGGCCAAGGCCGCCCAGGCCGGACCTCTCGCGCAGGCGCACGCGCAGCAGGAAGTACTCGCCGCGCAGACCGACTTGGCCCAGCGCGCCGCCGATCTGCGACAGCAGCAGTTGGTGGCCGAGATCGTGAAGCCCGCCGAGGCCGAGGCCGAACGGATCCGGGTGCTGGCGCTGGCCGAGGCGGAGCGCATGAAGATCCAGGCCGAGGCCGCGGCCTCGCACGGCAGGGTGGCGCTCGACCGCATGCTGATCGATCAGCTCCCGCAGATCGTCAAGGAAGCCTCCGCCGGACTCTCCGGGGCCAATGTCAACGTCCTCAACGGCGCCGACGGGCTGGGCGAGATCGCGGCGGGGCTGGTGGGCCAGGGCCTGACCATCCTCGACGCGGTCAAGCGGAACCTGGGCACGCCGGAGGGCCATGAGAAGGAGGACGACGATCCGCGCCGACCGGACAACGGCGCCGTCGAGATCCGCTGACAGGACGGCAGCGGGAGCGGTAACGGTAGCGTGACGGGGTCTCGACCCGGCACCGTCGGTGCTCGGCGGCAAGGGGGCGTTCACCAAGGAGGTGGATGCCACGCTGCTGGCGGGCAGCACGTTGCTACCGTGTGGACCCCAGCCAGCCGAGAGGGCCGAGGAACGTGACCACTGACCGCCCGCACAGCGTCAGCGTCGCCGGGGTCGTCGTCGACGAGCGGGGCCGGGCGCTGCTGATCAAGCGGCGGGACGGCAGCACATGGGAACCGCCGGGCGGCGTGCTCGACCCCGGCGGAACCGTTCCCGAGGCCCTGCGGCGCGAAATCCTCGAGGAGACGGGCGTCAAGATCGCGCTTCCGGCCGCCCTCACCGGTGTCTACAAGGACATGACCGGCCTGGTCGTCTCCCTCGTCTTCCGCTGCGAGGCCGCCGACGGCACCCCCGCCACAGGCGCCCGCACCCGTGCCTGGCGCTGGGCCACCCGCGCGGAGGTTCCCGACCTCGCGGACGAGGCCCACGCCGTCCGCATCCTCGACGCCCTCGACACGGCCTCGCCCCCGGCGGTCCGGGCCCACGACGGCGCCAAGCTCGTCTAGCTCGTACGAGGCGCAGGCCCCGCACGGCGTCCGCGAAACGACGCCCTCAGCCGCTCGCCGGCATCAGGCGCGTCAACTCATCGGCCACCGCCCGCGCCGCCGGGCTGGTCCAGCGACGGCGGTGGTGGGTGAGGTGGACGGGGACCGGGGGGATCGGGGGGCCGTGGACCTCGGCGAGGGCGCCTTCCCGGAGGTGGCGTTCGACCGTGGCGCGGGGGAGGAGGGTGAGGCCCAGGCCCGCCGCTACGCAGGAGCGGGCGGCTTCGATGCTGCCGAAGCGGGTGAGGCGGGGTGGGGGGCCGGGGAGGGTGAGGAGCCTGCGGACGAGGTGGTCGCTGTAGGAGCAGCCCTGTTCGTGCACGAAGAAGCTCTGCCCGGCCAACTCGTCCCACTCCACCGCCCGTCCGGCGAGCGGGTGCTCGGGGGCGGCGAGGTAGACGAGGGGTTCGCGGGCGATGGGGCGGGCGATCAGGTCGGCGTCGGTCACCTCCTGCTCCAGGAGCAGCACGAGGTCGAGCCGTCCCGTTCGCAGCCCTTCCACGGCGGCGGCGCTGCCCGCCGGGTGGAGGTGGAGGTCGATGCCGGGGTGGGTGCCGCGCAGGGAGGCGATGACACCGGGGAGGCGGGAGGCGCACAGGGACTCGCCCGCGCCGAGAGCGACATGGCCGCGTACGGCGCCGTCGGCCCCGTCGCCGTTGGTGGCGGCCGCCGTCGCGTGGAGGCGGGCCTCGGCGTCCAGGACGTCCTCGGCTTCCTTGAGCAGGAGGCGGCCGGCGCTGGTCGGGAGGGCGCCGGAGGGGAGCCGGTCGAAGAGGCGGGTGCCCAGTTCCCGTTCGAGCGTGCGGATCTGGACGGTGACGGTGGACTGGGCGAGATGTAGTTCGGCGGCGGTGGCGGTGAAGCTTCCTGTCCTCGCCAGTGCCGCGAAGGTGCGGAGGAGTCGTGTGTCCACGGCCGCCAGGGTAGCCGGGTATCGAATGAGTCGATGGGGTTCAGCGAAAGGAATCGTTGGACGCGATACCTACTCCGGTGGAACGGTTGCCGTATGACCGACACCGACCTTCTCCGCTACTCCGCCTTCACCACCCACCCCTCCGGCGGCAATCCCGCCGGTGTGGTCCTGGACGCCGGCGCCCTGGCGTCCGACGACGCCGCCATGACGGCCCTCGCCGCCCAGGTCGGCTACTCGGAGACCGCGTTCATCACGGAGCGGGACGAGGCCACGCGCCGCTACCGGGTCCGTTACTTCAGCCCGCGCGCCGAGGTCGCCTTCTGCGGGCACGCCACCATCGCCACCGCGGTCGCCCTCGCCGAGCGCGACGGCCCCGGTGAGCTGGTCTTTGACACCGCTTCGGGTGAGATCCGGGTGCAGACCTCGACCGACGGCGACGGTCCGCCGCGCGCCACGCTCACCAGCGTCCCCACCCGCTCCCGCCCGGCGGACGAGGAGGCCGATGTCGAGCCGGTGCTGGCGGCGCTGGGCTGGTCGCGGGGCGACCTCGACCCGTCCCTCCCGCCCCGTATCGCCTTCGCGGGCAACGACCATCTCGTCCTCGCCACCGCCACCCGTGAGCGGCTCGCGCATCTCGACTACGACTTCGGGGCGCTGGAGGAGGTGATGCGGCGGCGCGGCTGGACCACCGTCCATCTGGTGTGGCGCGAGGGCGCCGGCCCGGACCGCTTCGACTTCCACGCCCGCGATCCGTTCCCGGTCGGCGGTGTCGTCGAGGACCCGGCCACGGGTGCCGCGGCCGCCGCCTTCGGGGGGTATCTGCGGGATCTCGGCCTGGTCACCGAGGAGACCCGGGTGCGCATCCGTCAGGGCGAGGACATGGGCCGGCCCAGCGATCTCCTGGTGGACGTACGCCCCGGCGACCCCCGGATCCGGGTCAGCGGCCAGGCCGTCCGGATCCCGCAGGACCGAGGAGGAGTTCGATGAGGACTCGGTACCACCATCTGCCGCGCCTCACTGGCGTGGACGCCCCCCGGCCGGACGAGCGCGAGGGGCCCGCCCCCGGGCCGCGCGAGGTGCTGGTCCGGATGCGGGGCTGGTCGCTCGACTACCTGACGAACCGCGCGACCGAGCCGCACCGGCCGCGCCCGGTCGTCGACCGCGCCTTCCCGTTCGCGGAGGCCGGGGAGGCATACCGGTACTTCGCCTCCCGGGGCCACTTCGGCAAGGTGGTCATCACCGACGAATAGACCGTCACCCCTGCTGGTAGGCGTCGCCTTCCTCGTTGAGGAGAACATGGTCGGGGTCGAGGGCGACAGCGGCGCGGCCCCGCTCCAGCAGCCGGGTCAGGGGCGGAAGCGGGGCGAGGCCGAGGCGTTCGAGGAGTTCGGCGCGCATCCCGGGGAAGTCCTCGAGTTCGAGGTCCTCGATGAACTCCGCGTCGTCGGCGGCGCGGAGGGCCTCAAGCTCCGGCTCGTTCAGCTCCCGCCCCAACTGCCGCTCCCGGTACAGGGCTTCGTCCCAGCACGGCAGCCCGATCATCAGCTGCAGCGCCTCGGTGAGGTTGGTGCCGATCACCCCGGCGGAGCCCTCGGAGTCGGCGAAGAGCACCGGGCGGTCCTCACCGCCGCCATCGCCGCAGAGGAAGTACGTACCGCCACCGGCGTCCCCCGCGATCCCCTCCAGCGGGGCTCCGGACGCCAGCCGCACGGGCTCGACATGGTGGTCCCCGGTGTCGATGTCGAAGTCGAAGGGGTGCGTGGCCAGTTCGGCCGCCCGGGGGTCGTTGCGCAGACGGTCGAGAAGGGTGCGGGAGCGGGTCATGGGCCGGACCCTACAGCGGGGTCCGGACAGCGGGCGCCGAGGGCGAAGGCGGCGAGGGCAGCGACGGCAGCGAAAGCGGCGAAGGCGGCGGCAAGCGGCGGCAAGCGGCACGGAGACGACGAGCGCGAACCAGGCCGGCAGGGATGGGCCCGGTGGTCCGCGGGCAGCGCGATGACGGCCTACGGCAGGCCGTTGAGCTTGGCGAGCAGGCGCCGCAGCAGGGCTACCCGGTCACTGCCTCGCGGCCGGCAGTCCTCCAGGCGGCGGACGACCTCGGACGGCACCTCCTCGGCCCCGACCGCATCCACGACCTTGTCGAGCGCGCGGAGCCCCCAGTACTGGTTGAAGGCCAGTGGGTCCTGGACGACGGCGTCCGCCAGGGCGTGGATCCCGGCCGGGTCCGGCGCCGCGTACAGCCGCGCGTACGCCGCCAGCCGCAGCCCGCCGTCGGGCGAGGTGAGCCAGTCGTCCAGCGCGGGAGCCGCGACCCGCTGGGTCGTCCGCACCAGCCTGCCGAAGATGCCGGCCTGGCGCTGGGTGCGGGCAGGTCCGCTGCGCATCGACCGGCGCACTTCCAGGTATTCGGCGGCCAGCTTGCGCACATCCTCCAGCGCGGTGGCGTCGTCGGTCTCCGGTAGGTCGTCGCCGCTGCCGACGAGCGCGGCGTCGGCGACACGCTCGGCCGCCTCGATGCGCTGCTCGACGGCCTTGAACTCGACCTTGAACCCGCCCGGCAGCTCGATGCTGTTGAGCAAGTCGCGCAGCCAGGGCACGATGGCCACCACCAGCAGCGCCACGGTGACGTTGTCAATCTTCAGGTCCGGCGCGACGACGTGGACCACCGCCACCGCGATGGCCACACAGCTCACCACCCCCGCGACGATGTGCCGACGCCGTGCGGAACCTCGCTCGCCCTCCCCCATGTCCCCCAGCATTCCAGAGCCGGGGCCTCCTCACGCCGGATACGCGTGAGTCTGGGTCGCCTTGAGGGTGGCCCACACGGTGCTGCCCGGGTGGAGTCCGAGGTCGGCCACGGCAAGGGTGGTGAGGTCCGCGAGGAGCGGGAGGTCGCCGGTGAGGGCCACGCGGATCTGGTCGCCGTGCGATTCGAGGCCGGTGACCTCGGCGCGCCACAGGTTGCGGGCGCTGGAGTCGGGGCGGTCGCGGTGGAGGGTGACCGCCGTGGGCGGGAAGGCGACGAAGACCGGGCCGGTGAGGTGCTCGGTGGTGGTGATGGTGGCGCCGCCGTCCAGCCGTACGGTGTGGCCATCGGCGCGGCCCTGGTAGAGGTTGAGACCGACGAGGCTGGCGATGTAGTCGGTGCGGGGGCGGCGGGAGATGTCCGCCGGGGTGCCCTCCTGGACGATACGGCCCTCCTCGACCACGACGAGCCGGTCCGCGAGCACCATCGCGTCCAGCGGGTCATGGGTGACCAGCACGGCCACCGCCGCGAAGTCGGCGAGATGACGGCGGAGCGAGGCGCGGACGTCGAGGCGGGTACGGGCGTCCAGCGCGGCCAGCGGCTCATCCAGCAACAGCAGTCGGGGGCGGGTCGCCAGGGCACGGGCGAGGGCGACGCGCTGGGCCTGGCCGCCGGACAGCCGGCGGGGCTTGGCGCCCGAGTGCTCGGCCAGGCCCATCCGGGCCAGCCAGTCGGCCGCCCGGGCACGGGCCTCCGCCTTGGGTACGCCCTGACAGCGGAGGCCGAAGGCCACGTTGTCGAGGGCGGTGAGGTGAGGGAAGAGCAGATAGTCCTGGAAGACGACGCCGACCGGGCGATCCTCGGGCGGAGTCCTCAACCGCCGCCGTGGATCCTCCAGGGCCTGGCCGTCGAGCGTGAGCGCCCCGGCGGTGAGCGGGGTGAGCCCGGCGAGGGCGCGCAGCGCGGTCGTCTTGCCCGCGCCGTTGGGTCCGAGCAGGGCGAGGACCTCACCGGGCGCGGCGGTGAGGTGCAGATCCAGCCGGAAGCGGTCGCGGTGGACGACGAGTCGGGCGTCGAGGCCGGTGTGGGGACCGGCCTCGGACCCGGCCGTCAAGGCCGTTGTCCCGGCGGCCGGGGGGTTGTGCGGCGGGCGGGTGGTCATGAGGTGGCCAGCCAGCGCTCGCGCAGTCCGGCCAGGACCGCGATGGACACGGCGAGCAGCACCAGGCTCAGGGCGATGGCGGCGGCCGGGTCGCTCTGCAGCGCCAGATAGACCGACAGCGGCATCGTCTGCGTACGGCCCGGGAAGTTGCCCGCGAAGGTGATCGTCGCCCCGAACTCGCCCAGCGCCCGGGCCCAGGCCAGCACCGCGCCCGCCGCCACGCCCGGGGCGATCATGGGGAGGGTGACGCGCCGGAAGGCGGTGAAGCGTGAGGCCCCGAGGGTCGTGGCGGCCTCCTCGTAGCGCGGATCGGCGGCCCGCAGCGTCCCCTCGACACTGATCACCAGAAACGGCATCGCCACGAACGCCTCCGCCACCACCACTCCCGCCGTCGTGAACGGCAGCGTGACGCCGAAGGCGGAGTCCAGCCAGCGGCCGACGATCCCGTTACGGCCCAGCGCGAGCAGCAGCGCCACCCCGCCCACCACGGGCGGCAGCACCAGCGGCAGGGTCACCAGGGCGCGCAGCAGCCCGCGGCCGGGGAAGCGGGCGCGGGCCAGCAGCCAGGCCAGCGGCACGCCCAGCACCAGGGCCACGGCGGTGGCGGCGGTCGCGCTGATGAGCGAGAGCCGTAGCGCCTGCCACACGGCGACGCCGGTCAGCTGGTCCGGCAGGCTTCGCCACGGCGCCCGGACCAGCAGCGCCACCAGCGGCAGCACCAGGAAGACGATCCCGCCGAGGGCGGGCACCAGCAGCGGCAGCGGGACCCCGGCGCGGGTCCGGCGGGCGGCACGCCGGGGGCGCGGCCCGTCCTCCGGGGCCGTCGTGCTCCCCAGGGCCGCCCCGTCGTCCTGGTCCGCCCCGTCGTCCGGGGCCGCCCTGCCCTCCTGGGCCACCCCGTCCTCCTGGGCTACCCCGTCGTCCAGGGCCGCCCTGCCCTCCTGGGCCACCCCGTCGTCCGGGGCCGCCCCGTCGTGCGGGGCCGTCGGTGCGTCGGTCACGGCTTTAGGAAGCCCGCCTCGCCGAGCGCCTTCTGGCCCCGCGCGGACTTCACCAGGTCGATGAAGGCCGTGGCCGCCTTGGCCTTCGGCGCGTGCTTCAGCAGGGCGATCGGGTAGTCGTTGATGGCCTTCTTCGACTCGGGGAACTCCACACCGGCCACCTTGCCACCCGCGGCCTTCACATCGGTCTTGTAGACCACGGAGGCGTCGACCTCCTTCATCTGCACCTTCATCAGCGCGGCTTTGACGTCCTGTTCGTAGCTGACCGGGGTGAGTTTCAGATGCTCCGCGTCCAGCGCCTTCCGTGCGGCGGCCCCGCACGGCACCTCCTTGGCGCACAGCGCGACCTTCAGCCCGGACCTGGTGAGGTCCTCAAGCGTCGCGATCTTCTTCGGGTTGCCGGGGAGGGTCGCGATCTCCAGCTGGTTGCGGACGAAGGTGGCCGGGGTGCCCTGGGCGTCCTTGTGGTCGGTGACCGTCTTCATCGTCTTCGGGCTCGCGGCGGCGAAGACATCGGCGGGCGCGCCCGAGGTGATGCCGGCCGCGAGGGCGTCGCTGCCGCCGAAGTTGAACGCCACCTTGGTGCCGGGGTGCTCCTTCTCAAAGGTCTTGCCCAGCGCGGTGAAGCTCTCCTTCAGCGAGGCGGCGGCGAAGACCGTCACCGTGCCGGAGAGCTTCTCCGAGGAGGATCCGGAATCCGAGTCCGCGTCCGTGTTCGGGTCGGAGCCGTTGGAGGAGCAGGCGGTGAGCGCCAGCGCCGCCACGGCGAGAGCGCCCACCGCACGCGGGGTCCGGCGGGATCGGGATTCGGAACGGATGGTCACAGGGCCTCTCCTGTTCACGGCTTTTCCACGACCACGTTGGTCGACTTGATCACGGCAACCGCGGGGACGCCCGGCTCCAGCTTCAGCTCCTCCGCCGACTCCCGGCTGATCATGGACACCACCCGGAACGGCCCCGCCTGGATCTCCACCTGCGCGGACACATCGCCCAGGATCACCTCGGTGACGATGCCCTTGAAGCGGTTACGGGCCGAGGAGCCCGGGCTCTCCCGCTCCGCGCTCCGGCCGACCTCACGGGCGAACGCGGCGAGCGCCGCGCCCGGGATGATCCGGCGCCCCTGGTCGTCGCGGTCCGCGGTCAGCCGCCCGCTGTCCACCCAGCGCCGCAAGGTGTCGGCGCTGACCCCCAGCAGGGCCGCGGCCTCACCGATCCGGTAGGTGTGCATCCGCCCATGATAGGCGTGCGCCTGCGAGGCGAGGAGACCCGTTTGGATTGCATAACGTCAACGATCAGGGGTCGAGGGCTGGCGTCTGCGGCGCTCAGTACACATCGCGCGCGTACCGCTTCTCGGCCGCCAGCCGCTTCACGTACGCGTCGGCCGCGTCCGCGCCCAGTCCGCCGTGGGCGATCGCGATCTCGCGCAGCTCCCGATCGACGTCCTTGGCCATACGGCCCGCGTCGCCGCAGACATAGAAGTGGGCGCCGTCCTCGAGCCAGGACCACAGCCGGGCACCGTGCTCCGCCATCCGGTCCTGGACATAGATCTTGGCACGCTGGTCACGCGAGAAGGCGGTGTCCAGGCGCGTCAGGGTGCCGTCCCGACGCATGGCATCCAGTTCGTCCCGGTAGTAGAAGTCGGTGGCGCTGCGCTGCTCGCCGAAGAAGAGCCAGTTCGGCCCGGTCGCGCCGCGCGCCCGGCGCTCCTCCAGGAAGCCCAGGAAGGGGGCGATGCCCGTGCCGGGACCGACCATCACCATCGGCGCCGCCGGGTCGGCGGGCGGACGGAAATGCGGGGAGCGCTGGACGAAGACGGGGACGGAGTGGTCCGGCGCGGCGTCGGCGAGATGGGCGGAGGCCACGCCCTTGCGCGCGGCCCCGCGCCGGCTCTCGAACCGCACCACGGAGACCGTGAGCCGGACTTCGCCGGGGTGGGCGAGGGGGCTGGACGATATGGAGTACAGGCGGGGCTGGAGCCGTTTGAGGACACCGGCCCACTCCTGCGCGGAGGCGCGGACGGGGTATTCGGCGATGACGTCCACCGCCTGACGGCCCCAGGCCCACTGCGCCAGACCGTCCTTGTTGTCGGGGCGCAGCAGCCGTTTGAGGTCACGGTCATGGGTGCGGTCCGCCACGAAGCGCAGCAGGTCCGGGGTGACCCTCGCGATCTCCAGACGGCGGTGGAGGGCCTCGGCGAGCGGCAGGGGGTCGTCCGAGCCCGGTATCTCCACCTCCTGCGCCGGGTCGAGTCCGGTGACGGCCAGCCATTCGGCGACCAGCTCGGGGCAGTTCTCGGGCCAGACGCCGAGGGCGTCCCCGGCCTCGTACGCCAGGGCGCCGTCCGCCGTGCCGAAGGCGAACTGCCGCACCTCCTTCGTGGCCCCGGCCCTGCTCAGCAGCCGGTTTCCGGTCAGCCGGGTGGTCAAGGGCGTGGCCTTGGTGGGCCGGGCGGGGCCGGGCGCGGCGTGGACCGACGGCTCGGCGGCGGGAGTTCCGGGGGCGACGGGGTCGGCCCCGGCGACGGGGTCGGCCCCGGCGACGGGGTCGGCAGGCTCCGGCTGTGCCGTCCCCCCCAACACGGCGAGGACCCCGTCGAGCCACTGCCGGGCGGGCTCGTCGTAGTCCGGTTCGCAGTCCGTACGGGGCGCCAGCCGCACCGCGCCCAGCTCGCCGAGGCGTTCGTCCAGCCGTCGGCCGTGGCCGCAGAAGTCGTCGTACGCGGAGTCGCCGAGGGCCAGGACGGCATAGCGGGTGCCGTCCAGCCGCGGCGCGCCGGGGGCGGCCAGGGACTCCCAGAAGCCCGAGCCGTTGTCGGGGGCGTCGCCGTCCCCGAAGGTGCTGGTGATGACGAGCAGATCGGCGGGGCGGGGGAGGGCGGCGAGGGCGGCCGGGGTGCAGTCGCTCATGTCCAGCAGCCGGGCGCTGCGGCCGGTCTCGGTCAGCCGCCGGGCGGCGGCACCGGCGAGGTCCTCGGCGTTGCCGGTCTGCGAGGCCCACAGCACGACCACCTCGCGGCCATGGTCCCCCGCCTCGGGAGAGGCCACCTCCAGGGCGGTTTGGGGGGCGGTGGCGCGCGAGTACGTACCCGCCAGCACGCCGTTGATCCACAGCACGTGTTCCGGGGTGAAGGGCGCGTGCCGGGGCAGCACCGGTACGGCCGTGGCCGCGTCGGTGCCCGGCGCCGCGCCCGAACCGTCGAGTCCGGCCAGAAAGCCCCGCAGATACCGGCGTTCGTGCTCGGCGAGCACGGGCGGCCTGATGTCGGCCACCCCGAACACCTCCGCGAGCGCCGCCGGGCCGGCCGAAGCCGGGTGCTCGCCGGCGGACGGGTGCTCGCCGGCGGACGGATGCTCCCCCGCGGGCGGATGCTCCCCCGCGGGCGGATGCTCCCCCACGGGCGGATGCTCCCCCACGGGCGGATGCTCCCCCACGGGCGGATGCTCCCCCGCGGGCGGGTGGGCCGCCGCGGGCGGGTGGGCCGCCGCCGCGACCCTGGCCAGCGACACCGCGCACACCTTGAACTCCGGCTGGAAGGACACCGGGTCGACCGCGTCGTTCGTGACCGCGTTGACGCTGAGGTACTCCCCGAACAGATCGTTCCAGTGGAACGGGGCGAAGCAGTTCCCCGGCCGCACCCGGTCCGTCACCACCGCCGGAAGCACCGCCCGGCCGCGCCTCGAGGCCACCTCCACCGCGTCGCCCTCGCCGATCCCCAGCGCCTCCGCGTCCTGGGGATGAAGCTCCACGAACGGACCCGGGTTGAGCTTGTTGAGCCCGGCGACCTTGCCGGTCTTGGTGAGGGTGTGCCACTGGTGCTGCAGCCGACCGGTGTTCAGGACGTACGGGAAGTCGTCGTCCGGCAGCTCGGCCGGCGGCAGATGCGGGCGTGCGTGGAACACCGCCCGGCCGCTGGCCGTGGGGAACGCCAGCCGGGGCCGGGTGCCGTCCGGTCCGGCCAACGCCGCCTGGCTCACACCGTCGTTGAGATAGCGGACCGGATTGCGGCTCGGGCCGTCGGCCGACGCGGCGGGCCACTGCACGGGCGTCGAACGGAGCCGCTCGTAGGTCACGCCCCGCAGGTCGTATCCGGTCCTCGGGTTCCAGGCGCGCTTGATCTCCTCGAAGATCTCCTCCGCGCTCTCATAGCCGAACGCGTCCTCGAACCCCATCTCGCAGGCGATCCGCGCGATGATCCGCCAGTCCGGCAGCGCCTCCCCGGGCGGGTCCACCACCTGCGGGGAGAGGGTGAGATTCCGCTCGGAGTTGATCATCACGCCGTCCGCCTCGGCCCACATCGCGGCGGGCAGCACCACATCCGCGTAGGCGTTGGTCTCGGTCTCGGCGAAGGCGTCCTGGGCGACGACGAACTCGGCCGCCTCCAGCCCCTCGATCACCGTCCGGCGGCCCGCGACCGAGGCGACGGGGTTGGTGCAGACGATCCAGCACGCCTTGATGTCGCCGTCCGCCATCCGCCGGAACATCTCGACCGTGCCCGCCCCGCCCCCGTCGGGGCGCAGCGACCCGGGCTTCACACCCCACAGCTCCTCGGTGAACGCGCGGTCCTCCGCGTCCAGCGCCGACCGCTGCCCGGGCAGCCCCGGCCCCATGTAGCCCATCTCCCGCCCGCCCATCGCGTTGGGCTGGCCGGTCAGCGAGAAGGGGCCGCTGCCGGGGCGGCAGATCGCGCCGGTCGCCAGATGCAGATTGATCAGGGCGTTGGTGTTCCAGGTGCCGTGCGTGGACTGGTTGAGCCCCATCGTCCAGCAGCTCATCCACTCCCCGGCCGCCCCGATCCACCGCGCCGCCTCCCGGATGTCCGCCTCCGGAATGCCGGTGATCTCCGCGACCCGCGCGGGCGGATACCCGGCGAGGAAGCCGGGCATGTCCGCCCAGCCCTCGGTGTGCTCGTCGATGAACTCCCGGTCGATATGGCCGCCCTCGACCAGCAGATACAGCAGCCCGTTGAGCAGCGCCAGATCCGTCCCCGGCCGGATCTGCAGAAACAGCCCGGCCTTGTCGGCGGTCGCGGTACGCCGCGGATCGACCACGATCAGCTTCGCGCCCGCCTTCACCCGGTCCATCATCCGCAGAAACAGGATCGGATGGCAGTCGGCCATATTGGAGCCGATGACGAGGAAAAGATCGGCGCGGTCGAAGTCGTCGTACGAACCGGGCGGACCGTCCGCGCCCAGCGACAGCTTGTAGCCGCTGCCCGCGCTCGCCATGCACAGCCGTGAGTTGGACTCGATCCACGGGGTGCCGATGAACCCCTTGGCCAGCTTGTTCGCCAGATACTGCGCCTCCAGCGTCATCTGCCCCGACACATAGAAGGCCAGCGCGCCCGGCCCGTGCTCGTCCAGGATCGCCCGCAGCCGCCGCGCGGTCGCCGTGATCGCCGCGTCCACCCCGGCACCCTCGGGCTCGGCCCCCCGATCCGTCCGCACCAGCGCCCCGCCCAGCCGCCCGGGCGCCGCAAGCATCTCGGCGCTGGTCGCCCCCTTGGTACACAGCCGCCCCGCGTTGGCCGGATGCGCCTTGTCCCCGGACGCCTTGATCACCGTGCGGCGCCCGGTCGCGCCTTCCTGCCCGATATCGAGCACGATCCCGCACCCGACCCCGCAGTACGAGCACACCGTACGTATCGACCGTGCCGCCCGTGCCGATGCCGTCACCAACGTTCCTTTCGCGATCACAGTGGGCGCATCCCACCCCGGCACCCTAGAAAGCGCCGGTTGCGAGCACGTCACAGCCGCGGATCACGAGGGGTTACGTCCGCCACACAGCCGCCCCACGGTCCGTGTGAGGACCAAAAGCCCGGTCAGCGGCGCCGCCGAACGACGCCGCGTCCCGGGTCGGCCGCACTCCGCGGACTAGGCCCGACGGGCCGGGCGGCGCTCCAGGTGGGCGACGACACCGGCGTGGAAGCGGTCCACCGCGTCATCGACACTGCGGATGAAACCGGACTCGGCATTGCCGCGGGTGCTGCCCATGCCCTTGAACAAGGACAGCCGGAAGCCGGTGACTTGCGCGCCGTCCTTGGGGAGGAGGTCGCCCGGCTCGGGACGCAGCCGCTCCAGCGTGCCGCGCGGTCCGCCGCTCTCCCCCTCGACAAGGGTTTCGACATGGAGGTCGGCCGGGGCCTCGGCGAGCTGCCGGACCAGGCGCTTGGCCCAGGTGAGGGGGTAGCCCTGATCGGGGGCGGGAATCTCGACGGAGGTGCGCAGCTTGCCGGTGCGCAGGTCGGCGACGATCGCGAGGATCCCGGTGCTGCCTTCGACGCGCAGCTCGGCGTAGAGGCGTCCATCCTGGCAGAGCCGGTCGGCGAGGGCCGCATGGCGGGAGCTCTGGTCGATGCCGCGCCGGGCGCGCTGGACGGGCAGGACCTTCTGCCCGAGTTCGCCGCCCAGCCGCAGACAGACCTGTCGGATGAGCCGCTCCCAGCTCTCGACCACCTCGATGGCGCGCTGGTCGCCCTTGCACAGGGTCTCGTCGTCGATGCCGTTGCGCACCGGAACCCAGGCCGGGCCCATGTTCTGGAAGCCATGGCAGCCGGAGTTCTCGTGCTGGAGATACTGCAGCAGCTCCTGGAGGAGCCAGGCGTGGGCGGTGTTGCCGACGCCTTCGTGGCGGATCAGCATCTGGGCGTGGTGGGTCACCTCGGCCCACGACAGATGCCACAGCGCGACCTTGTGCTTGCGCCGTCCGTCGATCTTGACGTCGACCAGCGGGCTGCCCTCCAGCGCCACATCGTTGGAGAGCGTGATCACGGCCTCGTAGCCGCGCCGGGCGGCGATGTCCATGTAGTCCTGGACCTGCTCGGCCTTGAGCGGATTGCCGTTGGTCTTCGTCTCCACGAGGGCGGTCCACAGCTTTCCGGCCCGCTCCACCCGGATGACGCCGTCGGGACGCTTGGGTGCGTTTCCTCCGTGCGGCAGCGAGACCTCGGTGAAGGTCTCCATGCGGCCGGCGGGTGCGCCGAAGGCGGCGGTGAGCCGGCGCCCGAACTCCGGCACCTGGGCGATCACCGACAGCAGTACGGAGGTGGCCCGCATCTCGCGTTCCCGGTCGCTCTTGAGCGAGGAGACGGGGAAGAGCCGGGCCAACCGCCAGGAGTCGTTCTCGGCCAGCGACTTCCTGGCGACCTTGGGCAGCGTGACCTTCTTCTTCGCCGTCCGGGGACGCCTGGACGGGGCCGGTGCCGCCTCCGCGTCCGGTGCCGACCGCGCTTCCGGTGCCGACCGCGCTTCCGGCACGGGCGCCTTGAGCACCGTCCGCGCGGGGACGCCGGCCGGCTCCTCGGGCGCCGGCGCCTGTTCCACCGCCGTCTCGGCCTCCGGTGCCGGCTCCTCCTCGGACGCGTCGTCCGCGTCATCATCGATGTCGATGCCGAAGTCCGTGGCCAGACCGGCCAGTCCAGACTCGTACCCCTGGCCGACGGCCCGGAATTTCCACTCCTCGCCGCGCCGGTAGAGCTCGCCGAAGACGAACGCGCGCTCCACGCTCGCGTCGTCGACGGAGAAGCCCAGCAGCACCTCTCCGGCCCGGTCGGCAAGCGTCATCCGCAGATCGCTGAGGTCGCCGAAGCGGGCGCCGCCGTACCGGCTGGCCGCCACGACGACGCGCTCCACCTCCCGCGGGGTCGCGGTCAGATCGAGGCTGATGCGGTCCTCGTCCCCGTCGGCGGCCGGAGTCTTGCCCAGCAGTTGCACGCTTCCGTCGGCGGCGGCCGGGTTGTTGTAGAAGTAGAAGTCGGCGTCGCTGCACACCTTGCCGTCGGCGTTCAGCAGCAGCACGGAGACGTCCGCGTCCCCGTCTCCGGTCGCGGTACTCCAGCTCAGGCTGAGGATCACGGACCCGGCGTCCTCGCTCAGGGCCGCCAGGCCGACGTTGCCGCCCTTGACCATCTCCCGCATATTGGTCCCCCCAATACCGGCCGCCCCGAGCCCCGCCCGGACAGCCGTCCGCATGGTGATACTTGATGGATACACATTTCAAGTGTGAAGTGAACCTTAGCGCCCGAACCTGGCGCTTCGCGGCGCGATGCGGCGATTGACACCCAGCGACCCGCCACCCGGGACATCCGCCCCCGAAAGAGCCACCCCACGCCCCGGCGCGCACCAATCCCCCGGCGCCCGGAAAATGATCATTGCCTAAGGCTACTGGTGGCTTATGCAACCGCCTGGGCCGACCGTTGGGAACCGAGGCATTGCGCCGTGGGACGACGGCGGAAGTGCACCCGCGATGGGCCATACACGAAGGCCCGGCGCGCCGGGGCCAGCCGACCGGAGGAGCCGGATCGCCTATGTACGGCATCACCGGATGGATCTCTTACGACCAGGACCTGACCGCCGAGCGCGAGGTGCTCGACGCGATGAACCGGACCATGAGCTGTCCTGGGCCGGACGCGGAGGGGCTGTGGCTGGACACGCACGCCGTGCTGGGACACCGGCGGATCCTGCTGGACCGCAAGGACCGCAAGGACCGCAAGGACCGCAAGGACCGCACGAGCATGTGCTGGAGACGGGGTGGCCGAGCGGGCGGCGCGGGGCGAGGGCCAGGGAATCCCGGCAGAGCGTGGAGATGGCGCTGGGAATCGACGCATGGTTGCGGCAGTACGGCACCGAGCTCGAGATGTGAGGTGAAAAGTAAATCTCCAGGAACTCATGGGAGTTCCCACCGTCCGACGGCGAGGCCCCCGGGCCTTTGCGGCCCGAGCCTTCGTATCGCCGAGTTACCGGGTTACCGGGTTACCGCGAGTCCAACGTTTGTTCACTCGAATTCACGCGCCCGAATAGTCCGCGAGATGGGTCGGAATTCCGTCCGGTCTCCTCTATCGTCTCTTGTCAGCCTGGTCACCGGCGTGAAAGGCTCGCCGCGTCCCGAAAGGGCAATCCCCAACTCCGAGGCGTGGCTGTGCTTTTGGCTGCCCATCCGGCGGCCCATGTGAGAGAGTTGCCCCCCGGCGGGGGCGCCGCTGTTCGTGAGTGAGGAATTGCCTCCATGCCCGACCACTCATCCCCCCGCGACGGCTCCCACGTGTCATCTGGTCACGCCGACGCGTCCGATGCGGGAGCCGACGCCACCGTCTCCGCGACGGCCCTGCTGAATGCCTACTGGGACGCGGTCGCCGACTACGCGGAGCTGTGCACCGCCACCCCCGAGGACGGAATGCGGCTCGCCACCGAGGCGTTCCGCCGGAGCATCCGGGAGACCCGCAACCGACGGACGCGGGGCTGGGGCCAGCGCCTGCCGTGGCTTCCCCTGTTCCTGACCTCCGTACGGACGACCGCGGCCGACTGGCAGGCCCACCGCCACGGCGACCGGCTCGACCCGGAGTTCCGCGTCTGGCTGTCCTCGGACCGCCCCGCCCGCTACGCCGCCCCGCCCCGTGAGCAGCCGCTCGCCCTGCGCGGGCTGCGGGATCTGCCGGAGGCGGACGGGGAACTGCTGTGGTCCGTCGAGGTGGAGTCGCGGTCCGCGGAGGCGGTGGCCCGGCAACTCGGGTGCGACACCGCGTACGCCACCGAGGAGATCGCCCGGGTCCGGGCGGCCTTCCGGCAGCGCTGCCAGCGCAACCATGTCGACACCCTCACCGACGAGGAGTGCCGCAGCTACGCCAAGCTGCTGGACGCCGCGACCCGCACCCCGGACGCCCCCTCACCCGCCGACCTGTGGCAGCACCTGGCCCGCTGCACGAACTGCCGGGAGGCCGCCGCCTGTCTCTATCTGCACGGCGGGGGACTGCCCGGCGCGCTCGCGGGCGGCGTCCTCGGCTGGGGCGGACATCTGTATCTGGAGCGGCGCCGCCAGGCCGCCACCCGGTCCCCCGGCGCCGGCAGCCGCGCCGCCGCGCCCGTGCGGGCCGTCCGCGCCCCGTTATGGGAACGGCTGCGTGACCGGGTCCTGGACCGCGCCGGGGCGCCCTGGCTCAGCCGCGCCGCCCGCGCGACCAGAGCCGCCGACAGTACGAGAGGTACGGCGCGGGGCACCCGTGGCGCCGGTGGGCCGGGCGCCCCGGGGCGGGCCACCGGCCACGGCCGGGGCGGCCGCCGCAGGTCACACAGGGCCCGGACGACCGTGATCCTGGCGGTCATAGCCGTCGTGGCGCTGGCCGCTCTGGTCGCCCTGACCAGGACCGCCGCGGTCTCCGACAACAGAAGCGACGATTCCGCCGGGCACCCGGGCACGGCCACCACGCCGGGAAGCGCGGCCCCCGCCACGCCGTCGCCGGACAGCCCGGCACCGTCCCGGAGCACAGGCGGCGCGGACCACAAAAAGCCCGGCCCCTCCCGCTCCGGCTCGCCCTCCGCCTCGAAGGGCTCGAAGGGCTCACCGGGCTCGAAGGGCGGCTCCGACACCGGGTCCACCTCCGGCCACGGCTCCAAGGAGCCCGGGCCGCCCTCCGCCTCCGCCTCCGCCTCCGCCTCCGCCGACTGCACGGTCCGCTTCACGCTGGTCGACGAGTGGTCCGACGGCTTCCAGGCCGAGGTGCACCTCACCTCGCGCACGGCGCTGGACGACTGGCGGGTCACCTGGACCTTCCCGGACTCCCAGCGGGTGACGCAGATGTGGGACGGCGACGTCAGCCAGAGCGGTTCGCGGGTGACGGCCACGGCGCGCGACTACAACAAGAAGGTCGAGGCGGGCGCCACCTTCGCCATGGGCTTCGTCGGCTCCTGGCACGACCGCAACTCCGCGCCCCGCGACTTCGCCCTGAACGGCCGCTCCTGCTCCACCTGACCACCCGGATGGCGGTATCAGACCTCCGGCCCGGGGGGAACCTGTGGCGGAATGCGGAATAAGGCCTCTCCTGGCCTCGAGGTGAGGTGAGTGATGAGGGACGGCCCGGCATGAGCACCGTTCTGAGCGGCATCGTGTCCCTGCCCCCCAACGCGCCCACGAAGCAGGCGGCGCGGGTGGTGGTGGAGGTGCGCAATGTGTCCCGCCCGGATACGCCTTCGTCGGTGGTGGGGGCGCAGGTGCTCACCGATGTGCCGCTGAGCCCGGGGGGCCATGTCCCGTTCAGCGTGACGGTCCCCGGTGAGCTCGTCCCCACCGACGCTTACGGGCTGCGGGTCCATGTGGATGTGAGCGGGTCCGGCTTCCTGGAGAGCGGCGATCTGGTCAGCGCCCACACCGACCCCGTACCGACCGGATCCACCGCCGGGCTGATCGCCCCGGTCAACACCGTGTGAGACGGCGGTACGACCGGGGCGAGTCCCTCCCTTCCCCCTGTCCCCCCTGTCCCCCCTGTCCCGCCTGTCCCGCCTGTCCCGCCTGTCCCGCCTGTCCCGCTACCTGTCGCTCGCGGCGTCCGACTCCGCCGCCCTTGCCGCCGACTCGGCGTCGTCCACCACCTTGCCCACCTTGCTGAGCTCGGAGGACGACGGTGCCGAGGGCTTGCCGGAGCCGCCCGCGGTGCCCGCGTCGTCCGTGCCGCCCTTGCCGCCGCAGCCGGTGGCCAGGGCGGCGCAGAGCACGGCCGCGGCGGCGAGCGCGATACGGCGCCTCATGCGTCGGATCCCTCACCGCGCGCGGCGCACCACTTCTGGACCTTCCCCAGATCCTTCTGCCGCTTCTCCAGTGTGGGGATGAGGGACTTACGGAAGGTCAGCTTGTCGTTGAGGAAGGTGGCGACCTCGGTGTGGCCCGCCTTCTTCGCCCTCTCGACCCGCTTGGTGAGCCGCGCGACGGACCCCCGGGCGCCCGCCCGGCCCTTGAGTCGCTTCAGCGCCCGGTCGATCCGCTTGTCGATCTTGTGGGCCCGCTTGCACAGCCCCTTGGCGCCGTCCCCCGCCCCCTTGCCGGTTCCCTTGCCGACGCTGGGGGCGGCGGCCGGTGTGGAGGCCGGAGCGCTGCCGTCCGCCGCGGCGACGCCCACCGGTCCGAGCAGGGCAGTGGTGGCCGCGAGCGCCACGACGACGGTCTTTCCACGGTGCATGGTGAGTCTTCCTTCCGTCAGGGCCGGGCGGACCCGGAGGGCCGGGCCGTGCCTGTCGGGAAGGACGCTAGGAGCGCTCTTTGTGGAAATCCTGTGGGACGGGCGGGACGGGATCCGAAGGGGCCCCGGCCCCAGTCCCGGCCCCGGCCCCGGCCCCGGCCCCGGACAGCCAGCCCCGCCGCAGCAGCGGCAGCGTGGCCTCCCCGCCGTCGCCGACCGGCCCGTCCATGGTCGGCAGGCGGATCTCGATCCGCGCGCCCTGCAGCCCGTCCGGCCGGTCCAGCACCGTGACGGTCCCGCGGTGCAGCGCGATCTGCTGTGCGATCAGCGTCAGCCCGAGGCCCGACCCTGGGCTGTCCGGCCGCCGCCGGAACCGCTGGAAGACTTCCCCACGCAACTCGGGCGCGATGCCGGGGCCCCTGTCGGCCACGGTGAGCACCGCCCCCGGGCCCCCGTCGGGCGACCGCCCCGGGCTCAGGGTCACCTCGATACGGACCGGTGCGCCCGCCCGCGTGCCGTGCACCCGGGCGTTGGTCAGCAAGTTGTCCACCACCGAGCGCAGCCCCTGCTCCCAGCCGTGCGTCCGCAGCCCCGGGACGCCGCTCACCCGCACCTCCGCGTCCGGATGGCGCCGTCGCAGAGCGGCCGCCGCCGCGTCCACCACCTCCGCGAGGTCGACCGGCCCGAAGGCGTCCGCCTCCACCAGGTCGCCGCGCGCCAGCGCCCGGAGCATCTCCAGCAGCCTCAGCAGCCGCTCGTGCTCATGGCCGAGGTCCGCGAGCACCTCCGTGCGGTCGGCGGGGTCCAGATCGGGATGGCCGGCGAGGATGTCCAGGTTCGTCCGCATGCTCATGAGCGGGGTGCGCAGCTCGTGGGAGGCCGCCGCCGCGAAGGAGCGGGCGGTCTCCAGAGCCTCCGCGGTGCGTGCCGCCTGCTGGTCGTAGCGGTCCAGGACGGTCCGCAGGGTGCCCGCCAGATCGTCGACCTCGGCGATGCCGGTCGGGGTGTGGTCCAGGCGCACCGCGCTCGTGCGGGGGTCGAGCCCGCTCGTACGGCGCTGGAGGCGGCGCAGCGGCCGTGCCGTACCCGACGCCGCGGCCCAGGCCACGGCCCCGCCGAGCGGGGCGGCGAGCAGCGCGACGGTCACCACCCGGCGGCGGACGAGCGTGAGCTGGTCCTGGCTGGTGGTGTCCGGCGAGAACAGCCAGAGCCTGCCGCCGGCCGCGGGATGCCGTTGAGTCGCCGGGATCGACACCCGCACCGACAGCGCACGGTAGCTCGTGCCGTCCGCGTGCACGGTGACCGGCCGCCCGGTGGCGCCCCTGGGCAGCGGCACGGACGCGTCCGGCTGGGGCCCGGCGGAGACGGCGCCCCGGGGACCGGTCAGCCGGATGCCCACGTCCAGCGCCGCGCTGAACAGCCGCCGCTCGCGGGCCTGTTGCTGGGCCGGACGGTCCGCCGAGGTGGCCCTCAGCAGCGCCCGCGCGTCCGGGGCCACGGCCGTCAGGCTGCGGCGCAGCCGCGCGTCCTGCTCCTGCTGCAGATCGGCCGAGACCAGCCGCAGCAGCACCCAGCCCGAGGCGAGAACCAGGACGGGGACGGCGGCGCCGACGGCCAGCGCGATCCGGGTGGCCAGCCTCATCGCGCACCACCGCCCGGCCCTGCCGGGGCTGCCTGCGCGGACTGCGCGGACTGCTCCTCAGGAGCCCGCAGCACGAAACCCACCCCGCGCACGGTGTGCAGCATCCGCGGCCGTCCGCCCGCCTCCATCTTGCGCCGCAGATAGCTGACGAAGGTGTCGACGGCGTCCGTCCGTACGTCGAAGTCATATCCCCAGACGCGGTCCAGCAGCTGGTCCCGGGTGAGCACGATCCCGGCGTTGCGGGCCAGCACCTCCAGCAGCTCGAACTCGCGCCGGGTGAGCCGCAGCGGCGTGCCGTCCAGCCGCGCCTCACGGGCCTGCGGGGCGATCTCCAGCCCGCCGACCCGCACCCGGTCGCCGGCCTCGGGCGGGCGGCGGCGCAACAGGGCGTGCAGCCGCAGCACCAGTTCCTGCAGGGCGAAGGGTTTGACGAGGTAGTCGTCGCCCCCGGCCTGCAGCCCGGCGACCCGGTCGGACACCTCGTCGAGGGCGGAAAGCATCAGCACGGGCACGTCGTTGCCGTCCGCGCGCAGTGCGCGGCACACCTCGATCCCGCTCAGGTCGGGCATGGAGATGTCCAGGACCAACACATCGGGCGTGTGCTCGCGCACCGCGGCGAGGGCGGCGCGGCCGCCGTCCGCGAGGGTCACGGCGAAGCCGCTCAGCCGCAGCCCGCGCTCCAGCGAGCGGCGGATGGCCGCGTCGTCGTCGGTCACCAGCACCCGCCCGCCGCCTGTGCTCTCCACGCCGGCACCACCTCCGGCCGGGCATGGTACGGGTCGTGGGCGGAGGCGGTGCCCTTCGGCCCATTCAGTCGCGACCGGCGCACTGGTTACGATCTGGCGCGATGGGACGTCGGCGGGACGGGGACAGCCACATACGGAGGGCCACGGTGCGCGGCACCGCACACTCCGGCCTGTGGCGTGCCGTGCTCCTGCTGGTGGCGGCTCTGTGGATGGCGCCCTTGTGCGTCCATGCAGTCGCGGACCATGCGTCCGCCGCCTCGATGCGGTGTCCGCAACGCCTGGCCGGGACCGAGCCGGACGCGGTGCCCGGCGCGCATCCGCCCTACGCCTCCCCGCCCTACGCCTCTCCGGCCTACGCCTCCCCGCCCTACGCCTCTCCGGCCTACGCCTCCCCGCCCTACGCCTCTCCGGCCTACGCCTCCCCGCCCTACGGCTCTCCGGCCTACGCCTCTCCGGCCCGGACGGACGAGCACGACTCGGACGGCACGGGGGGCACCGGCGGCGGTGACTGCGCCACGGGCCCCGGTGGCGGGGACCAGGCCCTGGTGCCCACCCCCGTACCCCCTCCCGCCCTCGCCGACGTGGCGCCGCCGGACGGCACGCGCGCCCCGGACTCCGTCCGGGCGCCGCCCGTTCCTGCTGTCCGCGCTCTCGGCCTCCATGAGCTCCAAGTACTTCGCACCTAAGCGGTTACGGCGAAGTCAAGTGCTGATCCTTCTCGGCGTCCAAGCCCTCCCCCAGGCCGAACGGCGAGGGATCAGCGGCGAACTTCACCGCATCCGCTTAGGCCGGCCGCCGGCAACCGGGATCAGCCCTTCCGTCACATCAGTGCGCGGACCGCGAAGTCGAGGACAAGGACAGCCATGGGCTCCAAGGGATCGAATACGAAGGGCGCGGCGGCCGACCGCCGCGCGAAGATGGAGGAGTTGCGCCGCGCGGAGAAGGCGCGCGAGCGCCGGTACCGCGTCATCACCATCACCTCCTGCACGGTGATCGTCGCCGGTCTGGCCGTCGGCGGCTACTTCCTGATGGACTCGGGCAACAAGGACCAGAAGAAGAAGACGGAGGTCAAGGAGCGGACCGTCACCACCGGTCCGTTCAAGGGCATGAAGACCTGGACCGGTCTGAGCCGGACCCATGTCAAGGGCACGGTGAAGTACAAGATGTCCCCGCCGGTGGGCGGGGACCACGACCAGGTCTGGCAGAACTGCAACGGCGACGTCTCCACCAAGCCGCTGAAGAACGAGAACGCGGTGCACTCGCTGGAGCACGGCGCCGTGTGGGTGACGTACTCGGACAAGGCGTCGAAGCAGGACATCGCGACGCTCAAGGCCCGGGTCGAGAAGACCCCGTACTCGCTGATGAGCCCCTACCCGGACCAGAGTTCGCCGATCGTTCTCAACGCATGGAGCAACCAGCTGGCGATCGAGAAGGCGTCGGACCCACGGGTGGCCGCGTTCTTCAGGGAGTTCGTCCAGGGCAAACAGACCCCCGAGCGGAACGCCTACTGCACCGGCGGTAAGTCTTCATGACCGACGGGACCGCCGTCGGGCGCGCCTCACGTCAGCCGCTGGTGGCGGGCATCGCCGCCGCCCTCGCGGTGGTGACGCTGGTGGCGGTGGGGGTGCTGTGGCTGATGACCGACCGGCCGGAGGGGTCCACCCATATGGGCACGCCGGGAGACACCTCCGCCGAGGCCGGTTTCGCCCGCGACATGTCCGTCCACCATCAGCAGGCCGTCGAGATGTCCTTCATCGTGCGCGACCGCACGGACGACAAGGAGGTGCGGCTGCTCGCCTACGACATCCTCACCACGCAGGCCACCGAGCGCGGGGTGATGCAGGGCTGGCTGGATGTATGGGGCCTGGACAGGACGTCCGGGGATCCGCCGATGGCATGGATGAAGAACGCGTCGGCGGACGGCATGGGCCACGGCTCGATGAAGGGCATGGGCGGCGGCTCCGCCCACCAGCCGCACGACGGTTCGCTCATGCCGGGGATGGCCACCAACCGCGAGCTGGACAGCTTGCGCAAGGCCAAGGGCAAGGCGGCCGAGGTGCTCTATCTGAAGCTGATGACCGCTCATCACAAGGGCGGCATCGCGATGGCCCGGGGCGCGGTCGAGCTGGCCGAGGACCCGACGGTCACGCGCCTGGCGCGGACCATGGTCCAGGGTCAGCAGGCGGACATCACGCTGATGGCCGACATGCTGAAGGAGCGCGGGGCGAGCGCCTGACGTCTCCCGGTGGCGCCCCTGGGCGGCGGGGCGCCACCCCCACCCGCCACCGATCACCCGTCGTCGGAACCGGTGCGGAACACCCCCGCCCTGGCGGCGTGATACACCGCTTCCGCGCTGAGGTGCGCCAGGTGCGCGTCAACGGGGGCACGCAGGATGAGCAGCCGGTAGTAGAACGGGGCGCCCAGCGCGGCGATGACCTCTCTGCCGTCGGTGTCCGGGGGGAGTTCGCCCCGGACGATCGCGTTCCGGACGATCACGGTCACCTGCTCGGTCCGGGCGACGAAGGCGGCACGCACGATCTCCTCGACCCGGGGGTCTTGGGCGGCCGCCGCTAAGAGCCCCTGGATGACATTGCGGTTGCGCAGCGCTCCGCTGAAGTCGGCTATGGCACGGGCGAGTTCATGCAGATCCCGCCGGAAGTCGCCCGAGTCGGGGGTGGGGAGCGTCTCGCTGTGCTGGGCCAGCAGATCGACGACGACCCCTTCGACCGTGCGCCAGCGCCGCCGGATGGTCGACACATGCACACCGGACCGCTGGGCGAGCCTGTCCAGGGTGAGGGCGCTGAACGCCTCGGCGCCCAGCTCCTCGAACGCGGCGGCCAGCACGGCCGCCCGCGTACGGGCCGTACGTCCGCCGGGGCGGGCCGAGCCGTGAGGTGGTCGCTGGGTCATATCCGCCTGTGCCACGCGATGGGTTGATGACGGGCCGACTTTACGGCCCGTCACATCCCGTGCGCACGAGATCTTCACTTTCCCCGGTGGTGTAACGCCCGGTTACACATTGCAGCGAGTGCTCACGTATCGCTAACGTTACGCCCCGTACTTAATGCGCGACCAAGCGCATTAGGCCCGAGACCCCGAGCCGTGCCGGACCTTCCTCACGTGGGGAAGGAAGGTCCAGCACGGCTCGAGCCATGCCAGGGACCGGCATCAGGGGTCACATGATGGGGGTCCGGCACGGCTCGAGCCATACCAGAGACCGGCATCAGGGGTCACATGATGGGCGCCGGGGCAAAGGTGACCGGCAGGGTGGACACGCCGCGCATCATCAACGTGGACCGCCAGACGAGCTCTTCGGGGGCGACGGCCAGCGTCACATCCGGGAGGCGGTCGATCAGGACCTCGATCGCCGTCGTCGCGATGACCTCGGCCAGCTCACGGCCGGCCGGGGGGCAGCCGTGGGTGCCGTGGCTGAAGGCCATGTGGGCCTGGTTGCCGGCCGCCCCGGCCTGGAAGTCCGGCCGTACGTCGGGGTCGGCGTTGGCCGCGGCGAGGCTCAGCATCAGGCAGTCGCCCTTCCTGATGTGGCGTCCGCCGAGCATGGTGTCCTCGGCGGCCCAGCGGCCGATCCAGTTCGGGGCCGGGGTGGCCTCCCACAGCACCTCGTTGACCGCCTGGCCGACGCTGCGCCGCCCACCGGACATGGTGAGCGCGAACCGCTCGTCGGTGAGCATGAGCCGGAGCGCGTTGCCGATCAGGTCGGTGGTGGGCTGGTGGGCCGCGTAGACGCAGCCGATGAGATCGTTGATGATCTCCTCGTCGCTGAGACCCGCCGGATGGGACGCCAGATGCGAGGCGATGTTCGACGCCTCGGGGTTCGCCCGGACGTGCTCCAGCAGCGCCGCCATCCGAGCCAGCATGTTCCGGTGGGCGGCCTGGGTCCCGTTCCCGGAGACCAGGTCGATGGCGTCCTTCTGGAGGGCGGCGGATTCGGCCGCGTCCAGGCCGTAGAGGTGGTTCACCACCCGCAGCGGGATCTGGCCGGCGTACTCGGCCATCAGATCGGCACGGCCGCTGCCCGCGAAGGTGTCGATCAGCTCGTCCGCGACGCGCTCGCACTGCGCGCGCAGGTCGAACGGGTCCACGGACGCCAGACTGCCGCAGACCGCCTCGGCCCGGCGCTCGTGATCGGCGCCCTCGAGGAACAGCAGGGCCGGCCGGTAGCGGACGAATGTCATCAGCTCCCAGTCGGGCGGGACCCGGTCCCAGGAGTGCCATCGGCGTGAGTCACGGGCGAACAGGTTGGGGTCGGAGGTGACCCGGACCACCTCCCGGTAGCCGAGCACCATCCAGACGGGGACTCCGCCCTCCAGCAGGACCGGCGGGACCGGGCCGTGGTCGCGGCGGAGCTGCCGGTAGAGCTCGTCCGGGTCCTTCCGGAGCCGCTGGGTGTCCAGCGGTACGGCGTCCGGCTGCTCCGGCCAGGCGACGGGCGGCTCGGCAGGCGGCTCGGCAGGGGGTTCGGCAGGCGGCTCGGCAGGGGGTTCGGCAGACGGCTCCGCAGAGGGTTCGGCAGACGGCTCGGCAGACGGCCCCGCAGAGGGCTCGGCAGACGGCCCCGCAGAGGGCTCGGCAGACGGCCCCGCAGAGGGCTCGGCAGACGGCTCCGCAGAGGGTTCGGCAGACGGCTCGGCGGGCTGTTCGGCGGAGGGAAGCGGGTCCTCGGGTGGAGGCGTGGGCTCGGGTGTCGTCACGCGATGGTCTCCCGGGCGGCGTCGGCGGAGGACAGGGAGTAGAGATAGCGGGCGAGCGTGACCAGCACGGCCTTGCTGGAGTCGCGCTTGCGGGCGTCGCAGTCGATCATCGGGACCTCGGGCGGCAGATCGAGGGCCTCCCGCACCTCCTCCAGGGTGTGCTGCGGCTCGCTGAAGTTGTTGCGGGCCACGATGAACGGCGTCCCGTGGTGTTCGAGCCGGTCGAGCGCGTACCAGCAGTCGGCGAGCCGGTTGGTGTCCACAAGGACGACCGCGCCGAGGGTGCCGGAGAAGAGCCGGTCCCACAGGAACCAGAACCGTTCCTGTCCCGGGGCGCCGAACAGATACAGCACCATCTGCTCGTCCAGGCTGATGCGGCCGAAGTCGAAGGCGACCGTGGTGGTGGTCTTGTGCTGGACGAACGAGGCGTCATCGATGCCGACCCCCGCCTGGGTCATCGTCTCCTCGGTGCTGAGCGGGCGGATCTCGCTGACGGACCTGACCATCGTCGTCTTGCCGACGCCGAACCCGCCGACGATCACGATCTTGAGGCCGTCGCTCGCGCTCTCCCGCAGCGGGGCGCGGATGTCGCCGTCAGAGGTTCTGGAGTGCAACGAGCACCTTCTTCAGGGTTTCGGGGCCTGGCAGCCGCCCGTCGGGACGGACGGCATGCGGATGGCGCGCGGTGATCCGGCCGGTGTCGAGCAGATCGCACAGCAGGATCTTGACCACGCTGACGGGTAGTCCCAGGTACGAGGAGATCTCCACGACCGACAGGGGACGGCGGCACATCCGCAGGATCTTGGCGTGTTCGGACTGCATGCCCGGGGAGGGGTCGCACTCGCTGACGATCAGCGTGACCATGTCGAAGACGCTCTCGTCCGCGCGGCTGCGGCCACCCGTGACGGTGTACAGCCGATCCGGCTCCTCGTTGTCGAGCGGCCCACGGATCATGCCGTCGTCCCGCCGCCGCGGCCGTCCGCCGTCTCCCGCGGGGCGGCCCGCAGATGGTCACCGATCTGCTCGACGAGTTCGTTCATGTTGTGGCCGATGATGCCGACATCGGCGTCGTCGTGGGCCACGACGGCCAGATGGGCGCCCTCCCCGGCCTCGACGATGAACAGGATTCCGCCGTGGAACTCCGTCATCGACTGCCGTACGCCGCCGCTGCCGTCGCCGAACTCGATGGACGCGCCGTGGGAGAGGCTCTGGATGCCCGAGGCGATGGCCGCCAGCTGATCGGCCTGATCGACGGACAACCCGGAGGACAGGCACAGCTTGAGGCCGTCCCTCGACAGCACCAGGGCGTGGCGCGACCCCGGGGTCTTCTCCAGCAGGTTCTCCAACAGCCAGTCCAAGCTGCGGTCGGTGGTGTTCATCGGCGTTCCTTTGGTCACGGCTTGTCGTTCTGGGCAGGCTCGGCGGGCTCGGTGTGATCTGCGGGCTCCGGGGCCTCGGCGTTACGGGAAGCGCCGGTGGCGGAACCGCCGCGGGCCGCCTGGCGGAAGGCGCCGAAGCGGGCGCCGGCCTCCTCGGGGCTCGGACGGTCCGGCTTCGCCGTGGCCTGCGGCGCGGCGGCGGGGGTGGCCCGGGTAGCCGCGGCCAGCGTCTCGCCGCGGCGTCGCTTGGGCAGCCCGTTGACGGCGCGGGGAGGCGGTGGGGCGGCGGACCGGGGGGGCGCGGACTGCGGGACGGCGGACTGCGGGACGGCGGACTGGGGCGAGGCGGGCTCCGGGGCGGTGGTGCGGGCGGGCCCCGCGACGGCGGCCCGTGCCGCGGCGGGCGCGGGGGCGGCCGGCTGCCGGGACGCCTCGGCACGGGCGGGAGCGGGCGGTTCGGGGACGGAGTCCTGGTTGATGTGCGTGATCAACTGCTGCGGTATCAGCACCACGACGCCGGTACCTCCTCGAGAGGACGGCCGGAAGGAGACGGTGAGTTCGTGCTTACGGGCCAGACAGCCGACGACGGCGAGACCCAGCCGGGTCCCGGAGAGGGTCATCAGGTCCAGCGCTTCGGAGGAGACGGCCTTTTGGGCGCGGGCCAGGGCAGTGGGTCCCATGACCAGACCGCCGTCCTCGATGGTGACGACGACGCCGGCGTGCGTCTCCTCGACGTACACATGCACCTCCTCGGTGGGAGGCGAGAAGCTGGTGGCGTTGTCCATCAGCTCGGCGAGGGCGTGCATGACGCCCTCGGCGGCGTATCCGGCCACCGCGGCGTTGCTGGTCGAGTGGACCCGGACCCGCTGGTAGGCGCTGATCCGGCCGACCGCGCCGCGCAGGACGGACTCCATCACGATGGGCTTGGTCCAGCGGCGTCCGGAGCGCGCACCGGTCAGCACCGCGATGCTGTCCGCGATCCGGCCCGCCTGGGCGGTGGTGTGATCCAGCTTCAGCAGATCGCCCAGCACGCTCTCGTCGTGCCTGTTCTCCATCTCCCGCAGATCGGCGAGCATGCTGGTGGCCAGCGCCTGGACCCGGCCCGCGGCGTTGGCGCACGCCGCCATCGCGGAGGCGCGCATCCGCTCACCGGCGCCGATCTCCCGCAGCAGGGTGCGCAGCACCTGCTGGTGGCCGGGGCTGGAGGGCCGCTCCATCCGGTTCACCGCGGTGTCCACCGAACCACCGGCGCGCAGGCGCTTCACCGCGGCGGGAATCGTTTCAGCAGCGAGCCGGGCGGCCTCGATCTCATGCGCCGCCGCCGCCGACTCCAGCTCCGTGACCCGCTCCTTGAGCCGGCGGACGGCGCGCGAACGGTAGGTGGCGACCGCCAGGGCGATGCCCAGGAGGACGGCGGCCACCGCGCAGAAGACGGCGACGAGGGTGCGGTCGGCGGCGGGCACCCCTGCGGTCACCCACAGCCCCGCCCCACCGGCGGCGAGGGCGGCCAGCAAGGGGACGGCCCAGGCCTGCCGCGTCACCGAGGGCCCTTTGTGGCTATGGCTGGATATATGTGCTGACATCTATCAGGTCCTCATGGGCGCGTTCGTGGGGTTGAGGCTGGACCACGCGGACATCGAGCCGTGGGCGGCACATGCTAGTACTGCTGACGGGATTGTGACGTACATCGCTCGCCGGACGGAATTTGACGTTCCGTCAGCGTGGCCGGACTCCGCGCAGGTGGCGGCCGGGCTCGGGAATTACCGCCCGTCAGACGGGCTAGCGTTGCTAGAATTCCTCCCCATGCCCTCCACCGAACGCCGCGAACGTGAACGCGCCCAGCGCCACCAGCTGATCATTACGGCCGCGCGCGAGCTGGCCGAGGCCGAGGGCTGGGACGCGGTGACGACCCGTCGGCTGGCCGAACGCGTCGAATACAGCCAGCCCGTGCTCTACAGCCACTTCACCGGCATGGACGCCATCGTGCGGGCGGTGGCCATCGAGGGCTTCGACGATCTGGCCGCCCGGCTGCGCCGGGCCCGCCTGGCCCAGGCCGCGCCCGGGGAGGCGCTGCGCGCGGTGGGCCGCGCCTATCTGGAGTTCGCGGTGGAGCGCCCGGCGCTCTACGAGGCCATGTTCGTCATGCCCGTCGACATCCCGTTCGCGAGCGGGGACACACCCCCCGCGCTGCGCGCCGCCTTTGCCGAGCTGGTCACCGTCATCGGCCCGAGGGACGGCCGGGACGAGGTGTACGCGGAGGTCATCTGGAGCGCCCTGCACGGACTCGCCGTCCTGGCCCACGGCCGGCGCATGCCGGTGGAACGTCAGCGGGAGCGGCTGGAGATCCTGGTCGAGCGCTTCGCCCCGGACCTGGCGGACGTTCCGCGGAAAGTGCCGGGCGCCAGGGAACGCTGAGCGGATGCGGTGAAGTTCGCCGCTGATCCCTCGCCGTTCGGCATGGCCGAGGGCTTGGACGCCGAGAAGGATCAGCACTTGACTTCGCCGTAACCGCTTAGGGAAGGGACGGCAGGGGTACGGCCAGCTCGGCCCAGATGACCTTGCCCCGGGTGGTGTACCGGGTCCCCCAGCGTTCGGCGAACTGCGCCACCAGGAACAGTCCGCGGCCACCCTCGTCCGTCGTCGCCGCGTACCGCAGATGCGGGGAGGTGCTGCTGGTGTCGGAGACCTCGCAGATCAAGGTGCGGTCGCGGATCAGCTGGACCCGGATCGGGCCGGTGGCATGGCGGATGGCGTTGGTGATCAACTCGCTGAGGACCAGCTCGGTGGTGAACGCGGCCTCCTCCAGCCCCCACTCCGCCAGCTGCCTCATGACCTCGGCGCGCACCCCGGCCACGGCGGCGGGGTCGGAGGGGACGTCCATGGCGACGACCCGGTCGGGGCCCAGGGCCCGGGTGCGGGCGACGATCAGCGCGATGTCGTCGCTCGGGTTCGTGGGCAGCATCGCGTCCAGCACCTCGGCGCAGACCTTGTCGGGTGTCCGGTGGGGGTGGGCCAGGGCGTCGCGCAGCATCTCCAGACCGACATCGATCTCCCGGCGGCGGTCCTCGATGAGCCCGTCCGTATAGAGGACGAGATGGCTGTCCTCGGCCAGGTCCAGCTCGGCCGTCTCGAACGGCAGCCCGCCCAGACCCAGCGGCGGCCCGGCCGGCAGATCCGGGAACGTGACGCTCCCGTCGGGGCCCACCACCGCGGGCGGCGGATGACCGGCCCGGGCCATGGTGCAGCGCCGGGTCACCGGATCGTAGATCGCGTACAGACAGGTGGCCCCGATGGGCCCGATGATCGTCTCGCCTGGCGCCTCGCCGGGCTCGGCGCCCTCCGGGCTCACGGGGCTCTCGTCCTGGTCGATCCGGGCGATCAGATCGTCGAGGTGGAAGAGGATCTCGTCGGGCGGCAGATCGAGCGTGGAGAAGTTGTGCACCGCCGTCCGCAGCCGCCCCATCGTCGCCGCCGCGTGCAACCCGTGCCCCACCACGTCGCCCACCACCAGCGCCACCCGCGCACCCGGCAGCGGAATCACATCGAACCAGTCGCCCCCCACGCCCGACTCGGCGGGCAGATAGCGGAAGGCGACATCGAGGGCGTCCTGCTCGGGCACGGCGCTGGGCAGCAGGCTGTGCTGCAGGGTGACGGCCATGCCGTGCTCGCGGGTATAGCGCCGCGCGTTGTCGATGCACACCGCCGCGTGGGAGGCCAGCTCCTCGGCGAGCGAGATCTCCTCCTCCTCGAAGGGCTCACGCTGCTTCAGCCGCCAGAAGTTGACCATGCCGAGGAGGACGCCCCGGGCCCGCAGCGGGACCGTGACCAGGGAACGGACGCCGTAGTCGAGGACCCTGCGGGTACGGTCCGGGTCCTGCGCCTGCCAGCCGGCCGCCTCGCTCAGCTCCCGCTCCACGACGGGCCGTCCGCTGCCGAAACCCCATGCCTGGGGCGAGGAGGCGACGAACGAGAACCGGTGGCCGACCGGGTAGAAGGGGTGGTCGCGGCGCACGCCGTGCACCGCCGACCGGCACATCTCCAGGCCGCTGACCACGAGCGGCTCCTCACCGCGCAGCACGGGATCCGCCAGGTCGACCGTGACGAAGTCGGCGAAGCGGGCAACGGCCACCCGCGCCAGCTCCTCCGCGGTGCGGCCCACGTCCAGCGCGGTGCCGACCCCGACGCTGGCGTCGTACAGCAGCTTGAGCCGCTTCTGCGCCACATCGGCGCGGCCGGTCAGGGCACGCAGCTCGGTGGAGTCGCGCAGCGTCGCGACGCTGCCGGGCGGACCGCCGTCGCGGTCGGTGGGACGGTTGTTCACGGCCAGCAGCCGGTCGCCGGCGACCAGCACCTCATCGGTGATGACGCGCCCGGAGGCCAGCACATCGGCGACATGCGGCTCCAGCCCGAGCTCGTCGACCAGCCGCCCCTCCGATGCCGGCGGCAGATCGAGCAGCCGGGACGCCTCGTCGTTGGCGAGCACCAGCCGACCCTCGCCGTTGAGGATCAGCACCCCCTCGCGGACGGAGTGCAGCACCGCGTCGTGGTGCTCGTACATCCGCGTGATCTCGGCGGGGTCCAGGCTCCGGGTCTGTCGCAGCAATCGCCTGCTGACCAGCGCCGTGCCGCCGGCGGCGAGCAGGAACGAGGCGGAGACGGCGCCGATGAGCAGCGGCAGCTGGCGGTTGGCGAGCCCGCTCACCTTCTTGATGGTGATCCCGGCGCCGACCAGCCCGACGACCTTGTGGTGGCTGTCGTATACGGGGACGACCGCCTGCATCGCCCGGCCGAGCGTCCCCGGGCCGGTCTCGGTGATCGGACGCCCGGCCAGCGGCGGCCCGATGGTGCCGATGAAGTGTGTGCCGATCCGGTCCGGCTCGGGGTGGGTGAGCCGGATGCCCTTGGTGGTCATGACGACGACGAAGTCGAGCCCGGACTTCTTCCGGGCGGCCTCGGCCCGCGGCTGGAGCACGGCCGTCGGATGGCGGGAGTGCAGCGCCTCCACGATGCCCGGCGAGCCGGCGAAGCTCTCGGCGACGGCCAAGGACCGGCCGCGCGCCTCCCCGATGGCGTCACGCCGTACCTGGAGCACCAGCGCGACGGTCGCGGCGGCGCCGAGCAGCAGCACGATCACCAGTTGGAGAACGAAGACCTGGCCCGCGACGCTGCGCACGCTCAGCCACGGCCGGGGGCGCCGCCTCGCCGCCTCCGGGCGCTCACGCCGCCGGCTCTCCGGCTCATACGTTCTGTTCACTACCGATGACTTTCGGTGTGCGGCACTCCTTCACCACGCGGGGTGCCGGGCCCTGTGGTCTATGTAACCCTGAAGTCATGGCAATTCACCACACTTGCGGCGAATCGGTGCCACGCGGTTGCCGATCCCGCTGGACGAAGGAGCCGCAATGGCCAGTCACGTCGGTGGAGTTCAGGCAGGAGCCGCGCCGGGCCGCGCTCATGGGGCAGTGGGCGGATGGCTCGTCTTCGCGGCGGTCATGATGATCTTCGGGGGGCTGATGACCCTGTTCCAGGGCCTCACGGCCCTGCGCAGCGGCGACGTGTTCGTGGTCACGCCGAGCTATATCTTCCAGTTCAACCTCACCGGGTGGGGATGGGTGCATCTGTTCCTCGGCATCGCCATCCTGCTCGCCGGGTTCGCGGTGTTCAGCGGCGCCATGTGGGCCCGCGTCACGGGCGTGGTGCTGGCCGGTCTCGGTCTGATCTCCAACTTCCTCTGGCTGCCGTACTACCCGGTGTGGGCCATGGTGCTGCTCATCGTCGACGGCTTCGTCATCTGGGCACTGTGCGCGGGCGGCGGCACGGCGGAGAAGACGGAGAGGGTGGCCTAACACGCACGGACGACGAGGGGCGACCTGAGCGGATGCGGTGCAGTTCGCCGCTGATCCCTCGCCGTTCGGCCTGGCCGAGGGCTTGGACGCCGAGAAGGATCAGCACTTGACTTCGCCGTAACCGCTTAGCACGCACGGATGACGAGGGGCGACCGGACGACGAGGGGCGACCTAGAGGCCGATCACCACCAGCGCGGTGTCGTCGGCGGCCGGGCCACCGGTGATGCCGAGATCGGCGAGCAGCGCGTCTGCCATCGGCTGCGGCTGGAGCCCGCAGTGGTGGCAGAGGCTGGCGGTGAGCCGGTCCAGCCCGACGTCGATGTCCTCCTCACGGCGCTCGATCAGACCGTCGGTGTAGAGGACGAGGGTGGACCCGGTGGCGTAGCCGATGGTGGCCTGCGGCCGCCGCACATATTCGGACCGGACGCCCAGCGGGGGATCGGTGGCCTGGTCGAGCAGCTCCACTGTGCCCTGGACCCGGAGCAGCATGGGCGGCGGATGGCCCGCGCAGCTGTACGCGACGGTGTGCCCGGCCGGGTCGATCACCACCTGCACGACGGTCGCGGCCAACGCCCCCTCGACGAACTGGGCGTACAGCCCGAGCACCTCCAGCGCCTGCGCGGGCCCCTTGGAGGCCCTGGTGGCGGCGGACAGTGCGCTGCGCAGCTGCCCCATCACACACGCGGCCTCCAGCCCCTGACCCACCACATCGCCCACGGCGACGGCGATCCGCCCGTCGGCCAGATCGGTCAGCTCGTACCAGTCGCCGCACACGTTCAGCGAGCCCACGGCGGGGCGGTAGCGCACGGCCGCGTACGGATGCTCCTCCAGCCGGCTCGCGGGCAGCATCGCCCGCTGGAGGGCCAGCGCGGTCTCGCGCTCCCGGGCATGCGCCTTCCGCAGCCGTTCGTTGAACTCCTGGAGCTCCCGGGCGCGGAGGTAGAAGTCCGAGTCGGGCGCCTGGGCACCGGGGTTGCCGGTCCCGGTTCGGCTGACGAACGCCGTCACGTCCTCGACCCGGTGGACGATCAGCTCGACCGTGCCGGCCCGGCCGCACACGGGCGTGTTGATCTGGCTCCAGTACCGCTCCTCGAACCCGCCCTCGGCGCCCGGCACCGGGATGTCGTACTTCTCCAGCGCCATGGCGTCCCGCTCCCCCGTGCGCAGCACACGGAGCAGCGAGGTCTCCAGATTGCGGGTGCTGGTGGTCTCCGGATGGGCCGGGTTGTCGGGGAAGGCGTCGAAGACGTACCGGCCGAGCAGATCCTCGCGGGTACGCCGGGTGACACCCAGATATGCCTCGTTGACCGCGACGATCACCAGGTCGGGGCCCAGCACGAGAATCGGGCTCGGGGTGGCCTCGAAGAGAGCTTGATAGTCGATGTGCTGTCCCGTGGCGCGCTCCTGTGTGCGTACGCCTGCTGCGTCGGCCTCGCACGTCCGTCCCCCCTGTAACGGTCCCTCCAATGTAGCCCGCGGCGCTGCCACAGCCCATTGGAGCGCGTGTGGCGGCGGAGGGCACGGGGCACCCGGGAGCCATGCTGCTGGCTGATGTCGCCCGGACCTCGCGGGAGGTCGCGGCCACCGCCGCCCGCTCGGAGAAGATCGCCGCCCTGGCCCGGCTGTTCCGCCGCACGGAGCCGGCCGAGGCGCCCGTGGTGATCACGTACCTGGCGGGCAAGCTGCCGCAGCGCCGGACCGGGGTGGGCTGGTCCACCCTGCGGCAGCGGAGCGAGCCCGCCACCGCACCCCGGCTCGCGGTCCTCGATGTGCACCGGGCCCTGGACGAGGTGGCGGCCGTCTCCGGCACCGGCGCGACGGCGGAACGCAAGCGGCTGGTGGGCGAGCTGATGTCCGCCGCGACCGAGGAGGAGCAGCGCTTTCTGCTCGGTCTGATCGGCGGCGAGCTGCGGCAGGGCGCGCTGGCGGCGCTGGCCGCGGAGGGGCTCGCCCAGGCGGTGGGCGTCCCGGCCGACGCGGTGCGGCGGGCGGTGATGCTCGGCGGCTCGCTGGGCGCGGTCGCCGAGGCGCTGCTCGCGCGCGGCCCCGGCGCGCTGGACGACTTCCGGCTGGAGGTCGGGCGGCCGGTGCTGCCGATGCTCGCGCAGAGCGCCAGGGATGTGGACGAGGCCATGGACCGGCTCGGCGGCCCCTGTGCGGTCGAGGAGAAGCTCGACGGCATCCGGGTGCAGGTGCATCGGGACGGGGAGTACATACGGATCTACACCCGCACCCTCGACGAGATCACCGAGCGGCTGCCGGAGGTCGTCACGGCGGCCCGGGAGCTGGAGGTGGACCGCGCGGTCCTCGACGGCGAGGTCATCGCGCTGGACGACGAGGGGCGGCCGCGGCCGTTCCAGGAGATCTCCGGCCGGGTCGGCTCCCGGCTGGATGTGGCCGGGGCGTCGGCGGCGCTGCCGCTGTATCCCGTCTTCTTCGACGTGCTCGCGGTGGACGGCCGCGATCTGCTGGACCTCCCGGCCCGGGAGCGCCACGCCGAACTGGCCCGGATCGCACCCGGGCCCCGGCGGGTACGGCGGATGGTGGTGGAGGATCCGGGGGACCCGGAGACCCGGCGGGCGGCACGGGAGTTCGCCGCGGACGTCCTGGCCCGGGGTCACGAAGGGGTGCTGGCCAAGGCGCTGGAAGCGCCGTACGGCGCGGGTCGCCGCGGGGCGTCCTGGCTCAAGGTGAAACCGGTGCACACGCTGGATCTGGTGGTGCTGGCCGCAGAGTGGGGGCATGGCCGCCGGACCGGAAAGCTGTCCAACCTCCATCTGGGCGCGCGCCGGCCGGACGGCACGTTCGTGATGCTGGGCAAGACCTTCAAGGGGCTCACCGACGCGCTGCTGGAGTGGCAGACGGAGGCGCTGCTGGAGCGCGCGGTCAGCGACGAGGGCGGGGTGGTGCGGGTGCGGCCCGAGCTGGTGGTGGAGGTGGCCTTCGACGGTCTGCAGCGCTCGTCCCGCTATCCGGCGGGGGTCACCCTGCGCTTCGCGCGGGTGTTGCGTTACCGCGACGACAAACCGGCGGATCAGGCGGACACGGTCGAAACGGTGCTGGCCCTGCACACGGGCTGATCCCGGGCCGTCGAGCGGTCCGGGATCAGGCTGGATCGGGCCCGGTCAGGCGAGTTGTCCGCGTGGGTCGGGATCTCCCGGCCCAGGAAGAGGCCGGCCGAGGCCGGGACGGTGATGATGCCGGCGAGCAGCGCGGCCGGCGCTGCGGCGCGGGCGGGAAACAGGGGTTTGGGCCTCATGGGGGCGGCTCTCCTGTCGGTGGGGGTGGCTCATGCCGTCGCGAATTTCTCATCCGTGAACCACAGATCTCGCCCTGGACTCCTGTGGGCCTCAGGGAAGTCAGCCGGCCCCATCGAGGCGTCAAGGTCCACACCTTCGCCCGCTCAGACGCGGGAGAGAAGCGTCAAGGTCCACACCTTCGCCCGCTCAGACGCGGGAGAGAAGCGTCAAGGTCCACACCTTCGCCCGCTCAGGCGCGGGAGAGAAGCGTCAAGG
>NZ_JBEXHC010000014.1:101272-115120 GCF_040607655.1 Streptomyces sp. NPDC005266
GTCCACACCTTCGCCCGCTCAGGCGCGGGAGAGAATGTGGGCCCCGCCCCGATCGAGAGGCCCAGCGTTGGAGACGACACTCGCCGAGGACCACGCCGCCGCATCCCGGCGGCAGCCCGGCGCCCGCCGCCTCGTCTCGCTCCCCGACAGCCGGGCGCGGCGGGTGACGGCCTGGTCCGCGATCCCGCCGCTGGCTGTGGTGAGCGTGGTGGTGGGATGCCGGGCCACGGACACCGACGGGATCACGCCCATACCGCAGCTGCTCGCCTTCCTGCCCTGGCTGCTGCTCCCGGCGGCGCTCGGGCTGCTGCTCAGCGCGGCCGCGCGCTGGCCGCTGGGGTGCGGCTGGGCGTTGCTCGCCGCGGTGGCCACCGGGTGGTACGTCCAGCCGTACGACGGCGGACCCGCGCCCGCGCCGCACGGTCGGGTCCTTGCCCGGCTGCGGGTGCTGACCGCCAACCTGGAGTTCGGCGGGGCCACCGACGGGCTGCTGGCCGCGCTGCGCCGGGAGCAGCCGGACATGGTGTCCGTCCAGGAGTGCGATGTGCGGTGCGCGGCGGCGCTCAACTCGGCGGCCGTCCACAAGTCCTATCCGTACCGGATCGTCGTCACCGGCCGCCCTGCCCAGGGCTCGGCCCTCCTGAGCCGCTACCCGCTGGCCAAGGAGAAGGGGGTACGCGGCGAACTGGCGATGCCGGGCGCGGTCACCCGGATCGCCGGACAGCGGCTGCGGCTGCAGGTCGCCCATCCGATGCCGCCGATGCCGGGGCAGCTGGACGTGTGGCGCACCGAGCTGGGGCGACTGCGCGCCTACGCCGCCGGTCGGGGCGGCCAACCCACCCTGATCGCGGGCGACTTCAACGCCACCCAGGACCACGCCGCCTTCCGCGCGCTGCTGGACACCGGCATGCGGGACAGCGCACGGACCACCGGGGTGTCACGGACGCCCAGCTGGCCGAGCGCCACGGCCCCGGTGCTCGGCGCTCAGATCGACCATGTCCTGGTCAGCGACGCGCTACGGCCCCGCACCGCCCGCTTTATGGATCTGCGCGATACGGACCACCGGGCGCTGCTGGTGGAGCTGGACCTGTACGGACGCCAGGGCCCGGGGTGACCTCCGCGCGTCAGCTCTCGCCCAGCTCGTACGGACTCCCCAGCTCGAACGGCTCCGGCTCCAGGCCGTCCGTTGGCCAGCGCCGCTCGCGCCGCCACCGCGCGTTCTCTTCCGCGAGCGCGTTCCACAGCAGATTGAGCGGGTGGACGGCCTCGCAATGATCGCGTTCGCCACGCCGGGCGAAGGCGCCGAGCAGCACCTCCAGCCGCGGCCCGGTGTCATTGACCAGCTCGACGGCGCGCAGCCCACGCCCGTACGGCTGGTCCATTGTGGTGTCCATCAGCGCGAGCGGGCTCTGCAGCAGTCTGCTGCGCATCATTCCCCCGCTTTCCCCACTATTCCGTTTTCCCCCACTTCCCCACTTCCCCCTTCGGTCCTTTTGGACTTCGGAGTTTAGTCATGCGTCCCCTGGGTTACCCGCGTCCCATATGACCGCGAAACGGACCGATGCGCGGAAGGTCAGGGCCGGGCGCCGCACGCTGGAGATCAAGCGTCCGGAAAAGGTGCTTTTCCGCGACGACGGGATCACCAAATTCGATCTCGTCGCGTACTACCACGCGGTCTCCCGGCGGATGGTCCCCCACTTGCGGGACCGTCCGCTGATGATGGAACGCCATCCGGACGGAATCGGCGGAAAACCGCTGATGCAGAAGAACGTTCCGGACTACTTTCCGGACTGGGTGCGGCGGGCCGTTGTCCCGAAAGAAGGCGGCGAGGTCACCCATGTGGTGTGCGACGACACCGCGACCCTCCTCTACCTCGCCGATCAGGCGTGCATCACCCCGCACCGCTGGCTCTCCCGAGTCGACCGGCCCGACCACCCCGACCGGCTGGTCTTCGACCTCGACCCGCCGGACGAGCCGGCGGCCGGCGGATCCGGATTCGAGGAGGTGCGCTGGGCGGCCCGGCGCATGTGCGGGCTGCTCGGCGAGCTGGGGCTGCCCGGACTGCTGATGACCACCGGCTCCCGGGGGCTGCATGTCGTGGTCCCGCTCGACCGCCGCGCCGACTTCGACACCGTACGCGCCTTCGCCCGCGACGCCGCCGGCGTCCTGGCCACCCGCCACCCCGACCGGCTCACCACCGCGGCCCGCAAGGCCGAGCGGCGCGGCCGGCTCTACCTCGACACCCAGCGCAACGCCTACGCCCAGACGGCGGTCGCCCCCTACGCGGTACGCGCCCGGCCCGGCGCCCCCGTCGCCACTCCGGTCGACGCGGCGGAACTGGACGATCCGGAGCTGGCGGCCGACCGCTGGACCCTGCGGACCGTCGAGGAGCGGCTCAGCGACGACCCCTGGGCCCGTACGAACCCCAGGGGTCGTTCGCTGCGCACGCCCCGCAAGCGGCTGGAGCGGCTGAAGAACGCCGGCTCCTAGGAGCCGATGTCACCGCCGTCGCGTCGCCAGACGGTGATCACCGACGGACGGGGCAGCTTGCCCGGTCCGTCCGGCCAGGTGGACGCGGGCCTCTCCACGCTCGCGCCATCCAGCTCGCCCGGATGCTGCACCGCCACCAGCACCCGGCGGTCCTGGACGATCGGCCCGCAGGTCTCGGCGCCGGTCGGCACGGTCAGGAACTGCCTGACCTCCCCGCGGCGGTCGCCCGCCGTCGCGACGCCGAACAGCCCGTCGTGGCTGCCCAGCGCATTGCCGTCCGTGGAGATCCACAGATTGCCGAACGCGTCGAAGGTCAGGTTGTCCGGGCAGGAGATCGGGCTGACCTGGTCCTTGGGGAAACCGCCGAAGTAGGTCGACGGGTCCTCGGGGTCGCCGCAGACCAGGAACAGCCGCCAGGTGAAGCGCCGGGACCCCGGGTTGTTCCAGCGCTCGGTCAACTCCAGGATCTGCCCGTGCTTGTTGGTGTTGCGCGGGTTGGCCTCGTCGGCCGGGGCCTTGCCGGGCTTGCCGCGGTCGCTGTTGTTGGTCAGCGCGATGTAGACGCGACCGGTGCGCGGGCTCGGCTCGACGTCCTCGGGGCGGTCCATCTTCGTGGCGCCCACCTTGTCGGCGGCCATCCGCGTGAAGACGTACACCTCCTCGGCCGTCATGCCCTCGACGTACGAGGTGGTGCCGCTCGCCAGCGGAATCCATTCGCCCGCGCCGTCGAACTCGCCGTCCTTCGGCAGCTTGCCGCTGCCGTCGATCTCGGCGGACGGGCTGTCGCCGGTGAACTTGGCGACGTACAGCGTGCCCTCGTCCAGCAGCGTGCGGTTGTGCTCGCGAGCGGTGCGGCTGCTGCCCTTCATCATGCGCTTGGACGAGACGAACTTGTAGAAGTAGTCGAACTTCTCGTCGTCCCCCATGTAGAGGACCGGGCGGCCGTCGGTCGTCAGCCGGGGCTCGGCGGCCTCGTGCTTGAAGCGCCCCAGCGCGGTCAGCTTGCGCGGGGTCGACTCCGGGTCGAACGGGTCGATCTCGATGACCCAGCCGAAACGGTTGGACTCGTTCGGCTCCTTCGCCACATCGAAGCGGTCATCGAAACGCTCCCACTTGCGCTCGGAGGCGGCGCCGGTGATCCCGTACCGCTTGAGGCGGGCGGCGGTCGTCGGATCGGTGACCGAACCGCCGTTGCCGAAGTACTGGTTGAAGTTCTCCTCACCGGAGAGGACCGTGCCCCACGGGGTGATGCCGCCGCCGCAGTTGTTCAGCGTGCCGAGGATGCTCTTGCCGGACGGGTCGGCCGAGGTGCGCAGCAGCTTGCTGCCCGCCGCCGGGCCGGTGACCCGGAACGGCGTCGTCGCGGTGATACGGCGGTTGAGGCGGTGGCGCGGTACGGCGGTCAGCTTCCCCAGCCGGCGGTCCTCCGCCGTCACCACCACGGACAGACCGTGCGCGGCCCAGCCGATCTCGGCCTGCTCGCGGGTGGGGTTCGCCGCGTCGTACCCGGCGAACATCAACACCTCGTCGGTGTACTCGTGGTTCACCACGAGCAGCTGGTGGTCGCGCTCCCCCGGGACGTCCAGCACGGCCATGTAGTCGTTGTTGTAACCGAACTGGCCGGCCTGCGCCTTGGCCGACTGGTTGTCCGGATCGAAGGCGGGCGCACCGCGCAGGATCGGGTCGCCCCAGCGGATGACGACGTTCTGGTCATACCCCTCGGCGACGACCACGGCGTCCTTGGTGTTGGGCGCGACCGGCGAGAAGCGGAGGCCACGGGCCGCCCTTCCCTTCGGGGCGGCCGGGGCGTTGGTCGTCGCGGCGGCCGCCCGCGGCGCCCGCTCCACGGACGCGACCCCGGTCGCGGCCGCCACGGTGACCACCGCGCTCGCCCGCAGCAGGGAGCGGCGCGAGGCGACGCCCGCGATGACATCACCCACGTAGGCGTTGTCACTGGTGTTCGGCGTCTCGTGGAAGCAGGCGTCCCCACAGCGGTACCGGCATGTCAGCGCGGAACGACCGCCCGGGTGCGAGCTGATGAGCGGCAGGAGCTTGCGCACGTCTTCCCCTCCGTAAGGGTGTCACGATGGCTTCGCAATGGGCCGTCCGCCGGCGCGGCATGCGCCGACATGACGTCGGAATACCTTTGGCGGCGAAGCTATGGGCGTAGAACCGCGCCGTGGCGACGTACTGCTGAACCCTCGGTGAACGGCGTGCGAGCGGAATCGGCGGCAGAAGCCCGTTGACCGGCCCGCTAGCCTTTCGGCACCACGGTCATGCACCGCCATGCACCGCACTCGACACGTGAGAGGTATCTCCCATGGGCATACGGGACCTACTGCGCAAAGTTTTCGGACGCTCCCGAGCCACGAGGGTGGACGATACTGCTGCGCCGGAGGCGGCAGTTGTCCCGGACCCCCAGCCCGAGCCCCCGACGGAGAGCGAGCCGGCGACCGACCCGGCGGCCCCCGAACCGGCCGCGACTTCTCCGACGACCTCGACTCCGACTTCGACTCCGGCCTGGACTCCGTCTCCGGCTGAGGAAAAGCACCCTGCCGACCCGGCTCTGTCCGAGCCGCTGAAGAGCCTCGACGAGATCCTCAAGTCCCCGGAACCGGCCGCGGAACCGGCCCAGGGCGACGCCGCCCCGGAAGCCGCTGAGGCCACTGAGCCCGCCGACTCGAAGCCCGCCCCGAGGGCCAAGGCCAAGGCCAAGGATGAGCCGAAGGCCATGGAGCCCGAGTCGGCCCCGAAGCCGACTGCAGGCACCGATACCAAGGCAGCGGTGACGGTGGCCGACGCCCAAGCCGAGGCCGACACCCAGGCCGAGGCCGACACCCAGGCCGAGGCTGACGTCGAGCCCAAGGCGGACGCCGAGGACGAGGCTGACGCCGAGGACGAGGCGACCCCCGCAGCCAGGCCCGAGCCGGAAGCGGAGCCGGAGGCCGAGGACGAGACCGCATCCGAGCCCGCGACCGACGAAACGGCCCCCGATGCGGGCGGGGAGCCCGAGCCGGTGACGGCAGCCGCCGACCCGGAGCCCAAGCCCGCCCCGGCCGCAGAGCCCGAGGCCGACATCGCCCCCAAGGCCGACACCAAGGCCGAGCCGGCGCCCACCGAGGCGGAAGCCGAAACAACCCCCGCGGCTGAGCCCGAGCCCGTGGCGGCGGCAGCGGCGGCGAAGCCCGCTGCCGCCCCCGACGTGGAGGCCGACGCCCCGGCCAAGCCCGCCCCGGCCGCAAAGGCCAAGAAGGAGCCCAAGGCCGACGCCAAGGTCAAGCCCGCCCCGAAGCCGACGGCCGAAACCGCGGCCGACGCCGAGACAACGGTGGCGGCGAAGACCAAGGCCGACACCAAGGCCGGCACCAAGGCCGGCACCAAGGCCGAGCCGGCGCCCGCCAAGGCGGAAGCCGAAGCGGCCCAGGCGGCCGCGCCCGAGACCCCCGCGGCCGAAACGGCCACGGCCTGCGTCGCGCCCGCGATCGCGCTCGCTGACGTGGAGCGCCGCGCGCCGGGGCTCGTCGGGCTGTACGACCGTGCCGGGGAGGCCCTGGAGCGGCACAACCTCGGTGGCGCCCGGGCCGTCGTCTATCTGGTGCTGGACCGGTCCGGGTCGATGCGGGGCTACTACAAGGACGGCACGGCCCAGCACCTCGCCGAGCAGGCGCTCGCGCTTTCCGCGCGGCTGAACCCCACCGGCGCCGTGCCGGTCGTGTTCTTCTCGACGGACATCGACGGCACCGCCGACATCGATCTCGACAACTACTCCGGCCGGATCGAGGAGCTGCACGCCTCGCTGGGCCACATGGGGCGGACGAATTACCACGCGGCGGTCGACGCGGTGACCGACCACTACAAGAAGTCCGGCGCCACCGACCCCGCTCTGGTGATCTTCCAGACCGACGGCGCGCCCACCACCAGGACGGCCGCCGAGAAGGCGCTGTGCGAGGCGGCGGGGCTGCCGTTGTTCTGGCAGTTCGTGGCGTTCGGGGAGCCGGAGGCGAAGGGGTTCGACTTCCTCCGGAAGCTGGACACCTCGGCCGCTCTCGCGGTCCCGGAGAAGCGGGCCGTCGACAACACGGGCTTCTTCCACGCCGGGCTCGACCCGCGGTCGGTCCCCGACGCCGACCTGTACGGAGAGATCATCCGGAAGCTCCCGGGGTGGCTCGCGGCGACCCGAGAGGCCTGACGGACACCGACGGCGACACCGGGGGCCATCCGCGGCGGATAATTGCCGCGCGGGTGGCCCCCGCCACTCGGATACGATATTGGCGGCTCATAGAGCGGAAAGTCACTGACGGTATCGACTTGGGAGCAGCCTGCAATGGCTCGACACCTCATCACCAGCGCCCTCCCCTACATCAACGGGATCAAGCACCTGGGCAACATGGTGGGGTCCATGCTCCCGGCCGATGTGTACTCCCGCTATATGCGCCAGCGCGGCCATGACGTGCTCTACATCTGTGCCACCGACGAGCACGGCACCCCGGCGGAGCTGGCCGCCAAGGAGGCGGGGCTTCCGGTGGACGAGTTCTGCGCGCAGCAGCATGACGCGCAGAAGGCGATCTACGACGGCTTCGGGCTGGCCTTCGACTACTTCGGCCGCAGCTCCTCCGCGCAGAATGTGCAGATCACCCAGACGATCGCGCGCGAGCTCAAGGCGAACGGCTTCATCGAGGAGCGCTCGATCCGTCAGGTGTACTCCAACGCCGACGGCCGCTTCCTCCCCGACCGCTATATCGAGGGGACCTGCCCGCACTGCGGCTACGACCGGGCGCGCGGCGACCAGTGCGAGAACTGCACCCGGGTGCTGGACCCGACGGACCTGATCGACGCGCGTTCCGCGATCAGCGGGAGCAGCGATCTGGAGGTCCGGGAGACCAAGCATCTGTTCCTCCTCCAGTCGAAGCTGGCGGACGAGGTCGCCGCCTGGGTCGAGGAGCACGGTAAGCACTGGCCGACGCTGGCCTCCTCGATCGCCCGCAAGTGGCTGAACGAGGGGCTGCAGGACCGCGCGATCACCCGTGACCTGGACTGGGGCGTCCCGGTGCCGGCCGACACCTGGCCGGATCTGGCGGCCGAGGGCAAGGTCTTCTACGTCTGGTTCGACGCCCCGATCGAATACATCGGTGCGACGAAGGAGTGGGCGGACCAGGACCCGGACAACCGCGACTGGAAGTCGTGGTGGTACGACGTTGACAAGACGGTCCGCTACACCGAGTTCATGGCCAAGGACAACGTCCCGTTCCACACGGTGATGTTCCCGGCCACCCTCCTGGGCACCCGTGACGCCTGGAAGAAGGTCGACTACGTCAAGGCGTTCAACTGGCTGACGTACTACGGCGGCAAGTTCTCCACGTCGCAGAAGCGCGGGGTGTTCACGGATGCCGCGCTGGAGCTGCTGCCCGCCGACTACTGGCGCTACTTCCTGATGGCGAATGCCCCCGAGTCGGACGACACGTCCTTCACCTGGGAGCACTTCGCCGCCACGGTCAACAAGGACCTGGCCGACACCCTCGGCAACTTCGTCAACCGGGTGCTGTCCTTCTCCCGGAAGCGGTTCGGCGACGAGGTCCCGGCCGGGAAGGCCGCGGGCGAGGCGGAGGAGCGTCTCGGCGAGGAGATCGCGCGGCTGCTGGCGGAGTACGAGGAGCACATGGACGCGCTCCAGTTCCGCAAGGCGGCGGCCGCGCTGCGCGCCCTGTGGAGCGCGGGCAACTCCTACCTGGAGGAGAAGGCCCCCTGGCTGGAGATCAAGACGGACCAGGAGAACGCGGCTCTCACTCTGCGGACGGCGATGAACCTCATCCACCTCTACGCGATCGTCTCGGAGCCGTTCATTCCGGCCTCCGCGCGGGCCATGCGGTCGGCGTTCGCGCTGGAGGGGGACACGGCGCCGTGGGTCGGCCAGGAGGAGGCCAAGGCGCTGGCGTCGGTCCCGGCGGGCACGGCCTTCACCGTGCCGCCGGTGCTCTTCGCGAAGATCACCGAGGAGGACCTGGAGTCCTACCGGCAGCAGTTCGGCGGCGGCGAGCAGAACGGCGCCGCGTGACCCGGATGCGAGCCCGGGGCCGCGCGGCCCCGCGCCCCGCAGGGCGTTGACTGCCCGGCAACCGTTCGTTTAGCCCTCTCGATGAGCCTGTGGAGTCCAATCCATGGGGAAGTCGGGGAACGCAGTGCCGGACGCACGGGTCACGGTGACGGTCCACGGCCCCGACCCGCTCTCGCGGGCCGGGGTCGTCCGTCATCTGCAGCACCAGCCCACCGTCGAGCTGATCGACCGCACGGGCTCGTCCGGCGGCGAGCCCCGCTCGACCGTGGCCGTCATGCTCGCCGAGCGGCTGGACGCACGCGCGGGTGCCGAGCTGCGCCGGCTGGTGCGCGGCGGCCGGCAGCGGGTGGTGCTGATCGCGGGCGAGCTCCGCGAGACGGAGTTGATGGCGGTGATGGAGTACGGCGTACGAGCCGTCCTCTGGCAGCACCGGACCACGCCGAAGCGCTTACTGCGCGCGGTGCACCGGGCCGCCCGCGCGGACCGGGGCGCACCGTGCGGCGTGGACCGGAGGCTGTGACCGCCCTGCGAAACAGCCGCGCCGCCCGCCCCGGAGGCGCGGGGGCGGGCGGCGCGGCAAGGGGCTTCGCCTACTCCGCGGGCTTCTTGGCCTGCTGCTCGGCCTTCTCGCCCTTCTTCTCCGCCTGCTTGACCTGCGGCTTGCGGACCGACAGATGCAGCTCGCGCAGCCGGGCCTCGTCCACCTCGCTGGGCGCGCCCATCAGCAGGTCCTGCGCGTTGCCGTTGAGTGGGAAGGCGATGGTCTCGCGGATGTTGGGCTCGTCGGCCAGCAGCATGACGATGCGGTCGACGCCGGGGGCGATGCCACCGTGCGGCGGGGCGCCGAAGTGGAACGCGCGCAGCATGCCGCCGAACTCGCGCTCGACCTCTTCCCGGGAGTAGCCGGCGATCTCGAACGCCTTGAACATCACATCCGGCTCATGGTTCCGGATGGCGCCCGAGGACAGCTCCACGCCGTTGCAGACGATGTCGTACTGCCAGGCGAGGATGTCGAGCGGGTCCTTGGTCTCCAGCGCCTCCAGACCGCCCTGCGGCATGGAGAAGGGGTTGTGGGAGAACTCGATCTGCCCGGTGTCCTCGTTCCGCTCGAACATCGGGAAGTCCACGACCCAGGCGAACCGGAAGACGTTCTCCTCGAAGTGGCCGGCCCGCTTGGCGGCCTCGACCCGCACCGGGGCCATGATCTTGGAGACCTCGTCGAAGTCACCGGCACCGAAGAAGATCGACGTGCCCGGCTTGCCCTCGACCTCGGCGATCAGCTTCTCGACGTCCTCATCGGTGAGGAACTTGGCGATCGGCCCGGTCAGCTTGTTGTCCTCGCCGATCCGGACCCAGGCCAGACCCTTGGCGCCCTGCTCGACCGCGTACTCGCCGAGCTGGTCGAAGAACTTCCGGGGCTGGTCGGCGGTGTCCGGCACGGCCAGCGCGCGGACGTGCTTGTCGGCGAACGCCTTGAAGCCGGAGCCCGCGAAGACCTGGCTGACGTCCCGCAGCTCCAGCTGGGCCCGCAGGTCCGGCTTGTCGGAGCCGTACTTCAGCATGGCCTCGCGGAACGGGATCCGCGGGAACGGCGAGGTGACATGGCGGCCCTGGCCGAACTCCTCGAAGAGCTCGGTCATGACCTTCTCGATGACCCCGAAGACGTCCTCCTGCTCGACGAAGCTCATCTCGACGTCGAGCTGGTAGAACTCGCCGGGCGAGCGGTCGGCGCGGGCGTCCTCGTCACGGAAGCAGGGCGCGATCTGGAAGTAGCGGTCGAAGCCCGCGATCATCAGCAGCTGCTTGAACTGCTGGGGGGCCTGCGGCAGCGCGTAGAACTTGCCGGGGTGCAGCCGGGAGGGGACCAGGAAGTCCCGCGCGCCCTCGGGCGAGGTGGCGGACAGGATCGGGGTCGCCATCTCGTTGAAGCCCAGGGCGGTCATCTTCTGCCGGATCGCGGAGATCACGGCGGAGCGCAGCATGATGTTGCGGTGCATCCGCTCGCGGCGCAGGTCCAGGAAGCGGTACTCCAGCCGCCGCTCCTCGTTGACGCCGTCCTCGGGGAAGACGGTGAAGGGCAGTGGGTCGGCGGCGCCGAGCACCTCGACGTCGGTGACCTCGACCTCGATCTCGCCGGTCGGCAGGTCCGGGTTCACGTTGTCCGCGCCGCGCGCGATCACCCGGCCGTCGACGCGGACGACGGTCTCCTTGGTGATCGAGCTCAGGGCCTCGTTGGCCGGGGTGTCGGGGCGTACGACAAGCTGGACCAGTCCGTAGTGATCACGGAGATCGATGAAGAGGATGCCGCCCAGGTTCCGTCGATTGTGGAGCCAGCCGGAAAGCCGCACGTCGGTGTCGACGTCAGCGGCGCGGAGCTCGCCACAGGTGTGGGACCGGTACCGATGCATCATTCATCCAAGTCGTCTGGTCGGGGAGGCGTACGTACCCTCGTCGAAGCTTCTGGGCAAGCCTACCGGCGCCGCGACCCTCACTGGTAAGCGCTCGGCAAATCCCCATAAGGTATAGCAATGCGCACCGAGGACCTGCTGGCCGCCATAGCGACCGGCCTGTGGCGTTGGGACAGTGTCTCGGGCGCCGTCAGCTACGACGCGGAAGCGGCCCGGCTGGTGGGCCTGCCCGCCGAGGCCGTCACCCTCCCCGAGGCGGCCGCGCGGGCCTGCTTCCACCCCGTGGACTGGCTGGAGGTCAAGGCCATAGTGCTGCTCGCGGCGGCCGAGGGCACTCTGGCCGAGGCGCGGCTGCGGATCATGGACGAGAAGAGCACGGTGCTGCGCACCGTCCGCACCCGGTCCCGGCCGATCCCGCGCGGCGGCAGCGACGACGGCTACTACCTGGTGGGCACCCTCCAGGAGGTTCCCGAGCCGCTGCCCGGCACGACCGCGGCCGTGACCCCCGTCACCGGCGACTGGCGGCGCAACCGCGAGGCGTTCCTGCTGGACGCGGGGCGGGCACTGGCGGAGGCGATGTCCACCGCCGAGGTGCTGCGGGTCGCGGCGGGCCTGTCGATGCCGGGCTTCTCCCCGGACGGGCTCGCGGTCTTCGGCATCCAGGGCGACCGGATCTCGGTGATCGGCCACCACGGTCCCCGGGCGGGCGCCGGGCATCCCCGCGCCGCCATAGCGCTGGACGCCGACTATCCGGCGGCCGAGGTGATCCGCACCGGCCGGGCGGTCTATCTGCCCTCGCCGGAGGAGTACCGCGACCGATTCCCGGCCGCCTGGGCGCAGGCCCGGTCCGTCAAGCGGCACTCCTGGGCCTTTCTGCCACTGACCGTCGCGGGCCGGACCATCGGCGCGTGGCTGGCGGGTTTCGCCCACCCGGTGACCTTCTCGCCCGACGAGCGCTCGGTGCTCACCACGATCGCGCGGATGCTGGCCCAGGCGCTGTCCCGGGCGGCCCTCCAGGAGACCGAACGCGAGCTGTCGGACGGGCTGCAGCGCTCGATGCTGCCCGCCCGCAAGCCCGACATCCCTGGGCTCACCGTGGCCGCGCGCTATGTGCCGACCGGCGGCGGGCTGCAGGTCGGCGGCGACTGGTACGACGTGATCGGGCTGCCCTCGGGCCGTACCGCGCTGGTGATCGGCGATGTCCAGGGGCACGATGTGCGCGCCGCCGGGATCATGGGCCAGCTGAGGATCGCCGTGCGCGCCTACGCCTCCGAGGGGCACCACCCCGACGCGGTGCTCTCCCGCGCCTCCCGCTTCCTGGCCGGGCTGTGCGAGCCCGATGGCGCCGACGGCGGCTACGACCCGCGCTTCGCGACCTGCCTGTACATGGAGGTGGACCCGGTCGCGGGCACGCTGGACATCGCCCGCGCGGGCCACCCCGATCCGGCGGTCCGGCTCGCCGACGGCACGATGGTGATCCGGCCCACCGCGGGCGGGCTGCCGCTGGGCATCAACCCGGACAGCGACTATCCGACCACTCGGGTGGTGCTGGAGCCCGGCGAGACGCTGCTGATGTGCACCGACGGGCTGATCGAGACCGGCGGCCACGATCTGGAGACCGGCTGGGACCGCATCCGGGCCGTCTTCGAGCAGCGGGCCGCCGGGCCCGGCGACGACGGCGGCGATGATCTCGAAACCCTCGCCGAGTGCCTGGTGCAGGCCGTGCACGGGCCGCCCTCCCACCACACCACCGGCCATCTCGCGGACCGGCGCGAGGACGACATAGCGCTGCTGCTGATCCGCCGGGAGGCGGAGGTCTGCCTGGTGGGGCCCGGTTCGGCGCCGGTGCGGCGTACGGCGGTCACGGTCGCGCAGGCCGAATCGGAGCGGATAGCGGGCGCCCGGCAGCAGCTGCGCGACATGCTGCACGACTGGGCGGACCCGGACCAGGTGGAGTCGGCGGTGCTGATGCTCTCCGAGATGGTCACCAACGTGCTCGTGCACACCGACGGGGACGCCCTGCTGGTCGCCGAGGTCAGCGGGCGGCGCGGGGCCAGACGGCTGCGGCTGGACGTCGCCGACGGCAGCGACGAGCTGCCGCACCGCCGCCGTCCCGGCGAGCTCGCCTCGTCGGGACGCGGGCTGCTGCTGATGGAGATGCTCGCCGACAACTGGGGGGTGGATCCCCGGGGCGACGGCAAATGCATCTGGTACGAGCTGTTCGAGGCCGCGCCGGAGGGCGCGGCCTCGTCGGACGGCGAGTAGCCCGGGCACTGCCCGGACCCGGGACGCCTCGGCCGGGACGCGTCGCCCGGCGGGCCGCCTCGGCCGGGACGCCTCGCCCGGCGGGCCGCCTCGGCCGGCGGTCACCACCACCGGACGTGGCGCCGCTCAGCCGGCCGAGGCGGCCCGTCCCCGCTCACCCGGCGTCAGCCGGAACGGTGCCGAGCTTGCCCGCGCGAAAGTCCTCGAACGCCTGGGCCGGCTCGGCGTGCGTGTTCATCACGAACGGCCCGTAGTGCATCATCGGCTCGCGGATCGGCTGCCCGCCGAGCAGCACCACCTCGAAGTTCGGGCTGCGCGACTCCTGGGTCGCGTCGGCGCGCAGGGTCAGCGCGTCGCCGCCGCCGAAGACGGCCGTTAGGCCGGTCCGGAAGGGGCGCCGCTCCGGACCCGCGCTGCCGCGCCCCGTGAGGCCGTAGGCGAGGGCGTTGAAGTCGGAGCGGGCGTGCGTTCCTGTCCCCGGAAGCTGATGCGTCACCCTCGTGGGTGCCCGTCCGACATGGCAGAGCGCAGGGCGTCCGGACCCGCGCTGCCGCGCCCCGTGAGGCCGTAGGCGAGGGCGTTGAAGTCGGAGCGGGCGTGCGTTCCTGTCCCCGGAAGCTGATGCGTCACCCT
>NZ_JBEXHC010000014.1:115216-130781 GCF_040607655.1 Streptomyces sp. NPDC005266
CCCTCGTGGGTGCCCGTCCGACATGGCAGAGCGCAGGGCGCGGGCCAGGCGCGGCCAGGGACCGCAGCCAGTCACGGCTCTTCTGTTCCGCCTGGCCGAGCGAGCGCGGACGAGCCCCGTCCCTGTCCAGCCGGGCTCGTCCGCAGGTAGCTTCAGCGAGCCCTACAGTCCGCCTTCAGACATCCCGTGCACAGCCGGGATCGTGCCCAGCCGCCCCTTCTGGAAGTCCTCGAACGCCTGCTGCAGCTCTTCCTTGGTGTTCATCACGAACGGCCCGTAGTGCGCCATCGGCTCACGGATCGGCTGCCCGCCAAGTAGCACGACCTCCATGCCCGGCGTGTTCGAGTCCTGCTTCTCGTCCGCGCGGACGGTCAGCGAGGAGCCCGCGCCGAAGACCGCCGTCTGGCCCAGGTGGATCGGGCGGCGTTCCGCGCCCACCGAGCCCTTGCCCGCCAGGACGTACGCGAGGCCGTTGAAGTCCTCCCGCCAGGGGAGGGTGATCTCGGCGCCCGGCGCGAGCGTCGCGTGGATCATCGTGATGGGGGTGTGGGTGATGCCGGGGCCCTCGTGGCCGTCCAGCTCGCCGGCGATGACCCGCAGCAGCGCGCCGCCGTCGGGGGTGGTGAGGAGCTGGACGTTGCCGCCGCGAATGTCCTGGTACCTCGGCGCCATCATCTTGTCCTTGGCCGGCAGGTTCACCCACAGCTGGAGGCCGTGGAAGAGACCGCCGGACATGACCAGCGCCTCCGGCGGCGCCTCTATGTGGAGCAGGCCCGAGCCAGCCGTCATCCACTGGGTGTCGCCGTTAGTGATGGTGCCGCCACCGCCCTGCGAGTCCTGGTGGTCGAAGATCCCGTCGATGATGTAGGTGACGGTCTCGAAGCCGCGGTGCGGATGCCACGGGGTCCCTTTCGGCTCCCCGGGCTGGTACTCCACCTCACCCATCTGATCCATCATGATGAACGGGTCGAGGTGCTGGTAGTCGATGCCCGCGAAGGCGCGCCGCACCGGGAAACCCTCTCCCTCGAAGCCGCTGGGCGCGGTGGTGACGGTGAGCGCGGGCCGCTGCCGTGCATCGGCGGGTGCGGCGACGCTGGGCAGCGTCAGGGGGTTGTCTACGGTCACTGCGGGCATGACGGCCTCCTCGGTCGTTCACCATTCAACTTAATTGAATGGTGAACCACCCGCAAGAGGGCCATTCCGGCCCTACTGTTAACCCCCGACGCAGGGCATAACAGCGTTATCCGTACATACGCCGCATCGCGAAGTCCACCATCTGCTCCACCGCCTTCGCGTCGAAGACCATCCGGTGCTCACCCTCCATGTCGAGCACGAAGCCGTAGCCGGTGGGCAGCAGGTCGATCACCTCGGCGCCGGTGATCACGAAGTACTTGGACTCCTTGCCCGCGTAGCGCCGCAGCTCCTTGAGCGAGGTGAACATCGGGATCACCGGCTGCTGGGTGTTGTGCAGCGCGAGAAAGCCGGGGTTGTCACCGCGCGGGCAGTAGACCCTCGAGGTCGCGAAGATCTGCTGGAAGTCCTCGGCCGACATCGAGCCGGTGGTGAAGGCGCGCACCGCGTCGGCGAGCGACGGCGGCGATGGCTCCGGATAGAGCGGCTGCTCGCCGTAGCCGGCGCCCGGCTGCGGGTGATGTGACAGATGCGGCTGCTGTTGCGGCGGAGGTGGCGGAGCGGCGTAACCCTGTCCTGCGCTCGCGTTCTGGTCGTAGCCGTACATGGAGCGAAGCGTACTGAGTCACAGTTGACCGGTTGAGGGTTGCCCTTTATTACCGACGGGTAGCATCATGGCAGTCATCACCGGATTGCTGATCGATAGCGCTAACTCAGAGGTCCCTGCCTCCCGATCCTTACGGAGCCGTCGCCATGGGGCACTACAAGTCGAATCTCCGCGACATCGAGTTCAACCTCTTCGAGGTCCTCGGCCGCGACAAGCTTTACGGCACCGGCCCGTTCGCGGAGATGGACGTCGAGACCGCCAAGAGCGTGCTCTCCGAGATATCCCGGCTCTCCGAGAATGAGCTGGCCGACTCCTACGCCGACTCGGACCGCAACCCGCCGGTCTTCGACCCGAAGACCAGCACGGCGCCGCTCCCCGAGTCCTTCAAGAAGAGCTACCGGGCGTACATGGACGCCGAGTGGTGGCGGCTCGGGGTCCCGGAGGAGCTCGGCGGCACCGCCTGCCCGCGCTCGCTGCTGTGGGCCTCCGCCGAGACCATCCTCGGGGCCAACACCCCGATCTGGATGTACGCCTCCGGCCCGTCCTTCGCCGGGGTCCTCCACGACGAGGGCACCGAGGAGCAGCTGAAGATCGCGCGACTGATGGTGGAAAAGCAGTGGGGCTCCACCATGGTGCTGACCGAGCCGGACGCGGGCTCGGACGTCGGCGCCGGGCGCACCAAGGCGGTCCGGCAGGAGGACGGCACCTGGCACATCGATGGTGTGAAGCGGTTCATCACCTCCGGTGAGCACGATGTCTCCGACAACATCATCCACTTTGTGCTGGCCCGCCCCGAGGGCGCGGGGCCCGGCACCAAGGGTCTGTCGCTGTTCATCGTCCCCAAGTACGACTTCGACTGGGAGACCGGCGAGCTCGGCGAGCGCAACGGTGTCTACGCGACGAACGTCGAGCACAAGATGGGTCTGCGGGTGTCCAACACCTGTGAGCTGACCTTCGGAGCCAACAACCCGGCCAAGGGCTGGCTGCTCGGCGAGAAGCACGACGGCATCCGCCAGATGTTCAAGATCATCGAGTTCGCGCGGATGATGGTCGGCACGAAGGCCATGGCCACCCTGTCCACCGGCTACCTCAATGCGCTGGAGTACGCCAAGGAGCGGGTGCAGGGCCCGGACCTGGCGGCCTTCACCGACAAGACCGCCCCGCGCGTCACCATCACCCACCACCCGGACGTGCGCCGCTCGCTGATGACGCAGAAGGCGTACGCGGAGGGCCTGCGCACGCTCGTCCTCTACACCGCCTCCGTCCAGGACGAGATCCAGGTCCTGGAGGCCGCGGGCGAGGACACCTCAGCCGCCAACCGCCTCAACGACCTGCTGCTGCCGATCGTCAAGGGCTACGGCTCGGAGAAGGCCTACGAGCAGCTGGCGCAGTCCCTGCAGACCATCGGCGGCTCCGGCTACCTCCAGGAGTACCCGCTGGAGCAGTACATCCGGGACGCCAAGATCGACACCCTCTACGAGGGCACCACCGCCATCCAGGGCCAGGACTACTTCTTCCGCAAGATCGTCCGCGACCAGGGCCAGGCGCTGACCGTCCTGTCCGAGGAGATCAAGAAGTTCCTGGCCGAGGCCGCCGGCGGCGAGGAGCTGGCCCCCGCCCGCGACCGGCTCGCCCAGGCGGCGGTGGACCTGGAGGCGATCGTCGGCGCGATGCTCACCGACCTCGCCGCCACCGAGCAGGACGTCACCTCCATCTACAAGGTCGGCCTGAACGCCACCCGGCTGCTGATGGCCTCCGGCGACGTCATCATCGGCTATCTCCTCCTCAAGGGCGCCGCGATCGCCGCCGAGAAGGTGGGCACCGCTTCCGCGAAGGACAAGTCCTTCTACCAGGGCAAGATCGCCGCTGCGAAGTTCTTCGCCCAGGAGGTGCTGCCGGGCGTCTCGGCGCAGCGCACGCTGGCCGAGTCCGTCACCAAGGACCTGATGGACCTGGACGAGGCCGCGTTCTGAGGACTGTCGTCGTCGGCACAGGGGCCGATCATCCCGTCCTCGCGGCGGGGCGATCGGCCCCTGTGCCGTTGCACGCCGTCCGCCTCACCGCTCCTCCTCACCGCTCCTCGTCCGGCCGATGCTCCTCACCGCTCCTCCTCCGGCCGATGCTCCTCCGGCCGATGCTCCCGTAGCGCCCGTTGGACCTCCTCGTGGGCCTGGCGCCGGAGCTCCTCGCCCTGCGCCAGGAGCTCCTCGACCGTCTCGGTCCCGCCGTCGGGCGGGCGCGGGCGGGCCCGCAGCTTGGCGAGCAGATCCCGGCACGCCTCGTCCTCCGTGGCGAACCGGCTGATGTCCCGGTCCTGGGAGCGCTCCCGCAGCCCGGTCTCCCAGCCGCCCTCCGGGGCGGGCCGCAGGAAGTAGTACGCGTCCGGCTGGACCGGGATGTCATGCACTCCCGGAATGTCGTACAGCGCACCGGGCACCTGTTCGTCCTCAAGGGTCTGGACGAGTTCCCGTCTGTCCACCGTCCCAGCGTCCGCCCTCAGTTGAGCGGACGGAGATTTCCGGCCGCGACGAGCTGGGGGATGGACGGACCCGTCAGATACTGGATGCCGTAGCCGGGTTGGCCGAACCAGGGCCGGATGGGACCGGCCTCCACCAGGAAGGGCCGGGTGACCTCGTACAGGTGGTAGCCGTTCGGATATGCCGGATCGTAGGTGTCGAGGTTGCTCGGCGGCAGAGCGCGCTCCGCATAGGGCGTGCCCGCCGGGGCGAGGAAGTGACCGAAACCGCTGCCGAAGAGATCCACTCTCTGACCCACCTTCAGGCTGATGGTGGTGTGCAGCGGCGCCCCGTTGAGCAGCGTCCAGCCGTCCGGGTAGGGGTACCACCAGCCGCCGGTCTCCTCGTCCCAGTAGCAGCGGAGAAACGCGGCGGCCGAGGAGAAGTGGTCCAGCCGCTCATAGCCTTCGAGCATTCTCCCGATCGCGCCGCGGCGGGGGAGCTGTGCGGGTCCGAGCCGCCAGTCGCCCTTGTAGTACCGCTCGTGCGCCGGGTTCGGTGCGGTGTTGGTTCCCCCGATGCGGTCCGTCCTCGGACATGGAGGAGGATGGCCCTTGCCTCCGCCGTCCCCGCCGCCCGCCGGACGCGGATCGGCTGTGGGCGCGGTCGCCGGCGCCGGGGCCGCCACGGGCGCGAGCCCGGCGGCGAGGAGGCCGGTGGCGGGCTGCGCCACGGCCGGTCCGCTGCTGCACAGCAGAAGCAGCGACCCCAGGACGGCTAGGACGTGTCGAAGAACGCGCATCCGGTATCCCCTCGAGTGCGACTGAGTTCGACGTTGCTCGGTCACGGGGAATATCGGCGCATTCGCCGCTTTCTTAGCCTTAACTGACGTGCTTTCATCAGATCGGATCAACCCCGCCCCACGAATGGATCCCGCATCCGTACCCACCGACGCATCCAGCCACCGCGGCGGCGCGATCCGGCCGCCCCGGTCCATACCGGCCCACCCACGGCCCCGCCGACCGATCCCACACGCCGGACCAGCGTGATCCGGCCCCTCCCGAATCTATGCTGAGCTCATGAGCGCACACGCCGGCATCGACCGCGGCCATACCGACGACCTGATGTCCTTCCTCCGCGCCGGCCCCTCGCCGTACCACGCGGTGGCTCAGGCCGCGGAGCGGCTGGAGAAGGCGGGTTTCCGGCAGGCCGAGGAGACCGCGCCGTGGGACGGCGGGAACGGCGGCAAGTACGTGCTGCGCGGCGGCGCCATCATCGCCTGGTACGTGCCGGAGGGGGCGAGCCCGTCCACCCCGTACCGCATCGTCGGCGCCCATACCGACTCTCCCAATTTGCGCGTCAAGCCGATCCCCGACACCGGGGCCTACGGCTGGCGGCAGATCGCGGTCGAGATCTACGGCGGCGCGCTGCTCAACACCTGGCTCGACCGCGACCTCGGGCTCTCCGGCCGCCTCACCCTCAGAGACGGCTCACACCACCTCGTCAGCATCGACCGGCCGCTGCTGCGCGTGCCCCAGCTCGCCGTGCACCTCGACCGCTCCGTCAACACCGAGGGGCTCAAGCTCGACAAGCAGCGCCATATGACGCCCATCTGGGGCCTGGGCAACGTCGAGGAGGGCGACCTCATCCGCTTCGTGGCCGAGGAGACCGGCGTCGCCGCCGAGGAGGTCGGCGGCTGGGACCTGATGGTGCACAGCGTCGAGCCGCCCGCCTACCTCGGCCGGGACCGGGAGCTGGTCGCCGGGCCCCGGATGGACAACCTGCTGTCCGTGCACGCCGGTACGGCCGCGCTCGCCGCCGTCGCCGCCCGCCCCCAGCTGACGCACATCCCCGTGCTCGCCGCCTTCGACCACGAGGAGAACGGCAGCCAGTCCGACACCGGCGCCGACGGCCCACTGCTGGGCAATGTGCTGGAGCGCTCGGTCTTCGCCCGCGGCGGCACCTACGAGGACAGGGCCCGCGCCTTCGCGGGCACGGTGTGCCTGTCCTCCGATACCGGGCACGCCGTCCACCCCAACTACGCCGAGCGCCATGAGCCCGGCCACCACCCCATGCCCAACGGCGGTCCCATCCTCAAGGTCAACGTCAACCAGCGGTACGCCACCGACGGCGCCGGGCGGGCCGTCTTCGTCGCCGCCTGCGAGCGCGCGGGCGTGCCCTGGCAGAGCTTCGTCTCGCACAACTCCATGCCGTGCGGCACCACGATCGGCCCCATCACCGCCGCCCGGCACGGCATCGCCACCGTCGACATCGGCGTCGCCATCCTGTCCATGCACTCGGCGCGCGAGCTGTGCGGAGCGCAGGACCCCCGGCTGCTCGCCAAGGCACTGACCGCCTTTCTGGAGGGCTGACTTGGACTTCTCTCTGCTGGGCCCGGTCAGCGTGACCACTGGGCCCTCAGCAGCGCCCGTCGAGCTCCCGCTGGGCCCGGCCAAGCGGCGCAGCGTGCTCGCCATGCTGCTGCTGCGGCCCAACTCGACGGTCTCGGTGGAGCAGTTGATATCCAGCCTGTGGGAGGACGAGCCGCCCGCCCACGCCCGTACCGTCATCCAGGGCCATGTCTCGCGGCTGCGCGCGGCCCTGTCCGAGGGTGGCGCCGGCCACCACGGCGTCGAGCTCACCACCCACAGCTCGGCCTATCTGCTGCGGGTGCCCGAGACGCTCATCGACACCCAGCGCTTCGACCAGCTGGTCGCCCACGCCCGCCCCGAGGCCGCCCCGCGCGACGCCGTGCAGCTGCTGAGCCAGGCGCTCGGCCTGTGGCGCGGGCCGGCGCTCACCGGGACCGTGGCCAGCCCGCCGTTCGCGGCGGCCGCGCACGCCCTGGAGGAGCGGCGGCTGACGGCCGTCGAGGCGCTGGCCCGCGCGCACGGGGCGCTGGGCGAGTACGAGCGGGCGGCCGGCGTGCTGCACCCCGCGGCCCTCGCCAACCCGCTGCGCGAGGGGCTGATCGCCGCCCTGATGCTGGTGTTGTACCGGACCGGACGGCAGTCCGACGCGATCGGCTGGTTCCACCGCACCCGCCAGCTGCTCGCCGATGATCTGGGGGTCGACCCCGGAGAGCGGCTGCGCTCCGCGTACCAGGAGATCCTGCGGGCGGGGCCGGCGGCGGACGGGCCGAGGGGCGGCGCCCCCGAGGGCCCCGGGCAGGGCGGCCACGCGGGCCATGGCGCCCAGCCGGTGCCCTCGCCCCCCGCGCACCCCGTGTCCGTACCCGCGAACGTCTCCGCGCCCGCGCCCGTCCCCGAACTGCTCCCCCGTCCTCCGGCCGGCTTCCTCGGCCGTAATACGGAGCTGGCCGAGCTGACCCGGCTGGCGCTGCCCGACTCCGGGCCGGGCCACGCCCCGGGCGGCTACCCCCACGAGGGCGGCATCACCCTGGTCACCGGGCCCGCCGGGGTCGGGAAGACCGGGCTGGTCGTGCACTGGGGCCACGCCCACCCGGCCGCCTTCCCCGATGGGCGGCTCTTCGCGGATCTGCGCGGGTTCAGCGGCGGCGAGGCGGTGGCGCCCGCCGAGGTGCTGCGCGAGTTCCTGTACGCCATGGGCACGCCGCCCGAGCAGATCCCCTCCTCGCCGGAGGCGGCCTCCGCGCTGTACCGCTCGCTCGTCGGACGCCGCCGCATGCTGGTGGTGCTGGACAACGCGGGCAGCTCCGCACAGGTGCGCCCGCTGCTGCCCGGCGGCCCGCACTGCGCCACGCTGGTCACCAGCCGCAGCCGGCTCGACGGGCTGATCGCCACCGACTCGGCCCGCCCCGTACGGCTGCACGCGCTCGGGACCGAGGACGGGGTGGCCCTGCTCGGCGCCCTGCTCGGACCGGGCCGGGTCGCCGAGGACCCCGACGCCGCACGGGAACTGGTGGCCCTGTGCGACGGGCTGCCGCTGGCGCTGCGCGCCGCCTCCGCCCAGCTGATGGCCCGGCCGCGCTGGCGGCTGGCCCGGCTGGCCACCGCGCTCCGCGACGAGCGGCGCAGGCTCCCCCTGCTGTCGGCGGAGGACACCGGGGTGGCCGCCGCGCTGCGCAACTCGGTGGCGCGGCTCTCCGCCGATGACGCGGAGCTGCTGCGGGCCCTGGGCGCCGGTTTCGCCCGGGAGGTCAACACCGCGGAGGCGGCCGCGCTGTCCGGGGCGGACCCCGAGCTGATCCAGGACTCCCTGGAGCGGCTCGCCGAGATGCATCTGCTGGACGAGGAGGCCACCAACCGCTACGTCATGAGTGACCTGGTGAAGCTCTTCGCCCAGGGCGATGGGAGCGGACGCGGCGAAGCCCCGGCCGGGGCCCCCGGGGAGGACCCGGACGCCCGTCCGGAGGAGACCGGTCCGCGCTGAGCCCAGGGGCGTTGGCGCGGGGGCGTTAGCGAGGCGTTAGCGGACGGCAGCCGCACGGCAGCCGAACGGCAGCGGGCCCCGACAGGCTTGAGCCGTACCGGAAAACATCCGACGCTCACCAGGGGGAACCTCCGATGTCGCTCACCACCGCCTTCCTCGCCCGCCGCGCCCGTACCCTGCGCTCCGTCGCCGCCGGGCTGACCATCGTCGCCGCCGGGGCCACCCTCACCGCCTGCGGCTCCAACGACGCCTCGGGGGTCAAGGCCTCCGGCAAGGCCGAGAGTTCGGCGACGGCGCCCGCCGCCCAGGGCCCCGACGCCAGGGGCGGCGCACAGCAGGACCCGGCGGCGGGCGGCGGCGCCGACGCCGGCGCGCGGGGCGGGGCCCAGGCCGGCGGCAGCACGGGGGACGACTCCGGCTCCGCCAAGGGCAGCGGCAAGGCCGACAGCGGCAACTCCGGAACGTCCGCCAACGGCGCCGGTGCCAGGAAGACCGGCGCCGAGAAGGGCGGCGCCACCGCGGGCGGCTCGGAGCAGGAGATCGGCATCTGCGACCTCAACAAGATGGCGGTGAGCGTGCAGTCCGTCCCGCGGCCCGTCAACCATCTGCTGCTGAAGGTCACCAACGCGGCCGGAGTGGACTGCAACGTCCCGGGCTTCCCCCTGCTGCGGTTCGACGACGCGCAGGCGCCCACCCCGGCGGCCGGGCAGACCAAGCCGCAGGCCGTCGTGACGCTCGCCCCCGGCGAGTCCGCCTACGCGGGCATCACCACCTCCTCCGCCGACGGTTCGGGCTCGGAGGGCTGGAAGGCCAAGAAGGTCACCGTGTCCCTCGACGGCCTCGACATCGACAGCACCGTCGACCTTCCCGGCGCCTCGGTCCACGTCGACAGCAGCGCCCAGGTCACCTACTGGCAGCGCACCGCTTCCGACGCCCTGAGCTGGTAACGAGGGCCCTCTGACCCGGGTGGCCGCCTCCCCCCGGCCACCCGTCACAAACGGCCCCCGCCACGGCGGGGGCCGTCTCGTGGTGTCTCACACCAACGCCGTCCGCGTTCCGCCCCCGGCCGTCGCCATGCATGTCTCAGCAGGCCGGAAGGGGTGCGCCAGGGAAGAGACGTCCCATGGGACGTCTCTGTGCCCGGATTTCCCTTCCTTCCGGCCCACAGTGGTTCCCGTCACCGCGGCGGACGGCCCGGCGGCTCAACCGAGCGGCGCAGACGGCACATCGGAGGCCGCCTCGCCGCCGCCCCGGCGGACCGGCCGCCCCGGCGCCGGCTGCGGCTCACGCTCGCGGCGGCGGGGACGGTCGTCGTCATCGCCGGGGCCACGGTCGGCGCCATCGCGCTGCGGTCGTCCGGCGACGGGTCGTCCCCGGGCGGCGCGGCGGCCGCCTCGTCCCTGGGCAACGCCCGGATCACCGTCTACAACGCCGAGAAGGACTGCCGTAAGAAGCGCGTACGCACCTGCTCGCTGGGGTGCGCCGAGGATCCGTACCTGGCCTACCGCCCGTCGGACATCGTGGGCCGGGCGTTCCACGGCGACGTGCCGGGCGCCGACTGCCGGATAAGCCAACGGCGTCACGGTCACCGACGAGGCGGGTGGCCACAGCCGCATGTGGTTCCGCGTCTCCAGGGACGGCAAGCGGATGTGGGTGCCGGGCATCCGGATCCGTCAGGACCAGGTGCGGTACACCACGCTCCGCAACTGCCCCGACTGAGCGTGGCGGTCAGGACGGGCCGGGCTCGTCCATTCCGGCCAGCACCAGCGGCAGCCGGGCCGCGCCGCCCTCGACGACCCGGACGGGGACGCCCCAGTCCTGCTGGTGCACATGGCAGGCCGGGTACTCGTTCGACGGGTCGTCGTCGCAGGACGCGGCCATCGCCGAGACATGCAGCACGCCCTCGGTCACGCCCTCCGCCAGGACGAGCTCACGGCTCAGGTCCGTGCCCGCGCCGTCGCCGCCCGCCAGCAGCCCGGGCGGGGTGGAGCTGACCAGCAGCCGGGTGGAGGGCCCGTAGCGGGTGTCCAGCTTCTGTCCGGCGGGTGCCTGGAAGACCACGTCGAGCCGGAGCGTCCCCGGGGCGATGTCGGTAGCGGAGCGCTGGGTGCGATGGGCGACCGCCTCGACCCGTACGGCCTCCTCGGGCAGGCGCAGCCGGGTCAGCCGGTGCCGGGCGGACTCCACCACGACGATGTCCTGGTCCACCAGCACGGCGTCGGACGGCTCGCGCAGATCCGTGGCCAGCGTGGAGACCTCGCCGGTGGCGGGGTCGAAGCGGCGCAGCGCGTGGTTGTAGGTGTCGGCGATCGCCACCGAGCCGTCGGGCAGCGCGGTGACGCCCAGCGGATGCTGGAGCAGGGCCTGCCCGGCGGCGCCGTCCCGGTGCCCGAAGTCGAACAGTCCGGTGCCGACGGCGGTACGGACGACGAAGCCCTCCCCCTCGCGTTCGGCACAGCGCACCGCCGAGGTCTCGGAGTCGGCGATCCACAGCCGGTCGCCGGTAGCGGCGAGCCCGGAGGGCTGGGCGAACCACGCCTGGTCGGCGGGGCCGTCGACCAGGCCCTCGTTGGTGGTCCCGGCGGCGGCCCGGACCGTCCCGTCCCGCGGGTCGTACGTCCACAGCTGGTGGACGCCCGCCATCGCGATCCACAGCCGGTCGGCGAACCAGGCCACGTCCCACGGGGAGGACAGGTCGACCTCCCGGGCGGGCCCTTCGGTGGGCGAGCCCTGCCACCACTGGCGGCCGGTCCCGGCGACGGTGGTGACCTCGCCGGTGGCCGGGTCGAAGCGGCGCAGCGCGTGGTTGACGGTGTCGGCGACGGCCACCGAGCCGTCGGGGAGCAGGGCGAGGCCCTGCGGCTCGCTGAAGCGGGCCCGCTCGGCGGTGCCGTCCGTCAGGCCGCGTTCGCCCGTGCCGATCCGCCGCAGCACGCTCTCGCCGTCCGCCGCCAGCTCGACCAGCTGGTGCCGGGTGGTGTCGGAGACCAGGAAGGTGCCGCCGGACAGCAGCAGCGCCTTGCCGGGGAAGCGCAGCTCGGTGGGGACCGGCTCCGGGGGGATGTACGGGCCGTCGCCGCGCCGCAGCGTGCCCTTGGCGGCGTGCTCGGCCTCCAGCTGCCCCACCAGGGTCTCCAGGGCGTGCGCATGGCCCTCGCCCGCGTGCTGGGCGACCACATAGCCCTCGGGGTCGATGACGACGAGGGTGGGCCAGGCCCGTACCGCGTACTGCTTCCAGGTGGCCAGCTTCGGGTCGTCGAGGACCGGGTGGTGCACCTCGTAGCGCTCGACGGCGTCCACGACCGCCCGGTGCTCGGCCTCGTGGACGAACTTCGGCGAGTGCACCCCGATGATCACCACGGTGTCGCGGTGCTTCTCCTCCAGCTCGCGCAGCTCGTCCAGGACGTGCAGACAGTTCACACAGCAGAACGTCCAGAAGTCGAGAATGACGATGCGGCCTCGGAGATCCGCGAGGGTGAGGTCGTTACCGCCGGTGTTGAGCCAGCCGCCCTCACCGATCAGCTCGGGGGCGCGAACGCGTGCACGTGAAGCCATACCCTCATCAAACAGCGCCACGGAGTGATCCATTCCGCAGGGTCCCGTGAGACCCGCCACCTGAGGGCTTTCGACCGGTTTCGTCCTGGTCCATCCCCGCCTGGACCAGGAAGGCGCGCACACTACCATCGCTCGCGGACAGCGAGCTGCCGATCCGGGCCTACGATCAGTCCCGAAAGCACTGCCCTGGTGCTCGTGGGCAGCGTAACTTGAACGAACACACCAGCACCCAGCCCGCGCACAACCGCCCGAGGGGTCCCGTGACCGTCCATTCCAGCCTTCAGACCTCCATCGACGCCTGGACCCATTCCATCGAGGCGATATCGGAGTTGGTGAATCCGCTTCCGGAACACGAATGGAACCGTGCCACCGAGTGCCCAGGATGGTCGGTGCGTGACATCGTCTCGCATGTCATCGGCCTGGAATGCGAGATGCTCGGCGATCCGCGCCCCATCCACACCCTGCCGCGCGATCTGTACCACGTCACCAACGAGAGCTCGCGCTATATGGAGGTCCAGGTCGACGTCCGCCGCTGCCACACCGCCCCGGAGATGACCGCCGAGCTGGAGTACACCGTCATCCGGCGCGCCCGTCAGCTGCGGAACGAGAAGCGCGAGCCGGACACCATGGTGCGCTCGCCCGGCGGCACCGAGCTGTCCCTGGAGGCCGCCCTGACCCGGCGCGCCTTCGACGTCTGGGTGCATGAGCAGGATCTGCGCCGGGCGCTCAACCGTCCCGGCAACCTGGACTCGCCGGGCGCGCTCATCACCCGTGACCTGCTGCTCTCGGCGCTGCCGAAGGTGGTCGCCAGGGACGCCGGCGCGGCGCCCCATTCGGCCGTGGTCTTCGATGTGCACGGCCCGCTGGAGTTCATGCGGACGGTCCGGGTCGACGCGGACGGCAAGGGCACCATCGACGGCAGCGTCTCCCTCGGGCCGACCGTCACGATCACGCTGGACTGGGAGACCTACGTCCGGCTGGCATGCGGCCGGGTGCGGCCCGAGGCGGTCGCCGAGCGGGTGAAGATCGAGGGCGATCAGCAGCTGGCCGACGCGGTCCTCGCCCAGTTCGCGGTCACGCCGTAACACCCCACGGGGGTCACGCCGGTACGTGCACCGCCTCGACGCGGCTCGCGACCACGCGCTCCCGCTCCCGGCGGTGCGCTTGCCCGCGCAGCCGCAGGATCTGGCTGACGCCGAGCGCCTGGAGGACGAACACCGAGGCGAAGGCGGTCCGGTAGTCCTCACGGGTCAGATCGAGCAGGACGCCGATGGCCAGCAGGGTGGTCATGGAGGCCGTGAAGCCGCCCATATTGACGATCCCGGAGGCGGTGCCGGTCCGCTCGGGCGGGTTGGCGGGGCGGGCGAAGTCGAAGCCGATCATCGACGCGGGCCCGCAGGCGCCGAGCACGGCGCACAGGACGACCAGCAGCCACAGCGGCGCGTGCGGGGACGGCCAGGCCAGCACGGTGCCCCACAGCAGCGCGGTGGCGCCGACCGTGCCGAGCGCCAGCGGGGCGCGGGCGGCATGGTGCCGGGCGATGACCTGTCCGTAGATCAGCCCGACCGCCATATTGGACAGCACGACGAGCGTCAGCAGCTCGCCCGCGGTGGCCCGGGACAGCCCCTCCGCCTCGACCAGGAACGGCATCCCCCACAGCAGCAGGAAGACCATCGCCGGGAACTGGGTCGTGAAGTGCACCCACATGCCGAGCCGGGTGCCGGGCTCGCGCCAGGCGGCCACGATCTGCCGGCGGACGAAGCCCTTGCCCGCCTGGGGGGCGGGGGCGGGCTCACAGCCCTGCGGATGGTCCTTCAGGAAGAGCACCACCAGCAGGAAGATGACCACGCCGCCGACCGCGCTGCCCGCGAAGGCGGGGGTCCAGCCGACGTTCTTCAGCGTCTGCGCGATCACCAGCGTGGAGATCAGATTGCCCGCCATCCCGACCAGCGCGGCGATCTGCGCGACCAGCGGGCCCCGGCGGGCCGGGAACCAGCGCGAGCCGAGCCGCAGCACGCTGATGAACGTCATCGCGTCGCCGCAGCCGAGCAGCGCGCGGGAGACCAGCGCCATGGCGTACGAGTGCGAGAGCGCGAAGCCGAGCTGGCCGGTGGTGAACAGCACGATGCCGATCATCAGCACCTTACGGGTGCCGAGCCGGTCCACCATCAGTCCGACGGGTATCTGCATCCCGGCGTAGACGAGCAGCTGCAGGATGGAGAAGGTCGACAGAGCCGAGGCGTTGATGTGGAAGCGGTCGGCGGCGTCGATACCGGCCACGCCGAGGCTGGTGCGGTAGGTGATGGCGACGAAGTAGACGGCGACGCCGAGCCCCCAGACGGCGACGGCACGCCGTCCGCCGGGCGGGTCCCCGGGCAGCCGGGCGGTGGTCATCGCGCCTCACCCCGGGCGAGGTTGTTCACCCAGCCGATGTGACGCCGCACAATGCCGGCGGCGGAGCCCGCGTCCCCGGCGCGCAGGGCCTCCAGGATCTCCGTGTGCTCGGTGATGTTCTTGGCGATCCGGTCGGGCTCGGCGTGCATGGTGGCGACGCCCATCCGCAGCTGGCGGTCCCTCAACTGGTCGTAGAGATGAGCCAGGATCCCGTTCCCCGCCGCCCGGACGATCTCCGCGTGGAAGCAGCGGTCGGCGACCGCGAAGGCCGCCAGGTCCCCGGCCGCCGCGTGCTCCTTCTGCTTGTCCATCAGCCCCTCCAGCCGGACCAGCAGCGGCTCCCCGGCCGGGACGACCTTGGCGACCGCGTGCTGCTCGACCAGCAGCCGGGTCTCCACCACGTCCGCGATCTCCTGGGCGGAGACGGGCAGGACCAGGGCGCCCTTCTTCGGATAGAGCTTCAGCAGCCCTTCGGCCTCAAGGCGCAGCAGGGCCTCGCGTACGGGCGTACGGGACACTCCGACGGCCTCGGCCAGCTCGCCCTCGCTGAGCAGCGTGCCGCCCTCGTAGCGGCGGTCGAGGACGGCTTGCTTCACATGGGTGTAGACGCGTTCGGCGGCGGGCGGCTGCTTGACCGCCATGTCGGTGGGACTCATGATGCGCACATCATAGATACAAGATGCATGCGCACCCATCCCCCGTCCGTGATCCGGACGGGGGAGATGGCCCGACGCGCCGGCGTCAACCCCAGGTGATCAGCCGCCTGGGGCGCTCCAGGACGGCCGCGACGTCCGCGAGCACCTTGGACCCCAACTCGCCGTCGACCAACCGATGGTCGAAGGAGAGCGCCAGGGTGGTCACCTGAGCCCGACGCGCCGGCGTCAGCCCCAGGTGATCAGCCGCCTGGGGCGCTCCAGGACGGCCGCGACGTCCGCGAGCACCTTGGACCCCAACTCGCCGTCGACCAGCCGGTGGTCGAAGGAGAGCGCCAGGGTGGTCACCTGAGCCCGACGCGCCGGCGTCAGCCCCAGGTGATCAGCCGCCTGGGGCGCTCCAGGACGGCCGCGAC
>NZ_JBEXHC010000014.1:130875-176227 GCF_040607655.1 Streptomyces sp. NPDC005266
GCGACGTCCGCGAGCACCTTGGACCCCAACTCGCCGTCGACCAGCCGGTGGTCGAAGGAGAGCGCCAGGGTGGTCACCTGACGCGGCTTGACCTCGCCCTTGTGGACCCACGGCTGGAGCTTGACGGCGCCGAGGGCGAGGATCGCGGACTCCCCGGGGTTGAGGATCGGGGTGCCTGTGTCGACGCCGAAGACGCCGACGTTGGTGATGGTCACCGTGCCGCCGGACATCGCCGCCGGGCTGGTCTTGCCCTCACGGGCGGTGGAGACCAGCTCGCCCAGGGCGGCGGCCAGTTCCGGCAGGGTCTTGGCGTCCGCGTCCTTGATGTTCGGGACGATCAGACCGCGCGGGGTTGCCGCCGCGATCCCCAGGTTGACGTAGTCCTTGTAGACGATCTCCTGGTTGTCCTCGTCCCAGGTCGCGTTGATGTCCGGGTTGCGCTTGATGGCCACCAGCAGCGCCTTGGCGACCAGCAGCAGCGGGTTCACCCGCAGCCCGGCCATGTCCGGGTCCTGCTTGAGGTCGGCGACCAGCTTCATGGTCCGCGTGATGTCGACCGTCACGAACTCGGTCACATGCGGGGCCGTGAAGGCACTGCCGACCATCGCCTGCGCGGTGGCCTTCCGGACGCCCTTGACGGGCACCCGGCGCTCCCGGGCGGCGGACGGGGCCGTGGGGGCCACGGGGGCCGCGGTGGGTGCCTCGGCCACCGGCGCGACGGCCTCGGCCGCCGCGTGCACGTCCTCGCGGGTGATGATCCCGTCCGGGCCGCTCGGGGCGACCGTCTCCAGATCCACGCCCAGATCCTTGGCGAGCTTGCGGACCGGGGGCTTGGCCAGCGGGCGGGCGGCCCGAGCCTGACCGGCGTGGCCGTTCAGCTCGGGGCCGGGCTCCGGTCGCGCCGGGGCGGGCTCCGGTCGCGCCGGGGCGGGCTCCGGTCGCGCCGGGGCGGGCTCCGGTCGCGCGGACTCGGCGGCCGGGGCGGCGGCCTCGGGGGGCTGCCCGCCCGGGACCGGCTTGCGCGGGCGGCGCTTGGTGGAGGAGGGCGCCGCGCCGTAGCCGACCAGGTTGGCCTGGCGGCCCTCCTGCTGCTTGGCGGGCTCGAGCCCGGCGACGGGCCCGGCGGCGGCCTCGGGGGCGGGCGCGGGCGCCTCGCCCGCGCCCGGCTGGGTGTCCACCGAGATGATCACGGTGCCCACGTCCACGGTCTCGCCCTCGCCGAAGCGCAGCTCGTGCACCACCCCGTTGAACGGGATGGGCAGCTCGACGGCGGCCTTGGCGGTCTCGACCTCGCACACCACCTGGCCGTCGGTCACGGTGTCACCCGGCGCCACGAACCACTTGAGGATCTCGGCCTCGGTCAGTCCCTCGCCCACGTCGGGCATCTTGAACTCACGGAAGCGCTGCTCGACTGCGGTCATCGTCACGATCTCCTCAAAGCCCTTCAGTACGCCAACGCACGGTCTACGGCGTCGAGCACCCGGTCAAGCCCCGGAAGGTACTCATCCTCCAGCCGCGACGGCGGATACGGCGCGTGAAAGCCGCCGACCCGCAACACCGGAGCCTCAAGGTGATAGAAGCACCTCTCGGTGATGCGTGCGGCGATCTCCGCTCCAGTGCCCAGAAAGACCGGCGCCTCGTGCACGACGACCAGCCGGCCCGTCCGCTCGACGGACCGCTGCACGGTGTCGAAGTCGATCGGCGACATCGACCGCAGATCCACGACCTCGATCGACTTGCCCTCTTCCTCGGCCGCCGCGGCGGCGTCCAGACAGACCTTCACCATCGGGCCGTAGGCGGCCAGCGTGAGGTCCGTCCCCGGCCGCGCCACCCGGGCGGCGTGCAGGGGGCCCGGGATCGCCGAGGTGTCGACCTCGGACTTGTCGTGGTAACGGCGCTTGGGCTCGAAGTAGATGACCGGGTCGTCGCTGCCGATGGCCTGCTGGAGCATCCAGTAGGCGTCGGAGGCGTTGGACGGCGAGATCACCTTCAGGCCCGCCACATGGGCGAACAGCGCCTCGGGCGACTCGCTGTGGTGCTCGACCGCGCCGATGCCGCCGCCGTACGGGATACGGATGACGACCGGCATCTTGACCTTGCCCAGCGAGCGTGCGTGCATCTTGGCGAGCTGGGTGACGATCTGGTCGTAGGCGGGGAAGACGAAACCGTCGAACTGGATCTCCACCACCGGGCGGTAGCCGCGCAGCGCCAGCCCGATCGCGGTGCCGACAATGCCGGACTCGGCGAGCGGGGTGTCGATGACCCGGTCCTCGCCGAAGTCCTTCTGCAGCCCGTCGGTGACCCGGAAGACGCCTCCGAGCTTGCCGACGTCCTCGCCCATGATGAGGACCTTGGGGTCGTTCTCGAGCGCCGTGCGCAGCGACGCGTTGATCGCCTTGGAGAGCGACATCTTCTCGGCGGCCATGTCAGATGCCTTCCTCGGAGACGAACGAAGCCTGGTAGGCGGCGAACTGAGCCCGCTCCTCGTCGACGAGCGCGTGCCCGTCGGCGTAGGTGTGCTCGAACATCGCCATGTCGTCGGGGTCGGGCATGGCGCGTACCGCCTCCCGCACCCGCTTGGCGAGCGCGTCGCTCTCCTCCTCCAGGCCGGCGAAGTACGCGTCGTCGGCCAGTCCCTCGTTGGTCAGCAGGGTGCGCAGCCGCAGGATCGGGTCCTTGGTCTCCCACAGCTCGCGCTCCTCGGACGACCGGTAGCGGGTGGGGTCGTCGGAGGTGGTGTGGGCGCCCATCCGGTAGGTGAACGCCTCGATGAGCATGGGGCCCTGGCCGGTGCGCGCCCGCTCCAGTGCCGCCTTGGTGACCGCGAGGCAGGCGAGCACGTCATTGCCGTCGACCCGCACGCCCGGGAAGCCGAAGCCCTGGGCCCGCTGGTAGAGCGGCACCCGGGTCTGGCGCTCGGTGGGCTCGGAAATGGCCCACTGGTTGTTCTGGCAGAAGAAGACCACCGGGGCGTTGTAGACCGCGGAGAAGGTGAAGGATTCGGCGACATCGCCCTGGCTGGAGGCGCCGTCCCCGAAGTAGGCCAGCACCGCGGCGTCCGCGCCGTCCTTGGCGATGCCCATCGCGTAGCCGGTCGCGTGCAGCGTCTGCGAGCCGATGACGATGGTGTAGAGGTGGAAGTTGTTGCTGTTGGGATCCCAGCCGCCGTGGTTCACCCCGCGGAACATCCCCAGCAGATTGGTCGGGTCCACCCCCCGGCACCAGGCCACACCGTGCTCGCGGTAGGTGGGGAAGACGTAGTCGGAGTCATGGAGCGCCCGGCCGGAGCCGATCTGTGCCGCCTCCTGGCCCAGCAGCGAGGCCCACAGGCCCAGCTCGCCCTGGCGCTGCAGGGTGGTCGCCTCGGCGTCGAACCGCCGTGTCAGCACCATGTCCCGGTACAGGCCACGCAGCTCGTCGGGGGTCAGGTCGATGGAGTAGTCGGGGTGCTCGACCCGCTCGCCCTCGGGGGTCAGCAGTTGTACGAGCTCGGGGCGATCCGCCGACTGCTTCTTGGCGTTCCGCGCGCTCGTGGTGCGCTTGGCTCCGCTGCTGCGGCGCGGCTTGCGCGCGGCAGTGCTCTCCACGGTCACGTGTGCTCCTCCGTCTGTCCGGCCCCCGGGATCCGCCGGCGGCCAGTTGCGGCTCGCCCGTACGACACCGGCGCACGGGGTGGGTGCGCCGAAGCCCGACCGGGCGTGACAGGTTTCCCGGCGGCTGGCCCTGCAAAAGGCACGTTACCCAGTGCGTCGCATCTCTGCGAAACCCCACTTGACCTGCAATTTTGCTTGGATTTCCAAGTAAATCGCGCTGATGGGGATACATCCACTGGTCACAGCCCCGCAGGCCGCCGGACAAGCGCACGTTATCCCGCGGGACAAAGGCACGGGAAGACGTCGTGTGTGAGACTGGATCCGTGCGGGAAGAAGGAAAAATCAGGATTTTCCTGCTCGACGACCATGAAGTCGTACGACGCGGCGTGCGCGACCTGCTGGCCGGCGAGCCGGACATGGAGGTGGTCGGCGAGGCGGGCACCGCGGCCGAGGCGCTGGCCCGGATCACCGCCACCCGCCCCGATGTCGCCGTGCTCGACATCCGGCTGCCCGACCGCAGCGGCGTCGAGGTCTGCCGGGAGATCCGCTCGCGCGACGAGAACATCCACTGCATGATGCTGACCTCCTTCGCCGACGACGAGGCGCTCTTCGACGCGATCATGGCAGGCGCCTCCGGTTATGTCCTCAAGGACATCCGCGGCAGCGAACTGCTGGCCGCCGTGCGGGACGTGGCCGCCGGCCGGTCACTGCTCGACCAGGCGGCCACCGCCCGGGTGCTGGAGCGGCTGCGCGGTGGCGCGACCGCCAAGCCCGACGACCGGCTGGCCGCCCTCACCGAGCAGGAGCGGCGGATCCTGCTGCTGATCGGGGAGGGGCTGACCAACCGGGCGATCGGCGAGCGGCTGCATCTCGCCGAGAAGACGATCAAGAACTATGTCTCCAGCCTCCTCTCCAAGCTGGGTATGGAGCGCCGCTCGCAGGCCGCGGCCTATGTCGCCCGGATGCAGGCCGAGAAGCACTGAGCGCATAGCACCGACCCACCCCCCGCGTCACACCGCGCCCGGCCGGTGATCCCCGGTGATCTAACATCTGGCAAGTGCCGCGCTCACATGTCCACCTCGCCGAGGCCGCTCCCGACGGGGAAACCCTGAGCGCCCTGCTCCGCCGCTACGACAGCGCCGGTGAGGCGGTGTCCTGCGAGCCGCTCACCCAGGGGCTGCTCAACCGCGGCTACCACCTCGCCACCACCCGCGGCCGGTTCTTCCTCAAACACCACCTCGACGGCGACCGCACCGCCATCGCCCGCCAGCACCGGGTGACGCAGCGGCTGGGCGCGCTCGGCGTGCCGGTCGCCCCACCCGTCCCCGACGCCCACGGCCGCACGGTCGCGGTCATCGGCGGCCGCTGCTACGCCCTGCACCCGTGGATCGACGGGCGGCACCGCGACGGCGGTGAGCTGACCGCCCCCCAGTGCTGGCGGCTCGGCGGGCTGCTCGGGGTCGTGCACACCTGTCTGGAGCAGGTCATGCGGGCCCGTACGAGCGACCGGCAGCCGCCCGGGGCGGCGGCCGACCCCGAGGACACCTTCGCCGTCATCGACGAGTTGCTCACGATCGTCCGGGCCCACCGGCCGCGGGACACCTTCGACGAACTCGCCGAGCACCGCCTGGTCGAGCGGCGCGCGTTAGTGGAGCGGCACGCGCACCGCCGCCCGGAGGCCGACGCCGTGCCGGCGACCGGCTGGGTCCACGGCGACTTCCACCCACTGAATCTGCTCTACCGCGATACGGAACCGGCCGCCATCGTCGACTGGGACCGGCTGGGGGTGCAGCCGCGCGCCGAGGAGGCGGTACGGGCCGCCGCGATCTTCTTCGTACGCCCCGGGGGCACCCTGGAGCTCACCAAGGTGCGGTCCTACGCGCGGGCGTACCGCTGCACGGCGGGCGCCGGGAGCGCCGAGATGGCCGCGGCCGTGCACCGGGTGTGGTGGGAGCGGCTCAATGACTTCTGGATGCTGCGCTGGCGCTACCAGCGCGGGGACCGGCGCGCCGATCACCAGTTCCCGGCGGCCGCCGCGCTGGTGGTGTGGTGGACGCGCGAGTACGAAGCGGTCCGCGACGCCTTCTGCGGCTGACGGGCGCGAGCCCGGCAGCCGCAGCCGGTGGCTGGTGCGGGTCAGGGGGTGAGGCCGCCGTCGGTGGGGTCGGTGGCCGGCGCGGAAGGGGTCCCGCCGCCCGGCGTCGTCTGCTCGCCCGTCGGCTCGTCGGTCGGCTCGTCGGTGGGCTCGCCCGTCGGCTCGGTGGGCTCGTCCGTCGGCCGGTCCGTCGGCTGATCCGTGGGGTACTGGTTGTCGTACGAGGGCGACGGCTCGGAGCTCGGCGTGTACGGGCCGTCTCCGCCCGTGTCCCCGGAGGTGTCCTGGTCGGACGGGGTCGGCTCCGACGTCTCCTTGCTCGGCTTGTCGCTCGGCTCGGAGGTCTTGTGCTCCTTCGAGGTCGACGTCGGCGACTTGCCCGGGTCCTTGTTGTCGCTCTTCTGGCCGGCGTGCAGCGCGAACGCGACTCCGGCCACCACGGCCACCACGGCGAGCGCCGCGATGAGCCACAGCTTGCCCCGGCCGCGCCGGCGGCCGCCGGAGCCGTCGCCGTAACCGCCGTCATAGCCGCCGTCGTCGCCCCCGCGGCTGGGGATGATCGCCTGCTGGGAGGTATCGCCGTGGCCCGGGTGCGGCATCGCGCTCGTACCGGCCACGCCGGCCATGCCCATGCCCATGGCCGGCGTGGAGCCGCCCAGGTGCTGGGTGACCGGGCCGGTGTTCCACACACCGGTGTGGCCGCCCGCCTCCTGCAGCATCTGCAGGGCGTACTGCACCAGCCCGCGCATCTCCTCCGCGCTCTGGAACCGGTCGTCCGGGTCCTTGGCGAGCGAGCGCATGACCAGGCCGTCCAGCTCCGGCGGGACCGTGCCGCCGGAGATCTCGGACGGGGGCACCGGGGTGTCCTGAACGTGCTGGTAGACGACCGAGAGCGGGGTCTCACCGGTGAACGGCGGGCGCAGCGCCAGCAGTTCGTACAGCAGACAGCCGGTGGCGTACAGGTCGGAGCGGTGGTCCACCGCCTTGCCGAGGGCCTGCTCGGGGGAGAGGTACTGCGGGGTGCCCATGACCATGCCGGTCTGGGTCATCGTGGACTGCGCGCCGTGCAGGGCGCGGGCGATGCCGAAGTCCATCACCTTGACGGCGCCGCTGTGGGTGATGATCACGTTCGCGGGCTTGATGTCACGGTGCACGATGCCGTGCTGATGGCTGTAGGCGAGCGCCTCCAGCACCCCCGAGACGATGATCAGCGCCTGCTCGGGCGGCGGGGCCTCGGCATTGAGCAGCAGATCGCGGATCGTCCGGCCCTCGACCAGCTCCATGACGATGTACGGGACGGTGTTCGGGCCGACGACGTCCTCGCCGGAGTCGTAGACCGCCACGACCGCGTGGTGGTTGAGCCCGGCGACGGACTGTGCCTCGCGGGTGAAGCGGGCCTTGGACACGGGGTCCTCGGCCAAATCGGCGCGGAGCAGCTTCACCGCGACCGTCCGGCCGAGCCGGAGGTCCTCGGCGGCGAACACCTCCGCCATGCCTCCACGGCCGAGGCGGCCGGTAAGGCGATATCGCCCATCACCGACAAGCCCACCGTTACCCCACGCATCTGGCGAGTCCGACATTCCGGACCCACTGGCGTCAGGTTCGGAGGGCCCCTGGGCGCTCTGGGTCTGTGCCATCGGTCCTCGCCGTCTCGTTCTAGGTGGGGGTCTGGTGATCGCCCCGCCCGCGGGCGGTACGGTTCCTACTGGGCACGCTACAGCCTTCGCGCCGCGCATCGGTTGGTGATGGACCGGCCATCAAACCCGCTGACGGTGAAGTGATGCAAATCGCGTGATGGGTTCTTGCGCATCCGGTCACGGAACGGGCACGCGGCTTGACGTGTCCGTGGCCTGGGGCAGACTTGGCCACGATATCCAGATCTCAAGATCAATGCGTCGAAACGTGCGCGTCAGAACAGTGAGTGCGCCGAGGGGGAAGTACGAAATGAGCCAGCACGGCGCACCGGGCCGGTACCAGGGCCAATCCCTGGCCGGCGGCCGCTACCAACTGCGCGACCTGCTCGGTGAAGGCGGCATGGCCTCCGTGCACCTGGCCTACGACTCCGTGCTGGACCGTCAGGTCGCCGTCAAGACGCTGCACACGGAGCTGGGACGCGAGCAGTCCTTCCGCGAGCGCTTCCGCCGCGAGGCCCAGTCTGTTGCGAAGCTCACGCACACCAACATCGTCTCGGTATTCGATACGGGCGAGGACACCGTAGACGGCTCGCTCATGCCGTACATCGTCATGGAGTACGTCGAGGGGCAGCCGCTTCGTTCCGTTCTGGACGCCGATGTCCGGCAATACGGTGCCATGCCCACCGAAAAGGCACTGAAAATCACCGGCGATGTGCTGGCCGCGCTGGAAATCAGCCATGAGATGGGGCTGGTTCACCGCGATATCAAGCCCGGCAACGTGATGATGACCAAGCGTAATGTGGTCAAAGTCATGGACTTCGGCATCGCCCGCGCCATGCAGTCCGGGGTCACCTCCATGACCCAGACCGGGATGGTCGTCGGCACCCCGCAGTACCTCTCCCCCGAACAGGCGCTCGGCCGCGGCGTCGACGCGCGCAGCGACCTCTACTCCGTCGGCATCATGCTCTTCGAGCTGCTGACCGGCCGGCTGCCCTTCGACGCCGACTCCCCGCTCGCCATCGCGTACGCGCACGTCCAGGAGGAGCCGGTCGCGCCCTCCTCCATCAACCAGTCCATCCCCCCGGCGGTGGACGCGCTGGTCGCCCGTGCGCTGAAGAAGAACCCGAACGAGCGCTTCCCCACCGCCGAGGCCATGCGCGACGAATGCGCGCGGGTGACCCGGACCGGCCAGACCGGCGCCTCCCCGATCATCATCAGCGGTGGCCCCCCGGCCCGCAGCGGCTCCGGCGTCGGCTCGGCGGTCTTCCCGCCCATCGACCAGCAGACGCCCACCCCGGGCCCCGGCAGCGTCCAGACCCCGTACCAGCCGCAGCAGCCCGCCCCGGGCCAGTACGGCGCCTTCGGCCCGTCCACCCCGCCGCCGACCGGCCAGCCGGGCTACCACACCCCGGCCCCGTCGTACCCGGGCGGCCCCAGCACCCCGCCGCCCTACAACGTCGCGCCCAGCCCGGCTCCGGTGCCCGCGGGCGGCGGCGGCAACAGCAACAAGCGCGTGATCATAGGCTCGGCCGTCGTCGCGGCGGTCGCGGTCCTCGCCGTGGTCCTGGTCGTCGCCCTCAGCGGCGGCGGCGGTTCGAAGGACAACGAGAGCAAGGGGACCGGCGGCGACAAGAAGACCTCGGCCTCACCGTCCGCGACCGCCTCGGGCTTCCGCATGGGCGACAAGACGAAGACGATCGAGACCGAGAAGTGCACCGACGCCTACGAGGGCGACGATAAGGGCACCTACTCCGTGCCCGACTTCCAGAACCTCTACATCGACTCGGTCAAGAAGTGCATCCGGGCGGCGGGCTGGAAGTACCGCGTCGTGCCCGAGGACGAGAATCTGTGGGGCAAGGGCACCGTCCTCAATTACACGTACCGGAACTACGAGCCGTACAACCCCGACACGGACACCATCGAGCTGACCGTCTCCACCGGCAACCCGGGGTAAGCCCCGTACGCTCACCGCGTGATGGGCAGCCTCACAGCGTGGTGAAGCCGGTCCGCCAGCTTGCGTGGACCGGCCGCCAACCCAGGCGGCGGGCCCGGGTGTTGTCGGCTCCCCGCTCCCAGCCTTCCCGCCCGGCGCCGGGCCCCTCGACGGGCGCGGGCGCGGGGGCGCCCACGGCGGCGGCGAAGGCGGGCAGCCACTCGCGGGCGGGCGCCGGCTCGTCATCGACCACATTCACCGCTCCGCTCGGCCAGCCCAGCGCGGCGACGGCCGCGAGGGCGGCGTCCTCGACATGGACGAACGAGCTGACCGCGTCCCCCGGCACCGCCCCGCCGACGAGCGCCGCCCCCGGATCGTCCGTGGCCCGGCCGCGCAGTACGGCGTCCAGCGCCCCGCCGCGCGCATGCCAGGTCCCCGGCCCGTAGAACGTCCCGTAGCGCAGCACGACATGCGCCTCGACCCCGGCGACCGCCTCCTCCAGCGCCCGCAGACTGCCGACCATCGCCGCGCGTGGCTGCGGCGCCCCCACATCCAGCGCGGTGGTCTCGTCTGCCGGGGCGGCACCGGGCTCATAGGCCCAGGCGATGGACTGGGCGACGATGCGCCGGACCCCGGCGCGGTGGGCGGCGTCGACCAGATGGCGGGTGCCCTCCCTGCGGATCCGCCCGTTCTCGTCCCCCCGCCCGCCCGCCAGGGCGGTCAGCTGGTGGACGACGGCGTCCGGGGCGGCGTCCGCGACCGCGCGGTGCACGCCGGCGGCGTCGAAGGCATCGACCCCCACGGCCGACGCGCCCTGCGCGCGCAGCCGCTCAGCGCCCTCGGGGGTGCGAGCGGCCCCGGTGACCTGGTGCCCCGCCGCGACGAGAAGCGGAACGAGGCGACGGCCGATGACGCCGGTGGCACCGGCGACATAGATGCGCATGACGGTGGCTCTCTCTGCTGCGGGCTCTGCTGCGGGCCCTGCGGCGGGATCTGCTGCGGGGCATCGATCACCGTCAGCCTGGGAACCGGGCGACCCCCTGTCATGGGCCGGTGCCGGGCCCGGATCATGGGCCACTGGGCCCGGTCGGCCTGCGAAAACAGTCCGGCGGGCCGCCTCCGGGTTTCCCGGACGCGGCCCGCCGAACAGGGACAGGCAGGCGCGTCGAGCGCTAAGCGGATGCGGTGAAGTTCGCCGCTGATCCCTCGCCGTTCGGCCTGGCCGAGGGCTTGGACACCGAGAAGGATCAGCACGTGACTTCGCCGTAACCACTTAGAGGTACGGACCCGAGCGGGCGTCGCCCTTGGGCCCCGCCACCTCGCCCTCTTCACCCAGGCCGACGCCCGGCGGCAGCGCCCGGCGCATCTGCTCCAGCTGGGCGCGCGCCGCCATCTGCTGGGCGAACAGGGTCGTCTGAATGCCGTGGAACAGGCCCTCGAGCCAGCCGACCAACTGGGCCTGCGCGATACGCAGCTCCGCCTCGGTCGGAACCGCCTCGTCCGTGAAGGGCAGCGACAGCCGCTCCAGCTCCCCGATCAGCTCGGGCGCGAGCCCGTCCTCCAGCTCCTTCACCGAGCTGGAGTGGATCTCCTTGAGCCGGACCCGGCTGGCCTCGTCGAGAGGTGCCGCGCGGACTTCCTCCAGAAGCTGCTTGATCATGCTGCCGATCCGCATGACCTTCGCCGGCTGTTCGACCATGTCCGTCACGGGAACCTCGCGCGACTCGTCGTCACCGCTGCCCTCGCCAGGAATGGCACCGCCCAGTGCCATGCCGTCCGGACCGACGACCAGGACGTGCGGGCTCTCCTGCGCTCGTTCGTTCATCGGCTGGTTCATACCCCCATTGTTCCGTACGGGCACCTCGTACGGCGGGTGAGGGGGCATGCCGATCGGCGCGATCTCAGCGACGGCGCAGCCGCAGCCCCAAAAACGCCAGGCCGAGCCCCAGTCCGGTGAGCGCGAGACCGGTGCCCAGCGGCAGCACCCGCATCGCCCGGTCGCTGGGTCCGGTGCCGGTCCGCTGCGAGCCGTACACCTGTTCGGATCGGGGCAGCCGCTGCGCCTGCTGCCGATCCGGCTTCCCGGGGACGGGGAGGGAGGACGGCGTCCAGCCGGGTATCAGCGGCAGCCGTCCCGCCCCCTCGTCCTGGTCGTGCCCCCCGCCGGGCGGGTCGTCGTCCGACGGCGAGGGGCTGGGCGTATCGGCACGGCCGGGGTGCGCACGGCCCTCCCCCGCGCGGGTGCCCGCCAGACCGCCGTCGTCCGCGTGGTCGCCGGGCCCGGCCAGCAGCGCGGGACCCACCAGCAGGGCGGTGGCGGGCAGTGTGCGGAGTGCGGGGTTCACGGTCGTCACCCTCCCGGGCCGAACCACGTCTGACGCGCTCAGCGTCACACGCCGGTACGTACCGGGCATTCCGGGCGCGTCCTTTCGGACCGGTCAGCCCGCCCACACGACGCCCGGGCTCAGACCGTCAGCAGGATCTTCCCCACATGCCCGCTGGACTCGAGCCGCCGGTGCGCTTCGGCCGCCTCCCGCATAGGAAACGTCCGGTCCACGATCGGACGGACCCGCCCACTGGCGATCAGCGGCCAGACATGCTCCCGTACCGCCGCCACGATCGCCGCCTTCTGCTTGAGCGAGCGGCCCCGCAGCCCGGTGGCCATCACGGCGCAGTTCTTGGACAGCAGCGTGGCGAGGTTCAGCTCGGCCTTCGCACCGCCCTGCAGACCGATGATCACCAGCCGTCCGTTGACGGCGAGCGCGTCCACGTTCCGGGCCAGGTACTTGGCACCGATGATGTCCAGGATGACGTCCGCGCCCGCGCCGTCCGTGGCCCGGCGGACCTCCTCCACGAAGTCCTGCTCGCGGTAGTCGATCAGAACGTCGGCCCCCAGCTCACGGCAGGCCGCCAGCTTCTCCGGCCCCCCGGCGGTCACCGCCACCCGCGCCCCGACCGCCTTCGCGAGCTGGATCGCCATGGTGCCGATACCGCTCGACCCGCCATGCGCCAACAGCGTCTCGCCCGGCCGCAGATGGGCGATCATAAAGACGTTCGACCATACGGTCGCCGTCACCTCGGGCAGCGCGGCGGCCGCCACCAGGTCCACGCCCTCGGGGACCGGCAGCAACTGCCCCGACGGCACCACCACCTTCTCCGCGTACCCGCCGCCCGACAGCAGCGCGCACACCTCGTCGCCCACCGCCCAGCCGGTCACGCCGGGCCCCAGCGCCGCGATCCGGCCCGAGCACTCCAGACCGGGGTAGGGCGGCGCGCCGGGCGGCGGCGGATAGACGCCCTGACGCTGCAGCACATCGGCGCGGTTCACGCCGGCGGCCACCACGTCGACCAGGACCTCCCCCTCTCCGGGCACGGGATCGGGGACCTCGGCCCACTGAAGCGCTTCGGGGCCGCCGGGTTCGGGAATCGTGATCGCATGCATGGGCGCGAGGCTACTCCTGGACCATCGGTGCGCGAACGATCGTGATCAGCCGGTCGGCCGCCTGCAGCGGGCTCGCGTCCGGATCGTCGTACGCCAGCAGCCGATGGCCGCGCAACACGGACACCACCAGATCGTCCGTCTCCCGCACCGACTTGCCCACCTCCGACTTCACCACCGTGCGCTCCACCAGATCCAGCCCGGTGCCCTGCTGGATCAGATCCTCGATCACCGCGCCCGCCGTCGGACTCTGCACGCTCATGCCCAGCAGCCGGCCGGCCGCGCTCGCGCTCGTGATCACCGCGTCGGCCCCCGACTGGCGCAGCAGCGGCGCGTTCTCCTCCTCGCGCACCGCCGCCACGATATTCGCCCCCCGGTTGAGCTGGCGGGCCGTCAGCGTCACCAGAACGGCGGTGTCATCGCGCTGCGTCGCGATCACGAACTGACGCGCACGCTGCGCCTCCGCCCGCAACAGCACATCGCTGCGCGTGGCATCCCCGACCACGCCCGCGAACCCCTCCGCGTTCGCCGCCTCGATCACCTTGTGATTCGGGTCGACCACCACCACCCTCTCCTTGGGCAGGCCCGTCGCGCACAGCGTCTGCACCGCCGACCGCCCCTTCGTACCGAACCCGATGACGACGGTGTGATCGCGCAAGGCGGACCTCCAGCGGTTCAAGCGGTACTGCTCGCGGGTGCGCTCGGCGAGGACCTCGAGGGTGGTCCCGACCAGGATGATCAGAAAGATCACGCGCAACGGCGTGACCAGGGCGATGTTGCTGAGCCGCGCACTGTCGCTGTACGGGACGATGTCCCCGTAGCCCGTCGTCGACAGTGTGACGGTCGAGTAGTACACCGAGTCGAGGAAATCGACCTCGCCATCGGAATTGTCGTGGTAGCCGGAGCGGTCCATGTAGACGATCAGGACCGTCAGCACCAGCACCAACAGCGCCAGCACCAGTCGGCGAGCCACCTGCCACAGCGGCCCCGCCCGAAAATGCGGCAGATGAACGCGGTGGCTGGTGTCCTCGGGGGCACGAGCCGCCGCGTCATGACTGGGCAGCTTCACGCGGGCCCCTCCAGATGGGATATGCCGTCACCGTCTCCCGCGCCCGCGCAGCCCGGCACCTCGCCCCCGCGGCTCACCCCGCCGCCCGACCAGGGCAGATCCAGCACCTCCACCTCGACGCCCCGCACCGCCCCGCCCGGCGGAATCACCGCCAGGCCATCGGCCACCGCGATACCGCGCAGCATCGCCGGACCACTGAAGCGCAACGGAAGCGCCTCGTCCTGCCGGAAGACCACCGGAACGAGACGGGTGTCATGCGGATGCCCATGCACCGGCTCCGCCAGCGGAGCGGGCCACGACACGGGCGCCGGGCGCGCCGTCAACGTCCTGATCAGCGGCTCCGCCAGAGTCAGCAGCCCCGACACGGCCGCCAGCGGATTGCCCGGCAGACCGACCAGATGCCTCCCCGGCCCCAGGCGCGCCAGCAGCATCGGATGACCGGGGCGGACCTCCACCCCGTCCACCAGCGGCTCCGCGCCCAGGCGGCGCAAGGTCGGGTGCACATGGTCCACCGGCCCCGACGCCGTGCCACCCGTCGTCACCACCACATCCGCCGACGACTCGGCCACCGCCGCGTACACCGCGTCGGCCTCGTCCGCCAGCCGCCGCGTCCCCACCACCTCCGCCCCGAGCGCCCGCAGCCACGGGCCCAGCATCGGCCCCAGCGCATCCCGGATCCGGCCGTCGTGCGGCAGCCCCTCGTGCAGCAGCTCATCGCCGAGCACGAACACCTCCACCCGCGGCCTGCGCACCGTCGCCAGCTCGTCATACCCGGCGGCCGCGGCCAGCCCCAGCACGGCCGGGGTGACCAGAGTCCCGGCCGGAAGCAGCTGATCGCCACTGCGGCACTCCTGACCGCGGTTCCGGATGTCCTGGCCGAGGACGACGGGATGCGCGGCATCCGCGTACAACCAGCCGTCGCCCCTGTCCGTCCCGTACTCGCTGCGCAGCACGGCCGTGACGCCCGGTGGAACGCGGGCGCCGGTCGCGATACGCACCGCGTGCCCGTCCGGCAGCGGGGGCGCTCCGTCGTGACCGGCCAGAATGCCGTGCCCGCCGCCGTCCTCGGCGGCGGGCAGCCGCCAGGGCCCGGGCCCGGCCAGGGCCCAGCCGTCCATGGCGGAGGTGTCGAACGGCGGCAGATCGGTGAGCGCGGCAAGGGGCGCGGCGAGCACATGCCCGAGCGCCTCCGGAAGAGGCCGCGGTACGGGCGCGGCGTGCGCGGCCTCCTTGACGGCGGCGCGGGCGGCGATGGCGCGGGCGTCGGGCCAGGTGGTCGCGGCGGGTGCGCCTTGGGTGCGTTTCGGGTGCGGATGCGCGTGCGGGTGCGAGTGCCCGGGGGTGCGCTGTCCGTGGGTGCCTGGGTGCGGGTGCGGGTGCGGGTGCGGGGCCTGCGGGCCGGGAGGCATGGACCGCATATTTACGGCGCCGTCGGCCGGAGGCGCTGAGTCGCCCGGAGATTGGCGCCACATATACACGTCAGCGTCCAGGCCCCCCGTCCCCGCACCCCCGCCCCTTCCCGTCACGTCGGCGGCACCCGGCCCGGTGGCCCGATCCCCGGTTCGGCCGTCCGGTTCCGCGTGGCGAGGGCCCCGGCCGGAGGCCAGATCCAGGGCGGGGTCGGCCCAATCTTCTTCGGCGGTCACCGAGCGGCGTTCCGGCGAGGAAGGGGACTCGCGGTGGGCGCGCTCGTTGGCCAGCGCCAACGCCTCATCGACCTCGCGGTCGAGCGCGTCGGCGTCCCTGGGGTCCCGGTGCGTCATCCGGCCGACTGCTCCGGCGTCTCGTCCTCGGCGGCCCAACGAGCGGCCAGCGCGGCGGCCTTGGCGGTCGCGTCCGCCAGCACCTCCGGGCCGCCGCCCCGCTGGGCCGCGGCATAGCCGACGAGGAAGGTGGTCAGCGGGGCAGCGGGCCTGGTGACACCGTGCGCGGCGTCCCGGGCGAGGTCGAGGAGTGCGGTGGTGTCGACGTCGAGGTCGATACCGAGCTCCGCCTTGACTGCGGCAATCCATTCGTCCAACACGCTTCCATGCTCCCTGATCCGCGTACGAGCTGTGGTGATGTCCTCCCAGGTGTCGCAGTCGAACGACGCACTGGGGTGATGGAGCCGGCCGAGGGTCAGCTCCGCGGTGAGCAGCCGAAGCGGCAGCCCGCCGAGACCGCCGTGCTCGGTGGCGAGAAGGGCGATCTCCCGCCGCAGCGGCTCGGCGCGGTAGGCGGCGACGAGGGGCTGCTCACGACCGTCGGAGTCGGTGAGCACGACCCCCTCGGCCTCACCCAGGCCGGTGAGGAGAGCGTGGAGGGTCTCCTCGGTGAGGAAGGGCAGATCTGCGGAGAGCACGAGAAGAACGGGAGCGGTGGTGTGCCGTACGCCCGCGGCGACGGCCGCGACGGGCCCCCCGCCGGGCGGCTCCTCCCGCGCCCACCGCACGGGCCGCACGGTGGGCCTGCGCGGCCCGACGACAACGGTCTCCCCGGCACCGCGGCAGGCACCCAGCACCCGATCGAGCAAGGCCCGCCCGCCCACCCGCAACGCGGGCTTGTCCACCCCACCGAGCCGCCGAGCGGCGCCCCCGGCCAGGATCACAGCGTCATACGCACCTTGAGTCACCCCACGAGTATGGCCCCCGCCGCCCCGGAGGCCCCGCACCCGCACCCAGGCACCCACGGACAGCGCACCCCCGGGCACCCGCACCCGCACGCGCCCCCGCACCCGAAACGCACCCCCGGCGCCCCACACCCACCCGCACCCGCTACAGCCCTCGCAACAACACCGCCGGCCGCTCCACACAGTCGGCCACGTACCGCAAGAACCCCCCAGCCGTCCCCCCGTCGCACACCCGGTGGTCGAACGTGAACGACAGCTGCACCACCTGCCGCACCGCCAGCTCCCCCTCCCACACCCACGGCTTCGGGGCGATCCGCCCGACCCCGAGCATGGCCGCCTCGGGGTGGTTGATGATCGGGGTCGAGCCGTCGACCCCGAAGACCCCGTAGTTGTTCAGCGTGAACGTGCCCCCGGTCAGCTCCGCAGGCGCAAGCGACCCCATCCGGGCGGCCTCGGTCAGCCGGGCCATCTCCTCGGAGAGCCCCTCAACGCTACGGGCGTGCGCGTCGCGCACAACCGGCACGACCAGCCCCCGCTCCGTCTGCGCGGCGAACCCCAGATGGACATTGGAGAGCCGCACGATCTCACGGCTGTCCATGTCCACGGTGGAGTTGAGCTCGGGGTACCGCGCAAGGGCGGCGGTGCAGATGCGGGCCAGCAGGGCGAGGAGGGACACCTTGGGGCCACCGGCGGCGTTCATCGCCGCACGTGCGGCGAGCAGCTCGGTCGCGTCGGCGTCCACCCAGCACGTGGCGTCGGGGATCTCCCGCCGGCTGCGCGCGAGCTTGTCGGCGACCAGGCCCCGCACCCCGCGCAGCGGAACCCGCTTCTCACCGGCCCCGCCACCCGCACGGCCCGCGCTCCCGTTGGAGCCGACCCCCACAACAACAGGCGGCGCAACAACGGAGCCCACACGCGCGGACCCCACGGCACGCTCGACATCCGCCCGCACGATCAGCCCCTCGGGCCCGGAACCGGTCAGCTCACGCAGATCGACACCGTGCTCTCGGGCCAGCCGCCGCACCAGGGGTGAGATCACGGGGATGGGCCCGGCGGGGGACTTGGTCACCGCGCGGGACGGCGAAGGGCGAACGCGCCGACGACGCGCGGCAGGTGCCGTGGTCCCGTAGCCGACCAGCACGTTCCCGGATGCCCCGTCAGTGGAGGAGGCGGCGCCATCGGCGGAGGAGGCGGCGGGGCCGGAGGAGACAGCCGCCCGAGACCCTCCGCCCTCGTCGGACGATTCGGCTTCCTCCGCCAGCGCAACCGTGATCAGCGGCGCCCCCACCGGCAGCTCCGTGCCCTCCTCGCCGAAGCGGGCGGTCACCACCCCGCCGTAGGGGCAGGGCACCTCCACCATGGCCTTGGCGGTCTCGACCTCCACCACCGGCTGGTCGACGGCGACGATATCGCCGACTTGGACGAGCCACCGGACGATCTCGGCCTCGGTGAGCCCCTCACCCAGATCGGGCAGCGTGAACTCCCGCACGACAGCCATCAGACCGCGCTCCCCTCGGTCCACTCCGACTCCCACTGGAGCCGGGCGACTGCGTCGAGCACCCGGTCGACACCCGGCAGATGGTGCCGTTCGAGCATGGGCGGCGGATAGGGGATGTCGAATCCGGCGACCCGCAGTACCGGGGCCTCCAGGTGGTGGAAGCAGCGCTCGGTGATCCGGGCGGCGATCTCGCCGCCGGGTCCGCCGAAGCCGGTGGCCTCGTGGACGACGACCGCGCGGCCGGTGCGGCGCACGGAGGCGCAGACCGTGTCGTCGTCGAAGGGGACGAGCGAGCGCAGGTCGACGACCTCGAGGTCCCAGCCGTCGGCCTCGGCGGCCTCGGCGGCTTCGAGGCAGACGGGGACGGAGGGTCCGTAGGAGATGAGGGTGGCGCTCCGGCCGCCGGAACCGCTTCCGGCCGATCGCCGTACGAGGGCGCGCCCGATGGGCGGGACCTCCTCCGGCCGGTCGGCCGACCAGTCGGCCCTGGACCAGTAGAGCCGCTTGGGTTCGAGGAAGACGACGGGGTCGTCGGAGGCGATGGCGGCGCGCAGCAGCCCGTAGGCGTCGGCGACGGTCGCGGGGGTGACGACATGGAGGCCGGGGGTGGCCATGTAGTAGATCTCGGAGGAGTCGCTGTGGTGCTCGACGCCGCCGATGCCGCCTCCGAACGGCACCCGCACGGTGATGGGCAGCGGCATCGCGCCGCGCGTGCGGTTGCGCATGCGCGAGACATGGCTGATGAGCTGCTCGAAGGACGGGTAGGCGAAGGCGTCGAACTGCATCTCGACGATGGGCCGCAGCCCGTACATGGCCATGCCGACGGCGGTGCCGAGGATGCCCGCCTCCGCGAGGGGCGTGTCCGTGCAGCGGTCGTCGCCGAACTTCTCGGCGAGCCCGTCGGTGATCCGGAAGACGCCGCCGAGGGTGCCGACGTCCTCGCCGAGGACGTGGACGGACGGATCGGCGGCCATGGCGTCGTGCAGCGCCCGGCCGAGGGCCTGGGCCATGGTGGCGGGCTTGCGGGCGGTGCCGGTCCCGGCGGTTGCGGCGGTGGTCATCATTCCCCCTTGCTCGTCATTCACCGATGCCGGGCCCGCCGGAGCCGGTCTCGGCCTCGGCCTCGAGCTCCGCGCGCAAGAAGGCCGCCTGCTCGCGCAGTTGGCCGGTCTTGTCGGCGTAGACGTGCTCGAAGAGTTCCATGGGGTCGATGACCGGGTCCTGGTTCATGCGGTCTCGCAGGTCGGCGGCGAGCCGCTCCGCGGCGTCGCGCGCGGCCAGGGCGTGCTCCTCGTCGAGGAGATGGCGCTCCCGCATGGCCTCCTCCAGGAGGGCGATGGGGTCGTGGGCCCGCCATGCCTCGACCTCGGACTCGGAGCGGTAGCGGGTGGCGTCGTCGGCGTTGGTGTGAGCGTCGATGCGGTAGGTGACGGCTTCGACGAGGGTGGGGCCGCCGCCGGCGCGCGCCCGGCCCACGGCCTCGTCGAGGACCTGGTGCACGGCGGGCGCGTCATTGCCGTCGACGAGGCGGCCGGGCATGCCATAGCCGACCGCCTTGTGGGCGAGGGAGGGAGCGGCGGTCTGCTTGGAGAGGGGCACGGAGATCGCGAAGCCGTTGTTCTGGACCAGGAAGACGACCGGGGCGTTGAGGACGGCGGCGAAGTTGAGGGCCTCGTGGAAGTCGCCTTCGCTGGTGCCGCCGTCGCCGACGAGGGCGATGGCGACGACGTCGTCACCCTTCAGCCGCGCGGCGTGGGCGAGGCCGACAGCGTGCGGCAGCTGGGTGGCGAGCGGGGTGCACAGGGGGGCGACGCGGTGGATGTGGGGGTCGTATCCCGAGTGCCAGTCGCCACGCAGCAGCGTGAGGGCCTGGACGGGGTCGAGCCCGCGGACGACGGCGGCCAGGGTGTCGCGGTAGCTGGGGAAGAGCCAGTCCTGGTCCTGGAGCACCAGGCCGGCGGCGACCTGGCAGGCCTCCTGCCCGGTGGAGGAGGGGTAGACGGCCAGCCGGCCCTGCCGGGTGAGGGCGGTGGCCTGGGTGTTGTAGCGGCGGCCGCGCACCAGCTCGCGGTGGAGCCGGGTCAGCAGGCCGGGTGGGATGTCGGCGGCAGCGGCGGTGCCCAGCAGGCGGTACGGCTCCGCGCCGGGCAGCAGCGGCGCCGCATCGGCTCGGGGCTGCCAGGCGGGCGGGGGAGCGGGCCGGTAGCCACCGGGCTGCTCTAGGACCGTCATGACGCGACCTCCAGGCGGGCAGACAGCTGGAAGGGGGGCGGGCGCGCCGGGCGGCGCCCCCTCTCCCTACCGATTGTTCGGTCGCTCACGCATTTTGGCTACAGGGGACCCAAGCCTGTGGACAAACGGTTCTGCACAGCATGAGATGAAGACAGGTCGTCCACCAAGGGGAGGCGTAGCGCCATGCAGGGCGAACAGATGGCCAATCCGGACGGCAGGCCACCCGCGCGCGAGCTGGACTCGATCGACCGCGACATCCTGCGTCTGCTCCAGACGGACGGCCGCGCCTCCATACGCTCCGTGGCCGACCAGGTACATGTCTCACGGGCCAATGCCTACGCCCGGATCAACCGGCTCATCGACGACGGTGTGATCCGCGGCTTCAGCGCCCGCGTGGACCAGGAGCGGGCCGGACAGGGAGCGTCCGCGTACATCACGCTGAAGATCGTCCAGAACTCCTGGCGCACCGTCCGCGACCAGCTCAAAGCGCTTCCCGGCGCGGCGCACATCGCCTTGGTCAGCGGGGACTTCGACGTGCTGCTGCTGGTGCACACCGAGGACAACCGCTCGCTGCGCGAGCTGGTCCTCACCCGGATCCAGGCCATTCCGGAGGTGCTGAGCACCCGGACGCTGCTGGTCTTCGAGGAGACGGAGCTCGATACGGAGCGATAGCCGGGCCCGGGGCCGGGGCGGCCCTAAGCGGATGCGGTGAAGTTCGCCGCTGATCCCTCGCCGTTCGGCCTGGCCGAGGGACACCGCCCACGACCCACCCGAACCTGCCTGACAACCCCTGCCCATCCCGCCCGCTAGGGCCCGACCGGAAGCGAACTGTGGAAAAGCTGGGCAAACCAGCGGCTACCACCTGCCCATCCCCAACGACCGACCCAAAACCGGCTCGGAAGCCCATCAGAAGATCACTTCAAACCGCCACCGGTGGATCAAGGCTTAGGGGGTGCCCCCGCCCGGCGGGCGCAGGCCCGCGAAGGCCGTCCGCACCACGGCGTCGGCCACCTCGTCGGAGGTCGCGGACCCGCCACGGCCCGGGCGGTACCACTCCACAATGGAGTTGATCATGCCGAAGAGCAGCCGGGTGGCCAGCCGGGCGTCCACATCGGCGCGCAGGTCGCCGTCGGCGGCCGCCTGCTTGAGCAGCTCGGCGACCTCGTGGTCGAACTCCCGCCGCCGCTCCATGGCCCAGCGCTCGGTGTCGGTGTTGCCCCGGACGCGCAGCAGCAAGGTGACGTAGGGCAACTCAGCCACCAGGACCTCGACGGTGCGCCGGGCCACGTACTCCAGTCGTTCGACGGCCCGGCCTTCGTTCGCGGCGGGTTCCTCAAGGACGGCGAACAACTCGTCCAGGGCGCGGCTGAGAGCCAGCCGGAGCAGCTCTTCCTTGCCCTTCACATGGTGATAGATGGACGACTTGGAGATGCCGGCGGCATGGGAGAGATGCTCCATCGAAGTGCCGTCGTAGCCGCGCTCGTTGAACACCTTCACGGCAACCGCGAGCAGCGATTCAGGGGTATAGGTGTCGCGCTTGGCCATGGTCATGATTAGAGCAGCTTTTCTTCGGCGGCGGCACGCCGCATCAGGGCCTGGGAGGGTGCGTAGCGGCCGGTCGGCCAGGCCTCATGGAGGTTCCTCAGGGTGTCGCGCACCCAGGAGGCGCCGAGGTCGCGTCCCCACCGCAGCGGGCCGCGCGGGTAGCTCACCCCGGAGCGCATGGCGGTGTCGATGTCGTCAGGGCTCGCCACGCCCCGGGCGACGGCGTCCTCGGCGAAGTCCACGAGCATGGCGACCGTACGTGCCACGATCATGCCGGGGAGGTCCGGGACGACGCTGACCCGCTTCCCCAGCGCCTGGAAGAGGCCGATCGCGGACCGTACGGACTCCGGGGCGGCGGTCCCGGAGGGCGCGAGGGCGACGCGGGCGGCGGTCCGGTAGTCCAGCGCCAGATCGAAGCGGATACAGCGGGCGTTGGGGTCCGCGCCGGCGGGCGAACCGTCGGTCAGGGAGAGCCGGGTGCCGTCCGGCAGGGCGAGATATCCCCCGGCGCGGCCCTCGGGTCCCGGCGCTTCGACGGGTTCGCGGATCAGCGTGATGCCCGCCTCGGCGATGAGCTCGGCGAGCACGTCGGCGGGCCCGAGATGACCGCGGAGTGCGACTTTCTCGGGGGCCTCGCACGGCTCGGCCGTGTGCGGGGCGGGGCGCTCGGCGTCCTCGGCGTAGTCGAACCATCCGTGGCCCGCCTTGCGCCCGTGCCGTCCGGAGGCGACGAGCTGCCGCTGGGCGAGAGACGGGGTGAATTTCGGATCGTGGAACAGCGCTTCCCACACGGAGCGGGTGACGGCCTCATTGACGTCCTGGCCGATCAGGTCGGTCAGCTCGAAGGGGCCCATCCTGAAGCCGCCGGACTCGCGCAGCACGGCATCGACGGTGGCCGGGTCGGCTCCGCCCTCCTCACGGATCCGGAAGGCTTCGGCGTAGAAGGGGCGGGCGATGCGGTTGACGATGAATCCGGGGCTGTCGGCGCAGCGCACCGGGGTCTTCCCCCAGGCGGCGACGGTGTCGTACGCACGGTCGGCGGCGGCCTCGTCCGTGAGGGAGCCCCGGACGACCTCGACCAGCGGCAGCAGCGGTGCCGGGTTGAAGAAGTGCAGACCCACGAGGCGGCCGGGATGGCGCAGGGCGCCCGCGACGGCCGTGACGGAGAGGGAAGAGGTGTTGGTGGCCAGCAGACAGCGCTCGGAGACGACGGATTCGAGGGCGGTGAACAGCTGCTGTTTCGCGCCGAGTTCCTCCAGGATCGCCTCGATGACCAGCTCCGCGTCGGCCAGGTCGGCGAGACCGGCGACGGGGGCGAGCCGGCCGAGGGCCGCGTCGCGGTCGGCGGCCGGGAGGCTGCCCTTGGCGACCAGCCGGCCGAGGCGGTCGGCGATGGCGTCCGCGGCGCGGGCGGCCCGGCCGGGCGCGGCGTCGTAGAGCCGCACGGGGTGGCCGGCGACCAGCGCCACCTGGGCGATTCCCTGCCCCATGGTGCCGGTGCCGATGACGGCCACGGTGCCGGTACGCGCCGGGCCCCGGTCGGTCTCAGTCATGCCGCTCATCCTCTCGGACGAAGTTGTCCACAGGTTCGCCAGGCCCTCTTGTCCCGACCGATCGTTCGGTTAATCTAACTCTGTCGGCCCTTCCCAGCCCAGCCCCAGCTCGACGAGGAGTTGGTCAGTCGTGACCACGGCACTCACCACAGCGCAGTTGACCGAGACGCACCGCCCCACCCTCGACCAGGCCCTGGAGGCTATCCGTACCCGGGCGTACTGGTCCCCGCACCCGGAGCACCCGAAGGCCTACGGCGGCGACGAGCGGGCCGGGCGCGCGAGCCTCGGCATCGCCGAGGGCCAAACCGCGTTCGAGGCGCTGCGCGGCAAGCGCCTCGATCTCGACCAGCCGGGCACCGACGGCTGGACGGGCTCAGAGGTCTCGCCGTACGGCATCGAGATGGGCATGGAGTATCCCCACCCCGATATCGATGTGCTCCTCGCGGCGATGCGGGCGGGGATGCCCGGCTGGCGGAATGCCGGGCCCGAGGCGCGGGCCATGGTGTGCCTGGAGATCCTGGCCCGGATCAGCGCCCGCTCGCACGAGTTCGCCCAGGCCGTGATGCACACGAGCGGGCAGGCGTACATGATGGCCTTCCAGGCGGGCGGCCCGCACGCACAGGACCGCGGCCTGGAGGCGGTGGCGTATGCGTTCGCCGAGCAGACCCGCACCCCGGGCGCCGCGGACTGGTCCAAGCCCCAGGGCAAGCGCGATCCGCTGCGGCTGCACAAGACGTTCACGGCCGTCCCGCGCGGTATCGCGCTGCTGATCGGCTGCAACACCTTCCCGACCTGGAACGGGTATCCCGGGCTCTTCGCCTCGCTCGCCACCGGCAATCCGGTGCTGGTCAAGCCGCATCCGCAGGCCGTGCTGCCGCTCGCGCTGACCGTCCAGGTCGCGCGGGAGGTGCTCGTGGAGGCGGGCTTCGACCCCAACCTGGTGGCGCTCGCCGCCGAGCGGCCGGACGAGGGGATCGCCAAGGTCCTCGCCGTGCGCCCCGAGATCCGCATCATCGACTACACGGGCTCGACCGCCTTCGGCGACTGGCTGGAGACCCACGCCCGCCAGGCCCAGGTCTTCACGGAGAAGGCCGGGGTCAACACGGTCGTGATCGACTCCACCGACGACTACCAGGGCATGCTGGCCAATCTGTCCTTCTCCCTGTCCCTGTACAGCGGCCAGATGTGCACCACCCCGCAGAATCTGCTGATCCCCCGTGACGGCATCACCACGGACGCCGGCCCGAAGTCGTACGACGAGGTGGTGGCCGATCTGGCGGCGGCGGTCGACGGGCTGCTCGGCGACGATGTGCGGGCGGGCGCGCTGCTGGGCGCCATCGTGGGCCCGAGGGTGAAGGAGCGCCTGGAGGCCGCGCCGGGGCTCGGCGGGGTCGCCCTCGCCTCCCGCGCGGTGACCCACCCCGACTTCCCGGGCGCCACGGTCCGCACGCCGCTGATCGTGAAGGCGGACGGCGCCCGGAAGTTCTGGGAGGGGGCCGACGCGGACGCGCCGTATCTCGCCGAGTGCTTCGGCCCGGTGTCCTTCGCCGTCGCCGTCGACTCCGCGGCGGACGCGGTCGGGCTGCTGCGCCGGACCACCCGGGACAAGGGCGCGATGACGGTCGGCGCGTACACCACCTCGCCGGAGGTGGAGCGGCTGATCGAGGATGCGTGTCTGGAGGAGTGCGCCCAGCTGTCGCTCAATCTGACCGGCGGGGTCTATGTGAACCAGACCGCGGCCTTCTCCGACTTCCATGGTTCGGGCGGGAATCCGTCGGCCAATGCGGCGCTGTGTGACGGCGCGTTCGTGGCGAGCCGCTTCCGGATGATCGAGATCCGGCGCCCCGCCCCGTAACGGATCGGGCCCGAAGGCCCCTCACTCGTCGGAGCGGGCGGGTCCTCCCCAGTGGAACAGGGTCATGGCCACGCTGGTGGCCAGGTTGTAGCTGGACACCTGAGGCCGCATGGGGAGGGCCACCAGCCTGGTGGCCTGCTTCCGCAGCTCCGGCGAGATCCCATGCCGCTCGGACCCGAAGGCAAGCAGCGCGTCATCGGGGATGACCACGGACCGGATGTCCTCCCCTTCCGGGTCCAGGACATACAGCGGACCCTCCGGAAGAGCGTCGGCCGGCAGCCGCTCGACCGCGGTGGCGTAGTGCAGCCCCGCGCCCGAGCGCACGGCGTTGGGATGCCAGGGATCGATGTCGCCGGTGGTCACCACCCCCGACGCCCCGAACCCGGCGGCGAGCCGCACCACGGCCCCGACGTTCCCGAGGTTGCGGGGGTTGTCCAGCACGACGACCGGGGCCGGGCGCGGCCGCCGCGACAGCTCGTCCAGGTTCTCCCTGCGGCCGCGACGGACCGCCAGAGCGGCGACCCGGGTGGGATGAACCCTGGGCACGAGATCGGACAGGGTCGCCGCCTCCACCTCCACCAGGAGATCCCTGACCACCTCGGTGAGGTCATCGGCCAGGCCGGCGGCGAGTTCCACGGCGGCGGCCTTGTCGCTGGTGACCGCGACCCGCACGTCCGCCCCGAAACGCAGCGCGTGCTTCAGCGCGTGGAAGCCGTCGAGCAGCACGGTCTCAGGAGCGGTCGCGCGCCACCGCCGTACGGCCTGGGCGGCCTCGTCCTCGATCATGTCCTCAGCCTACGGGGGCACCGGCCGGGGACTCCTCCTCGCTCTCCCGCTCCCGCCGGCCCGGCAGCCGGACGGCGCGCGCCACCGCCCGGGCCCGGGCCCGGCCCACCCGCGCACCGGCCCAGAGCAGGAAGTTCGTCGGCAGGAACACCGAGTCGGCCGCGATCGCGGCGAGCGAGAAGAAGGGCAGCCCCAGCATCACGGCGATGCCGAGGTGCTCCAGCATCAGCAGGACGAGCATCACGTTCTTCACCCGCCGGTTCAGCAGGGTGAAGGGAAAGGCGACCTGCATGATGACCGTGGCGTAGGTCAGCACCATGACCAGCGTGCCGCTGGCGGCCATGGCCGAGGCGAGGCCGGGCCAGGGCGAGAAGTAGTCCAGGTGCAGCGGGTAGTAGAGCGCGGTGCCGTCCTGCCAGCGCGAGCCCTGGATCTTGTACCAGCCGGCCGAGGCGTAGAGCAGACAGACCTCGGCCATGATCACCAGCAGTGCGCCGTTGTGCGCGAGATGGCCGAGCACCTCCATGACGGTGCGCGGCTCCCCCGGTGCGTAGCGCCGTACGAGCCACCAGCCGGCGTGCACGAGCCACAGCCCCCACAGGATCGTCGCCCAGCCCAGTCCGGGGAGGAGGCCATCGGCCGTCCAGGAGAGCCGGGCGCCGGTGAACAGCTGCGCCCACAGCAGTGCGGAGCCGGTGACGGCCCACAGCGCGATCCCGGCCGTATCGCGCGACGGCCGCTCCTGGCCGGCCAGGCTCTCCCACTCCGCGCGGGCCGCGTGGCGCGCCGCCCGGCGGGCGTCCAGGGACCACACCTGCCCGCACCGGGTGAGCACCAGATAGAGCGCCATCAGATGGACGAGGTTGTCGCCGCCGTCCCCCACGAAGATGCTGCGGTTCTGCAGGGACAGCACCCCGAGCATGAACAGCACCGACATGGTGCGGGTGCGCCAGCCGAGCAGAAGCAGCGCGCTCGAGACGAGGGCGAGGGTGTAGACGATCTCGAACCATACGGCGCCGTCCGACCACATGAGCGCGCTGAAGGCGTGATTGCCGTCGATCAGCCGGTCGGCCATGTCCCAGTTCCAGGGGCCGTCGGGGCCGTACAGCTCCCGGCGGTGGGGCCATTCGCGCACCAGGAAGAGCAGCCAGGTGAAGGAGAAGCCGATGCGCACGACGGCGCTCTGGTGGAGGCCGAGCGCGGAGCCGGTGACGCGGGCGTGGCCACGGGCAACGGCGGTCTGAAGGCGGGCGAAGAGAGTCACCGCCGCTCCGCCTCCGGCAGGTCGTCGGGGGTCACCGTCCACCACGGCAGATTCCGGTACACCGTCTTGGTGTCGGTCTTCTCCGTGCTCCAGGGCGGCGCGGCCAGCGGTGTGGTCGCGGACCGAACCTGTATTCGTTCCACGGTCCCGCCGTCCTCCTCGCGGCCGAAGCGGAGCATCACGATCCGGCGGATGTACCGCTCGGAGAGGGTGCCGCGCATGCCGTTGGGCCGCTCCTGTGGGTCATGCGAACTGAGGTAGAACTCCCAGGCGCGGCGCAGTTCGTTCTGCTGGGTGTGGCTGGGCAGCAGATTGTGGTGGATGGCCGCCCCGTCCTGCGCGGAGAGGTTTCGCCAGCCGGTGGTCGCGGTGCCGCCCTCGGGGGTGCGGATCTCGGCGCGTGCCTGTACGGCGATGTTCTGCTGGAGCGGATTGGGGGCGAAGAGCTTCCAGTTCCGCTCGAACTCGGGATAGACGTAGTCATCTATCGCGGCGCCGTGCCGCTCGCTGAGGGTGTTGGGCGGCGCGACGTTCAAAAAGGCCATCGCGAGGTGTAGGGCCGCCGCGACCCCGACGGCGGCGATCGCCACCCCGACGATCAGCTGTGACGGCAGCGAGAGCGCGGCGACCCGTCCCGCCGCCTCGCCGTCCGGCTCCGTCTGCGCCATTCCCCGCCCCGCTCCCGATGGTCCCGGTCTTCGCGCACGCCGGACGGCTGCGCGCCCCCGCGGCCCTACGCCCCGGAACGGTACCCATGGGAACCGCCCGGCACAGCGTCCTCAGCGTTATCCACAGGCTTGACACCCTACGTGCCCCCAGCACACCATTGGACCGAACGATCGGTCGGTCGGTCGACTGGCCGGTCGGTGGCGACGGAGGCGAAGGGGCTTCGCATGACGACCATGGCGGCGGAGGCGGGGGCATACGAGGCGGAGTTCGACGCCACCCTGGCCGCGGACGAGCGCATCGAGCCGCGCGACTGGATGCCCGATGACTACCGGGCGTCACTGATCCGGCAGATGGCCCAGCACGCCCACTCCGAGATCATCGGCATGCAGCCGGAGGCCAACTGGATCACCCGCGCCCCCTCGCTGCGCCGCAAGGCGATCCTGATGGCGAAGGTGCAGGACGAGGCGGGTCACGGCCTGTATCTCTACAGCGCGGCCGAGACCCTGGGCACCAGCCGGGACGAGCTGCTCGACAAGCTCCACTCGGGCCGCCAGAAGTACTCTTCGATCTTCAACTACCCCACGCTGACCTGGGCCGACGTCGGCGCCATCGGCTGGCTGGTGGACGGCGCCGCGATCACCAACCAGGTCCCGCTCTGCCGCTGCTCCTACGGTCCTTACGCCCGGGCGATGATCAGGATCTGCAAGGAGGAGTCCTTCCACCAGCGCCAGGGGTATGAGCTGCTGCTGGCCCTGAGCCAGGGCACCGAGGCACAGCACGCCATGGCGCAGGACGCGGTGGACCGCTGGTGGTGGCCGTCGCTCATGATGTTCGGCCCGCCGGACGAGGCGTCGGCCCACTCCGCACGGTCGATGGCCTGGAAGATCAAGCGCCATTCGAACGACGAGCTGCGCCAGCGCTTCGTCGACATCTGTGTCCCGCAGGCCGAGTCGCTCGGCCTCACCCTCCCCGACCCCGAGCTGCGGTGGAACGAGGAGCGGGGCCATTACGACTTCGGCCCGATCGACTGGGAGGAGTTCCAGGAGGTGCTGCGGGGCAACGGGCCGTGCAACGCCGAGCGGATGTCCCAGCGGCGCCGGGCCCATGAGGAAGGCGCCTGGGTGCGCGAAGCCGCCGCCGCGTTCGCGGCCAAGCACGGGAAGGCACAGGCATGAGCGACAGGCCGAGCGGTGAGTGGCCGCTGTGGGAGGTGTTCGTGCGCAGCAAGCGCGGGCTGTCGCACACCCACGCCGGATCCCTGCACGCGCCGGATGCCGAAATGGCCCTGCGCAGCGCCCGCGATCTGTACACCCGGCGCTCGGAAGGGGTGTCGATCTGGGTGATGCCGTCCGCGGAGATCACCGCCTCCTCGCCGGACGAGAAGGCCCCGTTCTTCGATCCGGCCGCCGACAAGCCCTATCGCCATCCCACCTTCTACGAGATCCCGGAAGGGGTGCGGCATCTGTGACCGCGGCCCTCGCCCTCGGCGACGACGCTCTGGTGCTCTCCCACCGGCTGGGGGAGTGGGCCGGCCACGGCCCCGTGCTGGAGGAGGAGGTCGCGCTCGCCAATATCGCCCTCGACCTGCTCGGCCAGGCCCGGGTACTGCTCTCCCTCGTCGGCGACGAGGACGAGCTGGCGTATCTGCGTGAGGAGCGGGCGTTTCGCAACGTCCAGCTCGTCGAGCGGCCCAACGGCGACTTCGCCCACACCATCGCCCGCCAGCTCTACTTCTCCACCTACCAGGAGCTGCTGTACGAGGAGTTGGCGCGAGGCACCGGCCCCTTCGCCCCGCTCGCCGCCAAGGCGGTCAAGGAGGTGGCCTACCACCGCGACCACGCCGAGCACTGGACACTGCGGCTCGGCGACGGCACGGCCGAGAGCCATGAGCGGATGCGGCGCGGGCTGGACGCTCTGTGGCGGTTCACCGGCGAGCTGTTCGAACCGGTCAAGGGGTGCGAGGTGGAGTGGGACGCACTGCGTACACAGTGGCTGGACCGTGTCGCCTCCGTCCTGGGCCGCGCCACCCTGGCTCTGCCCGAGGGGCCGCAGCGAAGCTCCTGGGCGGCCGGCGCCGGGCGCCAGGGCATCCACACCGAGCCGTTCGGCCCGATGCTCGCGCAGATGCAGCATCTGCGCCGCAGCCACCCGGGGGCGACATGGTGACGCCCACGCCCCGTGCCCCCAGCGCAACGCCGCTCGAAGAGGAGCTGCGGCGGCTGGCCGGATCCGTCCCCGACCCCGAGCTGCCGATGGTGTCCCTGGCCGAGCTGGGCGTGGTGCGCGAGCTGCGGATCCTGGCGCCGGGCCGGGTCGAGGTCGAGCTGACCCCCACCTACACCGGCTGTCCCGCGCTGGAGTCGATGGCCGCCGATATCGAGGCGGTGCTGCATGAGCGGGGCATCCCCGAGGTGGCGGTCCGCACCGTTCTCTCCCCGCCGTGGACCACGGACGCGATCAGCGCCGAGGGCCGCCGCAAGCTCGCGGAGGCCGGCATAGCGCCGCCCTCGCCGGGCCGCGCGTCGGCGGGCGGCCCGGTCCCCGTCGCCCTCACGGTGCGCTGCCCGCACTGCGGCTCGACGGAGACCACCTTGCTGAGCCGCTTCTCCTCCACCGCCTGCAAGGCGCTGCGCCGCTGTGAGGCGTGCCGCGAACCGTTCGACCACTTCAAGGAGTTGTGATGGCCGCGGAAGCGGTGGTGCGGGCCACGCCCCGTCATGGCGCGTTCCACCCGCTGCGGGTGGCGGCGGTCGACCGGCTGACCGATGACGCGGTGGCCGTCACCCTGCGGGTGCCGCCCGAGCTGCGCGAGACCTTCCGTTTCGCCCCGGGGCAGCACATCGCGGTGCGGCGGTTCACCAACGGCGCCGAGATCCGACGTACGTATTCGATCTGCACACCGGACCCGGGCGCCGAGGGCCCGGAGTTCCTGCGGGTCGGGGTGCGGCTGGTGGAGGGCGGCGCGTTCTCCACGTACGCCCTCAAAGAGCTGGCGGTCGGCGAGGTCGTGGAGGTGATGGCCCCGGCCGGCCGGTTCGTCCTCGACCCCAGGCCCGGCCACTTCGCGGCGGTCGTCGGCGGCAGTGGCATCACCCCCGTGCTGTCCATCGCCACGACGCTGCTGGAGCAGCAACCCGGGGCCCGCTTCTGTCTGATCCGCAGCGACCGCACCGCCGCCTCGACGATGTTCCTGGAGGAGGTCGCCGACCTCAAGGACCGCTGGCCCGACCGGTTCCAGCTGGTGACCGCTCTCTCCCGGGAGGAGCAGCAGACCGGGCTGGTGTCCGGGCGGCTCGACGAGGAGCGGCTGACCGGGCTGCTGCCCGCCCTGCTGCCGGTGCGCTCGGTGGACGGCTGGTTCCTGTGCGGGCCCTATGGGCTGGTGCGCTCCGCCGAGCGGGCGCTGCGTGGTCTCGGCGTCGCCCGCGGCCGCATCCATCAGGAGATCTTCCATGTGCAGACGGGCTCCGGGGAGGACGTCTCCCCCACACCGGCACCGGCCGCCGCCGCGTCGCACAGCTCGGTGACCGCGACCCTGGACGGGCGGTCGGGCACCTGGCCGGTGCGGGACGGGGAGCCGCTGCTGGAGACCGTGCTGCGCAATCGCGCGGACGCCCCGTATGCCTGCAAGGGCGGGGTGTGCGGGACCTGCCGGGCGTTCCTGGTCTCCGGCGAGGTGCGGATGGACCGTAACTTCGCGCTGGAGCCGGACGAGGTGGAGGCGGGCTATGTGCTGGCCTGTCAGTCCCATCCGGTCGGCGAGCGGGTGGAGTTGGACTTCGACCGCTGAAGGCCGGGCCGTTCCGGGCGTTCCCTTCTTGTAGAACCTGTTCCATCTTGACCGGCCGTCGGACACAGCCGCGGCGCGGGAGGAAGAGCAGTGCACTTCACCTTCACGAGGGAGCAGCAGGCGGCCGTCGAGGCGGCGAAGGCCGTCTTCTCCTCCGTCGCCCCGGACGGCGTGCCCAGCCCCGCGATGACCCCCGCTCGCCACCTTCCAGGCGGTCGCCGTCCAGGCCGCCGACCGCTATATCGATCCACGGGCGATGGAGGCCACGCTCTGGCAGGCCGCCTGGCGGCTGACCGTGGAGGGCACACGGCCGGCGGCGAGCGGCGCGCTTCCCGCCGCCGGGGATGTCGCCGTCGCCAAGATCTGGGCCGCCGAGGGCGTACGCCGCGTCGTCCAGACCGCACAGCCTCTGCACGGCGGCTTCGGCGCGGTCACCGACTGTCCGCTGCACCGCTGTCACGCCTGGGCCAAGCAGCTGGAGCTCTCGCTGGGGCCCGCCGCCGCCCACGAGGAGTCCCTGGGCGAGCTTCTCGCCGCCCATCCCCTCGGCTGACCGCCATCCGCTCGGCTGACGCGGACAGGCTCCCTCAGAGCACGAAGGCCCCTTCGGCGGTGTCGTCGGGGCCGGCCACCATCGGGCGGCCCGCCGCGTCCCAAGCGATCATCCCGCCGTCCACATTCACCGCGTCCAGGCCCTGGGCGACCAGATACTGGGTCACCTGCGCGGACCGCCCGCCGACCCGGCACACCACATGCACCCGCCGCTCACCGACCGCCTCGGTCAGCTCGGCGTACCGGGCGACGACCTGCCCCATGGGGATGTGCAGCGCGTCCTCGGCATGCCCGGCCGCCCACTCGTCGTCCTCCCGGACGTCCAGCAGAAAGCCGTCGGCCGGCACCGCCGCGGCCTCCACCTGGGGAAGCTGGGCAAAACGCATCACACACACCTCTCACGCGACATCAAGTCAGAGAAAACCTACTACCGCGCGAGCTCCGCCAGCCGGGCCTCCTTCTCGGCTGCCTGGGCCAGCAGCTGCTCGGCGATCTCGTCCAGCAGCCGGTCCGGGTCCTCGGGGGCCATTTTGATCATGGCGCCGATCGCGCTCGACTCCAGCTCGGCGGCGACCGCGGCCAGCATCTCCTTGCGCTCGGCCAGCCACTCCAGCCGGGCGTACAGCTCCTCGCTGCGGCTCGCCCGCCGCTCCGGCGGCGGCGGACCGGCCGCCCACTCCTCGGCCAGCGCCCGCAGCGTCTCCACGTCCCCGGCCGCGTAGGCGGCATTGACCCGCACGATGAACGCACCGCGCCGCTCCCGCTCTGACTCCTCCTCGGCCAGGTCCGGATGGGCCTTACGGGCCAGCTCCCGGTAGATCCGGCGGGCCTCCTCGCTCGGCCGCACCCGCGGCGGCGGCTGCACCGGCCGCTCGGTGAGCATGGCCGCCGCTTCCGGGGACAGGCCCTCCGAGTCGATCCAGCCGTTGAAGAGCTCTTCCACGCCCGGCATGGGCAGGACCAGCCCCCGCGCCTCACTGGCCTTCCGGATGTCCTCGGGGTCGCCGGTACGGGCCGCGACCGCCTCGGCGATCAGCGCGTCCAGCTCGTCGAGGCGCGAGTACATCGGCCCGAGCCGCTGATGGTGGAGCCGGGAGAAGTTCTCCACCTCCACCCGGAAGGTCTCCACCGCGATCTCGAACTCGATCAGCGCCTGCTCGGCCGCCCGCACCGCCCGCTCAAGACGCTCGGCGGCCCGCGCCTCCTCCTCGGACCGGGACTCCTCGGAGATCTCCTCGGACTCGGTCTCCTCGGGCCGGGCCTCCTGCGACCGGGCCTCCTCCCACCGGTCGTGCGACTCCGCCCGGGGCTCCGCCCCGGACGCCGACTGCTGTGCCTGCTGCTGCGCTTCCGGGTTCGTCACCCGCTCAGCCTACGTCCGGTGGCCGGCGGCGACGGAGCCCCGCACCCCCGGTGCGGCTCAGACCCCCGGCTCGGCCGCTATCCGCCCGGCACGCACCGCCGCGACCAGCTCGGAGTGGTCCGCCTCCGTACGGTCCGCGTAGGCCACCGCGAAGGCGGCCACGGCCTCGTCCAGCTCCTCGTTCTTACCGCAGTACCCGGCCAGCAGCCGCGGATCGGCGCTGTGCGCATGCGCCCGCGCAAGCAGCGCTCCGGTCATCCGGCCGTAGTCGTCCATCTGGTCGGCGGCCAGCGCCGCCGGGTCCACGCTCCCCTTGCGGTTGCGGAACTGCCGCACCTGGTACTGCCGCCCCCGCACCGTGGTCCAGCCCAGCAGGATGTCGCTGACCACCTGCATCCGCTTCTGCCCCAGCACCACCCGGCGCCCCTCGTGTGCGACCTCCGGCACCTTGAAACCGGCCTTCGCCGCATACGGCAGCAGGGCGGAGGGACGGGCCTCCTTGACCTGGAGCACCATCGGCTCGCCTCGGTGGTCGAGCAGCAGCACCACATACGAGCGGGTCCCCACGCTGCCCGTGCCGACCACCCGGAACGCCACGTCGTGCACCTCGTACCGGGCGAGCAGCGGCAGCCGGTCCTCGGGCAGCGTCCCCAGATACTCGCCGAGCGCCGAGGCCACCGCCGCCGCCTCGTCGTCCGGCACCCGGCGCAGCACCGGAGGGGCGTCCACGAAGCGCCGGGCCCCGGGCCGCGCGGAGGAGCCCTCGTCGCCGGGCACGGCCTCCGTGGCCCGGGCGGCGAACCGGGCGCTGGTGTTCCGCCGGGCCTTCTCGGAGACCCGCTCCAGCGTCCCGGCCAGATCCTTCGCGTCCGTGTGGGAGACCAGTTCCTCGTCCGCGATCGCGTTCCACGCGTCGGCCGCGGGGAGCTTGGACAGCAGCCGGACCGTGCGCCGGTAGGCACCGACCGCGTCATGGGCCGCCGCCCGGCAGGTGTCCTCGTCCGCCCCCGCCTCCCGGCCGGCCAGCACCAGCGAGGTGGCGAGCCGCTTCACATCCCACTCCCACGGACCGTGGATGGTCTCGTCGAAGTCGTTGAGATCGATGACCAGACCGCCGCGCGCGTCCCCGTAGAGACCGAAGTTGGCGGCGTGCGCATCACCGCACAACTGCGCGCCGATGCCGGTCACCGGTGTGGTCGCCAGGTCATGGGCCATCAGCCCGGCCGCCCCGCGCAGAAAGGAGAAGGGGGTGGCGGCCATCCGCCCGACCCGTATCGGCGTCAGCTCCGCCAACCGCCCGGCGTTCGACCGCTCGACCGCCGCCACCGCGTCCGGCCGGTCCGCGCCCGACGGCGGCCCGGCGTGCGCCGAGCGCGGCACCCGCTCGCGCAGCGCCTTGCCCTGCCGCCGAGGAGACGGCCCGTCATGCCACGAGGCGAAGCCGGGCACCGACGGCAGCCGCCGAGCCGCCCCGGCCGTAACCCCGTCGCTCACCTGGGACCCCTCGCCCGGCTCGCTGCCACCGCTTTGGCCGTCCGTCATCGCGCCCCCGCCTTCCTCACGCGTCGTCAGCGGCTTTGAACAGGGCCGACAAGCCCGAAACCGCCGACCACGCCATTGACTGAGCAGACCGTACCGCTCACCGGGAAAAGCCGTCAGAGCCTGTGGATAAGCTCTCCGTCTCTCCGGCGCTCCCCGCGCGCCTGCTCAGCGCCGGAACCGCTCCGGGCAGCCGCCGCCCTCCGGCAGATGGTCCTCAGCCCAGCGCGCCAGTTCCTTCAGCGCGGGCTCCAGCGCCCTCCCCGCGTCCGTCAGCCGGTAGGCGACCCGCAGCGGCGGCCCCGCGTCGACCTCCCGCACCACCAGCCCCGCCGCCGCCAGCTCGGTCAGCCGGTCCGACAGCATGCGCTCGCTGATGCCCGGGATGGCCCGCCGGAGCTCGGCGAAGTACGCCCCCTGCTCCGTCAGCACCGCCACGATCAGCCCGGTCCATCGCTTGCCGAACAACTCGAAGAACCGCGTCATCTTGCCGTCGACCTGCTTACACGCCTGCTCGCCGCGCTCCTCGTGCCCGCCACCGTCCGCCATGGAATACACACTACTGCCCTCTCGTTGGGGACTGTGAAAAAGTAAGCTACTGTGCCATCCATAGGTACGTAGGAATTTCTGGCTCCTTCCCGGAACCCTGATCACAACGGAGGCATCCCATGCCGACCCTTCTGCACATCGACACCGCGATCTTCCCCGGCGAAGCCTCCGCTTCCCGCTCCGTGGCCGCCAGCTTCCGCAAGGAATGGGAGGCCCAGCATCCGAACGGCACGGTGATCTACCGCGACCTGGCCGCCGAGCCCATTCCGCACCTGGACGGCCTCGCCGCGCACGCCGGATTCATCCCCGCCGACGCCCGCACCCCCGAGCAGCAGGCCGCCTTCGCCCTGAGGGAGACCCTGGCCGGCGAGCTGGAGCAGGCCGACGCCGTCCTCATCGGCGCCCCGATGTACAACTTCACGATCCCCTCCACCCTCAAGGCGTGGCTGGACCACGTGATCATCATGGGCCGCACCGCGGGCGCGGAGAAGACCACCACTTCGGGCACCCCGGCGGTCGTCGTCGCCAGCCGTGGCGGCGGTTACGGCCCCGGCACCCCGCGGGAGAGCTTCGAGTTCGTCACGACCTACCTGGAGAAGGCGCTGAACGGGGCGCTCGGCCTTGAGGTCGAGTTCGTTGTGCCAGAGCTCACGCTGGCCCGCACCAACCCGGCGATGGCCGACCTGATCGAGCTCTCCGACGCCTCCAAGGCCAAGGCCCACGAGGACGCCACCGCGAAGGCCAAGGCGCTCGCCGCCGGCTTCGCCGCCTGATCCGGACCGGCACACAGCCCCGCACCGGACCGGTGCCGGCACCGGCACCGGCACCGGCAGCAGGGGCTCCCGCAGCGGCCCCGGGCCTCCCCGCATGGGGAGGCCCTCTGCCGTCCCACCGTCGGACAAACGCGAAGCGGGCCTCTCCAGAGCGACTTTTGTCACTCCGGAGAGGCCCGCTCCGACTGGTGCGCGAGGGGGGAGTTGAACCCCCACGCCCTTTCGGGCACTGGAACCTGAATCCAGCGCGTCTGCCTATTCCGCCACCCGCGCATGGGTGCTGTCGTTTGACTGCTTGCCCCTCCGGTCTGATCCTCGGATCGGTCCGGTTCGTGTGGGGCGCCTTCCGACATCCAGAACACTAGCACGCTGCGGAGGATGGATTCACACCCGTATCCGATGCCTCCACCCCCGCCCGCCCGGAGTCGGTCACGGTTGCGGGACACTGTCGTCAGGGCACCTCTACGATCCCTGTGAGAGGTGACACTGCTCCACAGGGCCAGGAAGGGGAACCACCCGATTTCCCGACGCGTGGATACGATCAGTAAGCAGTACGAGGACGACACTGAGCACGACTAGGAAGGAGGTGCCCCGTGGGAGTACTGAAGCGCTTCGAGCAGCGTCTCGAGGGTCTCGTGAACGGCACCTTCGCCAAGGTGTTCAAGTCCGAGGTCCAGCCCGTCGAGATCGCGGGCGCGCTCCAGCGTGAGTGCGACAACAACGCAACGATCTGGAACCGCGACCGGACCGTCGTCCCCAACGACTTCATCGTCGAGCTGAGCACGGGCGACTACGAGCGGCTGGCCCCGTACTCCGGGCAGCTCGGCGACGAGCTGTCCGGCATGGTGCGCGACTACGCCAAGCAGCAGCGTTACACCTTCATGGGCTCCATCAAGGTCCATCTGGAGAAGGCCGAAGATCTCGACACCGGCCTCTACCGGGTGCGGAGCCGGACCCTGGCCTCCAGCGAGTCCCAGAGTCCGCAGCAGGCCCCGGGCCGCGGTGGCGCCGGCGCGCCCCAGCAGCGCCCCGGCGGCTACGGCTACCCCGCCCAGCCCTCGGGCGCGCCTCCGATGCCCCCAGCGCCTCCCGGCGCCCGTCCGGTGCCCCGCACCGGCGGGGCGGGAGTCGGCGTCGGCCCGCAGCCGCAGGGCCAGACCCGCCGCTGGATCGAGATCAACGGCACTCGCCACCAGATCTCCCGGCCCACGCTCGTCCTGGGCCGTTCCACCGACGCTGACGTGCGGATTGACGACCCCGGTGTCTCCCGCAGACACTGCGAGATCCGGGTCGGAACACCACCGACCATCCAGGACCTCGGGTCGACGAACGGCATCGTGGTGGACGGACAGCACACCACGCGCGCTACGCTCCGCGACGGCTCACGCATCGTCGTGGGCAACACCACCATCGTTTACCGGCAAGCCGAAGGGTGAAGCGGGGGCAATGTCAGAGCTGACCCTCACGGTCATGCGGTTGGGTTTCCTCGCCGTACTGTGGCTGTTCGTCATCGTGGCCGTTCAGGTCATCCGTAGCGACCTGTTCGGGACCCGCGTGACCCAGCGCGGTTCGGCGCGCCGCGGCGCCCCCGACCGGCCGCAGCCGCAGCGGCGGCAGCAGCAGCAGGCCGCACCGCCGCAGCAGCGCCAGCAGTCGGGCGGCCGCGGCCGCCGTGGGGCCCCCACCAAGCTGGTGGTCTCCGAAGGCACGCTGACCGGCACCACGGTCGCCCTGCAGGGGCAGACCATCTCTCTCGGCCGTGCGCACGATTCAACAATCGTGCTGGACGACGACTACGCCTCCAGCCGGCATGCCAGGATCTACCCGGACCGCGACGGCCAGTGGATCGTCGAGGACCTAGGGTCCACCAACGGCACCTACCTGGACCGGACCCGACTCACCACACCGACACCGATTCCGCTCGGCGCGCCGATCCGCATCGGCAAGACCGTCATCGAGCTGCGGAAGTAGTAGGACCATGACGACCGGAGGGTGGGCAGCGTGGTTGGCAAGGGGCTGTACCCGGAGCCGACGGGCGAGGTGCGCATGAGTCTGTCACTGCGTTTCGCGGCCGGATCGCACAAGGGCATGATCCGGGAGGGCAACGAGGACTCCGGTTACGCCGGCCCCCGGCTGCTCGCCATCGCCGACGGCATGGGTGGCCAGGCCGCCGGCGAGGTCGCCAGCTCCGAGGTGATCTCCACTCTCGTCCAGCTCGACGACGACGTCCCGGGGTCGGACATCCTGACCTCGCTGGGCAGCGCCGTGCAGCGCGCCAACGAGCAGCTGCGCGTCATGGTCGAGGAGGACCCCCAGCTGGAGGGCATGGGCACCACGCTCACCGCCCTGTTGTGGACCGGCCGACGGCTCGGTCTCGTGCACGTCGGCGACTCGCGCGCGTATCTGCTGCGTGACGGTGTGCTCACCCAGATCACCCAGGACCACACGTGGGTCCAGCGCCTCGTCGACGAGGGCCGGATCACCGAGGAGGAGGCGGGCACCCACCCGCAGCGCTCCCTGCTGATGCGCGCCCTGGGCAGCGGCGACCATGTCGAGCCCGATCTGTCCATCCGTGAGGTCCGGGCCGGGGACCGCTATCTGATCTGCTCGGACGGCCTGTCCGGCGTCGTCAGCCAGCAGACCCTGGAGGACACCCTCGCCAACTACCAGGGCCCGCACGAGACGGTGCAAGAGCTCATCCAGCTCGCGCTGCGCGGCGGCGGCCCCGACAACATCACCTGCATCGTCGCCGACGTCCTCGACGTCGACGGCGGCGACACCCTGGCCGGGCAGCTCAACGACACCCCCGTCATCGTGGGCGCGGTCGCCGAGAACCAGGTCCCCCTCGGGGACGGCGGCGCCGCGCACACCCCCGCGGGCCGCGCCGCCGAGCTCGGCCGCTCCGTACCGCAGCAGGGCGACCCACAGGGCGGCTTCGGTCCGCCCGGCAGTGGCGGTCCGGCCGTCGGCGGACCGCCCGAGGGAAGCTTCGGGGCGTATGCGGACGGGGACTTCAGCAAGAAGAGCGGTCGCAAGACATGGGCCAAGCGGTCGCTCTTCATGGTGCTGGGTCTCGCCGTGATCGGCGGCGGGCTGTACGGCGGCTACCGCTGGACGCAGACGCAGTACTACGTGGGCGCCAACGGCGATCATGTCGCGATCTACCAGGGCATCAGCCAGGATCTCGCCTGGATCAAGCTCAACAAGGTCCATGAGGACCACCGCGAGATCGAACTCAAGTACCTCCCGACCGACCAGCGCGGCCGGGTCGAGGACACCATCGCGGTCAGCGGGCTGGGCCAGGCCCAGGACAAGACCAAGGACCTCGCCACCCTGGCCAGCGCCTGCAGAAAGGCCGACGCGCAGCGGAAGGCCGAGGAGAGCCAGAAGGACCTCACCGGCGACAAGGGCCAGGCCGGCGGTGCGTCCGGCAAGGCCACCCCGAGCGCCGGCAAGACCCAGGGGAGCGGCGCCAAGCCCCCGACCGGCGAGAGCGAGACGGGAACGCGCGCCGCCGAGGCCACGTCCAAGCCCACGACGAAGCCGACGGCTTCTCCCACTCCAAAGCCCGGCCCCACGCTCTCGGAGGATGAGAAGAAGTTGGTCCCGCAGTGCAGCAGCACCCAGCAGTGAAGCCGTAAGGGGCCGTCCACCCATGAGCAGTAGTACGACCAACACGACGACCATCAGCACGGCCGGTCCGCCGAGCAGGCGCAACACCGAGCTGGCCATGCTGGTCTTCGCGGTGATCATTCCGGTCTTCGCCTACGCCAACGCGGGTCTGGCGCTCAGCGACGAGATGCCGTCGGGCATGCTCAGCTACGGCATCGGGCTCGGACTGCTCGCCGGCGTCGGCCATCTCGTGGTGCGGAAGTTCGCGCCGTACGCCGATCCGCTGCTGCTGCCGATCGCCACGCTGCTCAACGGGCTGGGCCTCGTGCTGATCTGGCGCCTGGACCAGTCCCGGCGGCTGGCGCAGCGGGCGGAGAGCATCGGTCAGGTCTTCTCGCCCTCGGCGCCCAACCAGCTGATGTACTCGGCGATGGGCGTGGCCCTGTTCGTGGCCGTACTGATCTTCCTCAAGGACCACCGGATCCTTCAGCGCTACACCTATGTCTCGATGATCGGGGCACTGATCCTGCTGATCCTGCCGGTGTTCTTCCCGCCGGTCTTCGGCGCCCGGATCTGGGTCAGGATCGGGAGCTTCTCCATTCAGCCCGGCGAGTTCGCCAAGATCATCATCGCGGTGTTCTTCTCCGGCTATCTCATGGTGAAGAGAGACGCACTGGCGCTCGCAAGCCGCCGCTTCATGGGCCTGTACCTGCCCCGCGGCCGTGACCTCGGACCGATCCTCGTGGTGTGGGCGATGAGTATCCTCATCCTCGTCTTCGAGACCGACCTGGGCACCTCGCTGCTGTTCTTCGGCCTGTTCGTCGTGATGCTGTACGTCGCCACCGAGCGCACCAGCTGGATCGTCTTCGGTCTGCTGATGTCGGCGGTCGGTGCCGTGGGTGTGGCCACCTTCGAGCCGCATGTCCAGCAGCGCGTGGACGCCTGGCTCGACCCCTTCGCGGCCTTCAAGACCGGCGGCAGCGACCAGATCGCCCAGGCCCTGATGTCCTTCGGCTCCGGCGGCGTCTTCGGCACCGGCCTCGGCCAGGGCAACTCCGACCTCATCGGCTTCGCCGCCAACTCCGACTTCATCCTGGCCACCGTCGGCGAGGAACTGGGGCTGGCGGGCACCATGGCGTTCCTGCTGCTGTACGGCCTGATCGTGGAGCGCGGCGTGCGCACCGCCCTCGCCGCCCGCGACCCGTTCGGCAAGCTGCTCGCGATCGGCCTGTCGGCCGCCTTCGCCATCCAGGTCTTCGTGGTCGCCGGCGGTGTGATGGGTCTCATTCCGCTGACCGGTATGACGATGCCGTTCCTCGCCTACGGCGGCTCGTCGGTGCTCGCCAACTGGGCGCTGGTCGCCGTCCTCATCAAGATCAGCGACACTGCCCGCCGGCCGGCCCCGACGCCCGCTCCGTCCACAGACGCCGAGATGACTCAGGTGGTCCGCCCGTGAACAAGCCGCTGCGCCGAATCGCGATCTTCTGCGGCCTCCTCGTCCTCGCCCTGCTGATCCGGGACAACTGGATCCAGTACGTCCAGGCGGACGAGCTCAAGAACAACAAGAACAACCGCCGCGTGCTGATCGCCCGTTACAGCCAGCCGCGCGGCAACATCATCGTCGACGGCCGGCCGATCACCGGTTCCGTCGAGACCAACGGGACCGACTTCAAGTACAAGCGCACGTACAAGAACGGTCCGATGTGGGCGCCGGTCACCGGCTACGCCTCCCAGGTCTTCGACGCCAACCAGATCGAGAAGCTCGAAGACGGCATCCTGACGGGCAACGACGACCGTCTCTTCTTCAACCGGACGATCGACATGATCACCGGCAAGGAGCAGAAGGGCGGCGACGTCATCACCACCCTGAACGGCAAGGCCCAGGAGGCCGCCTACAAGGGGCTCGGTGACAACAAGGGCGCCGTCGCCGCCCTCGACCCGCGCACCGGCAAGATCCTCGCGCTGGCCTCCACCCCGAGCTACGACCCCTCGAAGGTCGCGGGCGGTTCGAAGAGCGACGAGAAGGCATGGAAGGCGCTGCAGCCGCAGAACAACGAGGACGACCCGATGCTCAACCGGGCGCTGCGGCAGACCTATCCGCCCGGCTCCACCTTCAAGGTGGTCACCGCCGCGGCCGCGCTGGAGAACGGCAAGTACACGGACGTCGACGCGCCCACTGAGTCGCCGCTGCCCTGGAGACTGCCGCTGTCCACCAAGAACCTGGAGAACGAGGGGAACATCCCCTGCGAGAACGCCTCGCTCCGGCAGGCGCTCCGCTACTCCTGCAACACGGTCTTCGGCAAGCTCGGCGACGACCTCGGCAGGAAGAAGATGCTGGAGGAGGCCAAGAAGTTCGGCTTCAACGACGAGGTCCTCACGCCGGTCCGCACCAACGCGAGTTTCTACCCCGAGGACATGGACCGGCCGTCCAACGCGATGTCCTCCATCGGTCAGTTCGACACCCGCGCCACCCCGCTGCAGATGGCCATGGTCGCCGCCGCGGTCGCCAATGACGGCAAGCTGATGAAGCCGTACATGATCGACTCGCTGCGCGCTCCCAATCTGAACACGATCGAGCAGAACGAGCCCGAGCAGATGAGCCAGCCGCTCAGCCCGGACAACGCCCGCAAGCTCCAGGACATCATGGAGACCGTGGTCAAGGAGGGCACCGGAACCAACGCCCAGATCCCGGGCGTCACGGTCGGTGGCAAGACGGGTACCGCCCAGCATGGCGTCGCCAACAGCAAGAACCCGTACGCGTGGTTCTTGTCCTACGCCAAGGACGACGACGGCTCCCCCGTCGCCGTCGCGGTCGTCATCGAGAGCTCCAACACCCTCCGCGACGACATCGCCGGCGGCAAGCTGGCCGCACCGGTCGCCAAGAGTGTGATGAAGGCGGTACTCGACAGCCAGGGCGACAAGTGACGCCGGTCACGCCCCGATACCAATCCCGCACGTCGCCGTACCGGTCCGGTATCAAGTAACGGCTGAGGCCGGGTCCCGTAAGTCGTGCCGGGTACGGTATGCGCGAGCAGCACTTCGCCGGCCCCCACAGGTGCGGCCGGGAACCACGGAAGAGGGCTGGAGTAGCTATGGAAGAGCCGCGTCGCCTCGGCGGCCGGTATGAGCTGGGCTCAGTGCTCGGCCGCGGTGGCATGGCGGAGGTCTACCTCGCGCACGACACCCGCCTCGGCCGTACTGTCGCTGTGAAGACGCTCCGGGTGGACCTCGCCCGCGATCCGTCCTTCCAGGCCCGGTTCCGCCGAGAGGCCCAGTCGGCCGCCTCGCTCAACCATCCCGCGATCGTCGCGGTCTACGACACCGGCGAGGACTACGTCGACGGTGTCTCGATCCCGTACATCGTGATGGAGTACGTCGACGGTTCCACACTGCGTGAGCTGCTTCACTCGGGCAGAAAGCTGCTCCCCGAGCGCTCGCTGGAGATGACCGTCGGGATCCTCCAGGCCCTGGAGTACTCGCACCGGAACAACATCGTCCACCGGGACATCAAGCCGGCGAACGTCATGCTCACGCGGACCGGCCAGGTCAAGGTGATGGACTTTGGCATCGCCCGGGCCATGGGCGATGCCGGTATGACCATGACGCAGACGGCCGCCGTGATCGGCACCGCCCAGTACCTCTCCCCCGAGCAGGCCAAGGGCGAGACCGTCGACGCGCGCAGCGACCTCTACTCCACCGGCTGTCTGCTCTACGAGCTGCTGACCGTGCGGCCGCCCTTCGTCGGCGACTCCCCGGTGGCCGTGGCCTACCAGCACGTGCGGGAGGAGCCGCAGCCGCCGAGCACGTACGACCCCGAGATCACCCCGGAGATGGACGCCATCGTCCTGCGGGCCCTGGTCAAGGATCCGGACTACCGCTACCAGTCGGCCGACGAGATGCGCGCCGACATCGAGGCGGCCCTGGAGGGCCAGCCGGTCGCCGCCACCGCCGCGCTGGGCGCGGTCGGCTACGGCTCCGACGACCAGGCCACCACGATGCTGCGGTCGCACGACTCCGGCGGCGCCGCGCCGACCTCGATGCTGCCGCCACTGCGCGAGGACGACGGCGGCTTCGGATACGACGAGCGGCCGGACCGCGGACGCGGGCGCGGCGTGCCCCCCGCGCGGAAGGGCAAGCTCTCCACGATCCTGCTGATCCTCGCCGGGATACTGGTGCTGGTCGGCGCGATCTTCATCGGCAAGTCGCTGTTCAGCGGCGGCAAGAACGACGGCATGGTCCCGGTGCCCAATCTCGTCGGCAAGTCCTTCCCGGACGCCTCGGGCCAGGGGGAGAACGGCGACTTCAAGGTCAAGAAGGTCGGTTCCAAGTTCTGCGAGGACGCGGCGAAGAACACCGTCTGCGAGCAGAACCCCACGGGCGGCGGCGAGATCAAGCGGTTCGGGACGGTCGAGCTGACCATGTCCAAGGGCCCCAAGCCCGCGGCGAGGGTCGAGGTCCCTGACGTCCTGAACGTCCAGTTCGCATCCGCCAAGGCGCAGCTCGAGGCCAAGGGCTTCAAGGTCACCAGGGAGACGGAGGAGTCCGACCAGACCCCCAACAAGGTCATCCGCCAGGACCCGGAGGGCGGCAAGAAGGTCGCCAAGGGCTCCACGATCACCCTGACCGTCGCCCAGGCCCAGACAAAGGTCCTCGTCCCGGACGTGACCACGCAGAAGCTCGATGCCGCCAAGGCGGCCCTCCAGGCGAAGGGCCTTCAGGTCCAGACGCAGGAGGAGGAGAACGGCGACGTCGAGGCGGGCACGGTCATCAAGCAGGACCCCGAGGGCGGCCAGGAGGTCGCGCCCAACTCGACGGTCACCCTGACCGTCGCCAAGGCCCCGGCCCAGCAGGAGAACGTCCCGGTGCCCAACCTGGGCGGCCAGAAGCTCAAGGACGCCAAGAAGCAGCTCCAGGACCTGGGCCTCAACGTGGGCAACATCGCCGGCCCGCAGGATGACAACGCCACGGTGGTCGCCAGCCAGCCGGGCGCGGGCACCCAGGTGCCCAAGGGCCAGTCCGTGAACCTCATCACGGTCCAGGGCCAGGACAACGGCGGAGGCAATAACGGCGGCGGGGACAACGGCGGCATCTTCGGCGGCCTCGGCTGATCCATCGCCGGCCCCACCGGGGCCGCACCACGCACGGGGAAGCCCCCGGCGCCCGCGAGAAACGGGTGCCGGGGGCTTCCCCGTACCTTTCCGACCCAGCCTGCCTAAGCCTCGATCCACCGACGTGGTTTCGAAGTGCTCTCTGGGCGGGTTCTGGGCTGTCGGCTGGGGTGCGGGCATGGGGTATCCACTGGTCTTCCCAGTTTTTCCACGATTTCAGCTCCGGTCGGGCCCTGGCGGGCGGGGGCAGGGACGTCAGGCCAGTTCAGGCGGGCGGTGGACGGTGTCGAACA
>NZ_JBEXHC010000015.1:0-167196 GCF_040607655.1 Streptomyces sp. NPDC005266
GTACCCGCTCCGCGGGTACCACATCGCTGCGCGATGTGCAAGCGGGGCGGTCGCTGCGCTCCCGCTGCCCGCGCGATGCGCGGGCGGATCCCTCCGCTGCGCTCCGGGATCCTGGTGGGGCCGGCCGCTGCGCGACCGGCGCGGCGCGCGATGCGCGGCCGCCAGATTGACGGGGTGTCAGATACGGCTAGTGGGGCCTCCAGTACGGGAGTTGGGGAGTGCTCCGCACTCCCGGGCGGGTCCGCTGCGCTCCCCCGCCTGACGGTCCTTTCGGCTGCGCCTCCAGAACCGCCTAGGCCCGCTGGCGCGGGCCGGGCTGGCTACGAGGGTGGGGGGTCGCTCGTTCGTGTGGGTTCCAGTGTACCGCGTGAATCAGACTGATGCAGCATGTACCGTTGGCGAAAAAACGGGACACCCCCCAACCACCCAGGCGGGGCTGAGACTCGGCAACAAGAAAAGGGAAACCACATGTGGAGTGCTCAGGATGTGGCGCGGGATCAGATTAGGCGCCAGGCAAACGGCCTCAATATGGCCGCCGTTGCGGCGAAGGTCACGGAGGCTGCTGCCCGCGAGCGTGAGACAGCGGAGCAGTTGAGGCGAGGCGGTTCCTTCTCCGAGTTCGAGACGGACCCGGAACGGCTGGCTGCCATCTGGGCGGCAAAGCATGTGGAGTGGCAGCGCGTCAGAGACTTAATGTTTCAGGCCGGTTGGGGCGCGTACGAGCCGGAGCGGGACACCCAAGGCTCCAAGTGGGCTCAGGAGCGCGAAGAGCGGCGTGACGGTGCTCTTGCTGCCCGGGCCGCCTTCGAGGCGCGGCGTCGGGAGGAGGCGGATGGGCTGCGGGCGGAGCTGTGGCTGTCTGCTGCGCCCAGTCGACTGATCCGAGCGGCGGCCGATCGGGCGGGGCTCATGCCCGCCCAGGTCCTGGTACAGCTCGCCGAGCGGGTCGTGGTGGGCGATGACGGTACGGTGTCAGTCCCGCCCTTCACGCCGTCCCGGTGATTTCCCGAAGCGGTCAGGAAACAAGTTAGGGGAGGATTTCTAAATGCCGGGTATTCAGCTCAAGGAACACCAGGTTGACCAGAAAGCGGCTTTCCGCAAGTGGGTGGGATTTCCTGCAAGGTCATCTGTGCCCCCGGAGGGTGCTCGGGGCACGATCGTGTCAGCGACCGGTTCGGGCAAGACGATCACGGCAGCCGCGTGCGCGCTGGAGTGCTTCCCGGGCGGCCGGATCCTCGTCACGGTGCCGACCCTGGACCTGCTCGTGCAGACCGCCCAGGCGTGGCGCCTGGTGGGCCACCGGGCGCCGATGGTGGCGGTGTGCTCGCTGGAGAACGACCCGGTCCTGAACGAGCTGGGCGTGCGCACCACCACCAACCCGATCCAGCTCGCCCTGTGGGCAGCTTCGGGGCCTGTGGTCGTGTTCGCCACGTACGCCTCTCTCGTGGACCGCGAGGACATCGACGCACCGATGGGTCAGCGGAAGGTTCGCGGGCCGCTGGAGGCCGCTCTGGCGGGCGGAGAGCGCCTGTACGGCCAGCAGATGGCAGGCTTTGACCTCGCCATCATCGACGAAGCCCACGGCACCGCAGGTGATCTTGGTCGTCCGTGGGCCGCGATCCACGACAACCAACGAATCCCCGCCGACTTCCGGCTGTACCTCACCGCGACCCCGCGCATCCTGGCCTCGCCCCGCCCGCAGAAGGGCGCGGAGGGCCAGGAGCTGGAGATCGCATCGATGGGCCAGGACTCAGCCACCTACGGCCCGTGGCTGGCCGAGCTCGGGCTGAGCGAGGCGATCGAGCGGGGAATCCTCGCCGGTTTCGAGATCGACGTGCTGGAGATCCGCGACCCCTCGCCCGTCCTGGGGGAGTCGGAGGAAGCGCAGCGGGGCCGGCGCCTGGCCTTGCTGCAGACCGCGCTCCTGGAGCACGCCGCTGCGTACAACCTGCGTACGACGATGACCTTCCATCAGAAGGTGGAGGAAGCGGCGGCTTTCGCGGAGGCGCTGCCGAAGACCGCTGCCGAGCTGTACGTCAACGACGCATCGGACGAAGACCTGGCGCAGGCGGAGAAGCTGCCGAAGTCGTCTATCGACGCGGAGTTCTACGACCTGGAGGCCGGACGTCACGTCCCGCCGGACCGGGTGTGGTCGGCGTGGCTGTGCGGTGACCACCTCGTGTCCGAGCGGCGAGAGGTGCTGCGCCAGTTCGCCAACGGCATCGACGCCGCCGGCCGCCGGGTGCACCGGGCGCTCCTCGCCAGCGTTCGAGTTCTCGGGGAAGGCGTCGACATCACCGGCGAGCGGGGCGTGGAGGCGATCTGTTTCGCCGACACCCGCGGCTCGCAGGTGGAAATCGTGCAGAACATCGGCCGCGCGCTCAGGCTGAACCGCGACGGCAGCACCAAAGTTGCGCGGATCATTGTGCCGGTGTTCCTGGAGCCCGGCGAGGATCCGCAGGACATGGTCGCCTCCGCCTCGTTCCGCCCTCTCGTAGCCGTGCTTCAGGGTCTGCGCTCACACGATGAGCGCCTGGTCGAGCAGCTCGCCTCCCGTGCCCTCACCAGCGGCAAGCGCAAGGTGCACGTCCGGCGCGATGAAGAGGGGCGGATCGTCGGCGCCGGCGGCGAGGACGGCGCCGACGCCGTCGCCGAGTCGGCCCTGCTCCACTTCTCCTCTCCCAGGGACGCCGCCACGATCTCCGCGTTCCTGCGCACCCGGGTCTACAGGCCCGAAAGCCTCGTCTGGTTGGAGGGTTACCAGGCCCTGCTGCGGTGGCGGGCGGAGAACGAGATCACCGGCCTCTACGCCGTGCCCTACGACACCGAGGTCGAAGTGGGCGTGACGAAGTCTTTTCCGCTTGGCAGGTGGGTGCACCAGCAGCGGAAGGCGCTGCGGGCGGGTGAGCTGGAGCCGCGCCGCAAGGAACTGCTCGACTTGCCGGAGGCCGGGATGGTCTGGGAGCCCGGCGAGGAGGCGTGGGAGGCCAAGCTCGCCGCGCTGCGCTCCTACCGGCGGGCCACCGGGCACCTCGCACCGCGACAGGACCAGGTGTGGGGCGAGGGCGAAGCGATGGTGCCCATCGGGCAGCACATGGCCAACCTGCGCCGCAAAGGCGGCCTCGGGAAAGACCCCGAACGGGCGGCGGAGCGCGCGAAACAGCTGGCCGCGATCGACCCGGACTGGAACTGCCCCTGGCCGCTGGACTGGCAGCGGCACTACCGCGTGCTCGCCGACCTGGTCGACGCCGACGGCAGCCTCCCCGAAATCCAGCCCGGCGTACTGATGGACGGCGATGACATCGGCCGGTGGCTCCAACGGCAGACCCAGCCGGGCACTTGGGCACAGCTGTCGAGCGAGCAGCAGGAGCGACTGTCCAGGCTGGACATCAAGCCGCTTGAGGCGCCGTCTCCCGCCCCGGCGGCAATGCGTGCGACGAAGGGCCCGAGCAAGGCACAGCAGGCGTTCCAGCGCGGCCTGGCGGCACTCGCGCAGTGGGTGGAACGGGAAGGCGCCCACCGACCTGTGCCCCGCGGCCACAGCGAACAGATCGCGGTCGACGGCGAAGCCGAGCCCGTGACCGTCAAGCTGGGCGTATGGGTATCGAACACCCGCGCGAGGCGGGACCGGCTTGCCCAGGAGCAGCTGGACGCGCTGCGGGAGCTGGGCATGGAGTGGGCGTGACATCGCGGTCGTCCGGCCGTTGAGCCGAATCTTGCGAGGCCTGGGACATGCTCTCGGGCCTCGCCTTCTCATTGACCGTGTGCGTCCTTGCTGGGCGCCTCCCAGGCCGCCTCATGCGGCTGGTGAGCGGGGCGGTGGGTGTTCGACGGTCCAGCGTCGTTCGATGTTCTGGTGGGGCGGGAAGACGTCGTATTCGAGGATGTACCGAGGAGCAGAGTGGGTTTGTCCGTCCCACGGCTTCGGCTGTCCGGGCCCGGTCGGCTTCCAGTGCCTCCAAGGGTCGTGCTGCGGGTGGTGGACGATGAACTGGTCGGCAACGTCGTAGGCCACCTGCACGAGCGCCATGCCAAGAGCGCCTTCCGCGTGCATCAAGTGATCTACACGCTTGCGCGGATCGGTCTCTTGGGCGGCAGGACCGGGCAGGAACAGGAAGCGATGCGGATCCAGCGGGAGCATGATGTTGCTCAGTGCAGCGGCACGTACCTGGTTCTCGTCGTCTGGGCGGTTCCAGATGACGACCGGGGTATCGCTGGTCAGTAGGCACATGTCGCTGAAGCCAAGCGCCCACGGCCGGGCCTCCAACGCGATCGCCAGCGTGACGATGTTCTCCACGATGTAGCGCAGGTGCGGGTTGTTCTCAGCAAGTTTCTGCACTTCCAGCGGCAGCGCTGCAATGTCCGGCGCCTCTGTTTGCCGGTGGGCGAGGCGCTTCCGTTGCCGGGTGGTGCGCAGTATCTGAGCAGCCATCCACCACGCGAGCGCATGGCGCTGAGCTGGGTCCAACGGCCAGTTCGGCGTGAGAGCCCAATCAGGGTCGTCCAGCAGGACCTTCAGCACCGTCTCGGCGCGGCCCTCGAGGTGAGTGAACAACTCCTCGGCAGCATGGTGAGGTACTCCAGTACTGCTTATGCCCCAGTAGTAGCCGGTTTCGGCACCGATGCCCGTAGGCGTCACCGGAAACGGCTCGTCGACCTTGTCCAGCCGCCGCACCTTCAGCTCGTACTTGCGGCGTGCCACGTGCTGAGCGAAGTGCCTCAGGTACATCTGCGGCACTGTGTGATCCCGGGTACCGCCTGCCTTGGCCGCGCGCTTCCCCGCCGACGCCTTACCCACAGGCTGCCCTCCCCTGTCTGGCTGTCCGCGCCAGTCATACACGAAACCAAACCGAGAGTGTCACCGGATTTTGCGGGGGCCGCGGGCTGTCTACTCGCTGGCCTGGTGCTGTGACTCGGCATGCTCGGCGAGCGCGCTGAGGGCGTCACCAGTCAGAGTAAGTACCTGCACGAACTGCTCATCGGGTCTCAGTCCGTCCAGCCCGGCGCGCGTCAGGGTGGCGTGCCAGTCCTTGCCGCGCAGATGGGCAGGACCGGTGGAGCGGAGGCCTTGCAGACCACGCAACGGGCGGATCAGCGCGTCGCTGTCACCTCCGCTGGAGGAGACCCATGCTTCGAGGCAATTGATGCTTTGCGCCTTGGAGTCGGTCACCCCAGGAAGGCGCCGGAGGACCTTGACGTCCAGGTAGTCGATGACGCCCTTGGCGAGCAGGAGTATGAGGGTGTCGGCTTCGTGCTGCTCACTGCTGGTGGGCAGGTGCAGGCCCTCGAAGGCGATCTGGTCGGCGGGATGCCACGGCTTGTAGACCGCTTGTCCCAGAAGCGCGCCCAGGGCGGTGCTGAAGCGCTCTCGCGCGGCGAACAGTCGGCGTAGTGGGTCGGGCGGCCCATCGGCCCACCGGCCGAGGATGTCGCGGTCGAAGCGTGCCTCGTCGCGGCCTCCGCTGGGAGGGACGTTAAAGCTGAGCCAGTGGTCGCGTTCTTCGGCCGGCAGGTCGCGTCCGAGGTCTCCGAGGTAGACCTCGATGAGACCGTCGGGGTTGGTGCCGAGGGAGATGCCCCAGAGTCCCAGGCAGCTCAGTCGGCCGTTCTCGATGCGGTAGCGGGACGGCTGGGAGGTGTACCGGTTGAGGACGTCGCGCCGGAAGTAGACCCGTGCCAGGTAGTGCGGGGTGCCGCGATCGGTGAAGTAGTTGCTCAGCTTGTCGGGCTCGCACGTGGAGGTGATGCGCTCCCCGGTGTTGGGGTCGATGGCGACCGTGAATTCCGGGAACCGGCGTTCGGAGGTGTGGGGGCGGGCCAGGTCGACGGGGGCCGCGTCGATGGGCAGAACGATCTGCTTTCCGACCAGCCGTACGAAACCCGGGCGATCCACCGAGTGGATGTCTCCGCTGTGGAAGGCGAAATGCCGCAGGTCGGATCGGTCGACTGCGTCGATCTCCGGGGCGGGTACGTGCTCGAGCCGGGTGATCCGGTCATGCTGGATCACCAGCAGACGGCTGCGCACGGCGAGGTAGCGGCGCAGGGGCAGGGCCGCGATATCGATACGCAGCTCGGCATCAGTGCGGCGAGTGCGCACCAGTTCGTGGTCACGGCCGGCGTCGTCGAGGTAGTACCAGGAGCCGTCGTTCCTGGGGATGGCGTCGAAATACCACAGGAACGAGGGGGTGAACTCCAGCGTCGGTTCGGCGAGCCCATGGTGGGTGCGGCGCTGTACGAAGAACTCCGCGTGCGCTTCTTCGTCTCGCAGCCCCTCCTCGAAGACCGTGCGCTCCTCCGGGTAGAAGGTGCTGATCCCAGCACCGCCGATCGCTGCCTGACTCCAGGTGTACTCCTGCAGAGCATGTTCCCGCGCCGCAGGACGGGTCAGATAGCTGCTGATCCCCCAGTCAAAGCGGTCCTGGACAGGCTTCCCGAGGACCGTCACCCACTCGGTGGGCGTGGCGATGAGCGGAGCCAGGTAGCCATCCGGCCTCGCTTCTTCGGGAAGGTCATCGCAGCTTCCGCTGCTGTAGATCAACGCCACGACCACGAGTGTAGAAAAGAGGAGGTCGGCCCGGCGCACGGTTTTCATCCGGCCGCACCACCACCCTCGCCCGGGCGGCGAGCGCCACGGTCGCCGGGCTGCTCGCTCCGGCCCGGCGCGGTCATCCGTGGACGGGCGGTCGTTCTCCGCCGGGTGGGGCAGCCGGGAGACGCTGGACGTCACGCTGATGGAACCGGAGCTGGTGGTGGAAGTCGGCGTCGACGTCGCCCGTGACGCCTACGGCCGGTGGCGCCACCCCGCACGCCTGCACCGTGCCCGCCCCGACCTCTCCCCCGCCGACGTCCCCCATCTGATGCCGCCGCCGCGATGATGCCCAATGTCGCAGCAGCGGGCGAAGGCTGGCCAGCGCATGGTGCTCGCCGACCGCAGCATGCCGTAGGTGATCAACTGAAGCCACGAGGGGCGGTCTGCCGATTGCCAGCAGACCGCCCCTTCGCCTGCTACTGGCGGGCGTGGCTGTTGTGCGCCTCCACCATGTGTTCGATGACCGGACGGATCGCGGCCATGACGGCGGGGTCGGCACACCGCACCCTCGCCATCGAGTCCTCGACATGCTGGCGTGTCATCCGAGCACCGATGAGGCCGCAGTTGTAGGGCTCGTCTGCCCGGATGAGGAACCTGATGGCCAGACGGAAGTAGGTCATCTGCACGTCAGTCAGGCTGCAGGCCTCGGCGAGCTGGACGGCGGCTTCCATGATGCCGCGGTCATACCGTTCCTTCGCCGTGATGATCTCGGCCTCACACTCGGCCAGCTTGGCGCGGTCAGCATCTGTCCCCACCTCTTGCGCCTGCTGGCGCCTGGCTTCCGAGTAGGGGATGTTCTTCTGCGCTGCGCGGTGCCGGGCGGCCTGCTTGCGCGCTCGGTTGGTCGTCACAACGACTCCCTTGTCCCGGTCATGTCGCCCACGCCTGCGACCGGCTGAGAGTGCCGTTTCTTGATTGCGTGATTCGGAGAACCTTGGCCGCATCGCCGACTGGCGTGGGCAGTTCGGCAGGGCACCGGCAGACGCTGACCTGCCGCTCTGAGAGCGTAGCCGACGCCACGAGGCAGTCTCATCTACCCGCGCGGGTGATTCGACCTAGCGGGTACTCCGTCCTGAGGCATCGCAGTGCCGGCAGCACCTCTGGAGCGCTCCGGTCAGCGGTCTACGGCGGGCAGGTGGGCCAGGCCGGTGTCGAGCATGATGCGGTCGACGGTCTCGTGCAGCGCGCTGTCGGCGCCGATGACGATCTCGACGCCGCCGGGCAGCAGATCGCGCGGCCGGTACCAGTCGCGCAGTTGCGTCTCGTTGACGTCGTCGGCGAGTTTGGTGGCGTGCCGGGCGAGGGTTTCGTCGAACGGCACGTCCAGGTAGTAGCCGTGGGTCAGGCCGCGGTGGTCGGCGCGCAGCTCGGTGAGCATGTCCCCGTAGCGGTCGGCGTAGAGGATGCCTTCGATGACGACATGGAATCCGGCGTCCAGGGCGTAGCGGGCCGTCAGGCCGATCAGGCCGATGTTCGCTGCTCCGGGCCGGTCCCGTTCCCGGAGCACGATGCGGCGGAGGTTGTCCTGGCCGACCACGGCCAGGCCGCGGCCGAACCGCTCACGCAGGCCGGCCGCGACGGACGACTTCCCCGAGGCGCTGTTGCCGCGCAGCACGACCAGCCGGGTTTCTTCGGTGCCCACCATCACGGCGGTCACGCTATCGACGGCCGGTGACAGCGCCGGGGCGTTCCGAGAGGGGGCCCACTTCGACGCCTGGACGGGTGACCTTTTCCCTCGCGTACGAGGGCTACTCGGAATCCGGTTCGGGGACGTCGGCATCTGGCAACAACGTCACGCTGAGCGAATGGACAGGAATGTGGAGGATCTCCTGCTGCCGTCCCTTCAGGTTGGTGCAGGTGGCAGCGCAATGGACAGCAACAGAATCCTCCGCAGAAGTGCCGTCTCCATACAGCAGGACCGGGTCCAGTGCTACCCGAGCATGAGCGCGCAGATCGACGGGAGGGAACTTGATAACCAGACGGTCTTCCGACTGCCGTATGAGCGGGCGCTTGGGGGCCGAGCGGTGTCTGACCGCAGCCGCCGCGATAGCGGGCCCCAACGACAGCTTGGGCTGCGCATAGAAGGACGCCGCGAGGCTCTTGCTTCCATACGGCGCCGGCGGCTCAGGCCAGGGCAACTTTGCCGGGTCGGAGGCCGCGCCAGAAGGTGGGAACCACAGGACGGCGGTGTATTCCGGGCTGACGGTAGCGATGACTTCCACCTGGTGGAGCATGACGTCGGAGGGGTTAGCGAGCTGGAGGACCAGCGGAGCGCCCTGCTGCGCCCATGTCCTGCGCAGCATCGACGGAAGCTGGCGTCCACATTTCTCGAGGTAGGCGTCGACTTCCGCGCGGTACTGCTGTGGGGTGCGGCTGTCCCTGGACATCATGTTCGGCACGAGGTCGTGGAGGTCGCGTAGCCGCTGTACGTCGTGGAGAAACTGTTTCTCGCTGCCTGACAAGACCAGGCCTTCACGCTGTCGGCGTGGAGATTCCTCAGCTTTCCGGCGCGGCAGTGAAGCCAAAAGTTCCCGACGCCGGTCTTCCAGAAGGCGATCGACCACTGAAGCGGTCACTTTCACGTCCGACACGGACCCGGTGGCCACCGCGAGATCCACGGCCATCTCGGGCTCGCCACGCAGACCAGCGTTCACAGCCTGGTACACCTCGTCCGCGGTGAGATAGGGGGTCTTGTCGCTGTGCCGTCTGGGCACGGCCACCCCGCCTTTGACGAGCTTTCCGTCCTCGGACAAGGTCTTGACGACCAGGGCCCAGCGTTTGGATTCCGGCAGCGCTTGCACCTCGATGACGAAGTAGCCGAGATCAGGGTCCGAGGCGTCTTCGAACCAGAGGAAACTGACGTCGATCAGCGGGCGCACGTACTCGGTGATGACCTCCTTGTAGGTGTCGGTGTTAACCAGCCTTTTCGCGAAGGGGATCTCCTTCTGCGCGGCTTCGTGGAGATCAGTCGGCCGCCGCTTCGCCCTGAAGCCGCACACGATGAGGCCGCCGCGGGTGTTGGCGAAGGCGGCGACGTCCTTGGCGAGCTCGAACTTTCCCTTGTCCGTGCCGAGGTCGTAGGGCCCGTTGGGTCCTGCGGTCTTGAAGTCCACCCATTCGGACTCCGGGGTGCCGAGGATGGCTTTGGGCTGCTGCCTGGCGAGCAGGGCGATGATCCTGTCGCGGCTTTCGGCGGTCATGGCGGAAAAGTTTACGAGCAGACTCGTTCCTCACCTGCCGGTACCGGGTGATGGGTGCGACGGGCGCTGCATTCGTGCAGTTCAGCGTACGCAACCGGCCTGATGAGCACTTCGACAGCCCCTTTTCCTGACGGCTTTGTGTCAGTGAGGGGTAGTCGGTCGTGCCGTGCCCCGGCTGCCCGCGCAGCCGCTCGACGACGGCGCAGTTCCTCGGACCAAGCCCGGAGCGGGTCGGCGAGGGCGAGGTTGTCCCCGCGGTTCACGGTCTGAAGCAGCTGGGCGCACACGGTCGCTTCGGCGGCGAGGCCGGCCGGACTGCCCAGCACGGGGAAGGCGACGCGGACGCGGGCGGCAGTGTCCGGCTGGAGCAGCGAGTAGGCGTAGAGAGTGGCGGCGTCGAACCCCTCCGGGGCCATGCCCCATCCTTCCCAGTCCAGCAGGCGCAGCGGTTCGGTGATGTTCGCCCAGTGCACATCCGCATGGGCTGTGGTCCAGCAGGAGACGGCCGGGGCCGGGATGCCCACGAACTCGGGGATGGCCCGCTCCATGTACTGCTGCCGTACGGCGACGCGGCCGGTGTCGACGGCCGCCACTTTCTCCAGCGTCCCGGCGAGGTCGTTCCACCAGGAGTCCGGCAGCTGGGCCTCGTGCTGGAGGACCGGGTCGTAGGACAGGACCGGGTCATCGACGCGCACCGACAGCTCCGCCCGGTAGGCGATGCCGTCGTCGACGGCATCGTGGACGGCCAGGAGGGCGGGCCGGTGGCCGTCGAGGTCGCCGAAGGCGTGCTGGGCATCGAGGGCGCCGTCCCACAACTTCCCCGCGGCCTTGTCCTCCGGCGCCGACACCAGGCGCAGCCAGGCGGGCACGCCCGTAGCGGTGCGGGCCGGGGCACCTAGGGTGCGCCCGGCCCACCCCCAGAACTCCACGCCCGGCTCGGTCTGGACGTCCAGGGCCTTCGCGGTGTGCGCGTGGTGGGCGCGCATGCGCTGTTCGGTGTCCGGGTCAGGGGGAGGCGAGTACACCGGTGATCTCCCGCAACTGGGCGGCGGTCAGGGAGGGTTGAGCGACGGCGTCGGCCGCCTCCTTCCAGTGTGGCGCACCGGAGGCGGCGAGAAGGACGTTTGTCACTCCTGGGCATGACGCGACGGCGAGGACGCACGCCTGTGCGGGGGTCAGGCCCGGCCGGATGAGGTCGGCGAGCTCCTCGTCGACCATGCCGGGGAGCTCCCCGCCGTGCAGCGGGGCCGACGCCATCACCCGCAGGCCCGCGCCGGCGGCGGCCGGGAGCGGGCCCCGGCCGTGCAGGGCCTGCACGATCGGCGTCATCATCACCAGGCTGACCGGCAGCTGGACGGCGGCCAGGTGGTGCTGTCCGCCGGCGGCTTCGGCGGCCAGGGCGAGCAGCTCCCCCACCGTGAACGCCTCCTCCTCCAGGCCCGCCCACGTGGCGACGCCGTACCCCGCCACGTGCCCGGACGCCACGGCCTCCTCCAGGACGGCGAAAGCGTCCCGGATCGCGCGGTGCAGGACGGGGCGGTCGCCGGGGTGGGCGCGCTCGGGATTGTGCAGCAGGACCAGGTCCAGGCGGTCGCGCCCGAGCTGGGCGCGGTTGCGGCCGGTCTGCCAGCGCACGTAGCCGGGGGCGAGGCTGTGCCCGGCGACGGCCTGGTCCTGGTTGAGGACACCGTCGTTCACGGCGTCGGTGCCGGTGGCCGCGGTGAAGTACCCCGTCTTGGTGGAGACGTTCAGCAACGGGTGGGCGGCCAGGGCCGGGCCAGGAGGGTCTGCGCCTGGCCGGTGGCGTAGTTGGGGGCGGTGTCGACCCACTGCGCGCCGGAGGCGGCCGCACGGACGGCCGCCTCCGGGATCGCCCGGCACCGGTACGTGCCCAGAGCGAGCTCCGCTGTCACAGCAGGCTCCCCACCGTCGCGGCCTGCCCGGCAACGAGCTCCTGGACCAGGGCGGCGACGTCCTCCAGGGCGAGGCCGGCCGTCTCCGCGAGCGTGGCCAGGTCCACGGTCCGGCCGTCGGCCAGCGGGCGCAGCACCGCTTCCGCCTCGGGCGCGAACTCGTACACGCTGCCGGCGGCGGACAGCGTCACCGTGTCCTCGCCGACGTCCAGCACCGCGCGGGCGGTCGTCAGCCGGACTCGCAGACCGCCGTCGACGGGGACGGTGTCGATGTACGGCAGGCTCGGCACCATCCGGCCCACGGCCTGCCCGTCCATCGCCGTCCGATAGCGGGCGATCAGCCCGGGGTCGTCCAGCAGTTCGGCGAGCCGCTTGCGCATCCCGTCCACGGCGTCGGCCTGGACGTCCGGCGCGGCGAGCAGCGGCAGGTCGCGCCGCCAGTCCTCGTGCGTGAGCAGCTGCTCGGACACCCACGCCATCAGGTCGGTTGCCGTGTGGGTCTGCAGGCCGCAGGTGACGTGCAGGGAGCGGGTGCCCTGGTCGGCGGAGACCGCGTGCCACACGCCGCGCGGCACGTACAGGACGTCGCCCGGCCACAGGACGTCGCCCGGCCACAGGACCAGGTCGGCGACCGGCTCGGTGGGCGCCTCGCCCGGGTCCTCGATGTCGCGGTACAGCGGGTAGGGGCGGGTGGTGCCGTAGATCCGCCAGCGCTTCGCTCCGTCCAGCTGGACGATGACCGTGTCGTGGTCGTCCCAGTGGATGCCGAACCCCTCGGTGGCGCTCCATGAGGCGTAGGGGTTCGCCTGCACGCGGGTGCGCAGCTCACGCTCGATCGCTTCGCAGAGCCGGGCGATCGGCGGGTGGAGTTCGTCGACACTGTCCAGGGCGAGCGAGGCACCCTCAGCGAGGCGGGCGTGCAGTTCGGCGGGGTGCAGGCGGTGCCACACCGTGTGCCGGCGCGTGGTCACCGGCGTGGTGTAGCCGCCGACCAGCAGCGTCTCGCCGTCGCGGGACAGCCGCATGCGCGGCGGCTCCAGGCGGTGGGCGGCGAGGAGGTTGTTGAGGTCGTCCCAGGTCATCAGTTTGGCGACATCGAGGGCGCCGGGTACGTGGCGGTGTTCGCGGTGCAGTGCCTGGGCGAGGAAGTCCTCGCCCAGGCACGCCGCGATGGACAGGCGCGTCATCGCGTCAGGGCTCCCGATCGTCAGTCGTTGCCGTCGCTGCGGCCGGTGCCGCCGCCGTCCGAGGGGATGGCGTTGCGGCCCCGGGCGGCGACGATCAGCCGACGGGAGCGGACCAGGCCGCCCGTCGACGGCACGGCGGGCGGGGGCGTGGCGGGACTCTGCATGAGGACCCTCCTCCTGATCGGTCGGCCGGGCCCTGGACGGCACGGCCGCGAACACCGCCAGTACAGCCGCGAACCACGCGGGCGATAACCCCGTGACGGGGCCCCCACGGTGGGTATGGTCGTTGGGCTGGCGCACTGTCATTCCACGAGAGTTCTGGGGGACTTGTGGACGACTTACCGCCGTCACCCGCCCAAGTGCCGCGCCGCCTGCTGACCGACCCGGCGTTCGTCCGTGCCCTGCGCGAACGGGACTTCACCACCGTGTTCGCCATGACCCACGACGCGGGGATCTCCTTCAACCGGATCGCCGAAGCGTGCGCGCTCAAAGCCGAACGGGTCAGCCAGATAGCCCGGGGCACCACAGCTGTCACCGCCCTCACGACTGTCGAGCGAATCGCCGGCGGACTGCGCATTCCCGGTGCCCTACTGGGGCTTGCTGCGCAACCCTGGGAAGACACCGCCGTTCACAGCACGGAGCCCGACCATGGAGACGATCCGATGAAGCGCCGCAACCTGCTGCGCGGCGCACTCGCCGCCGGCCTCACCGCCCCGGCCCTCGCCGCACTCACCGCCGCCCGAACCGACGTCGACCAGACCCTCTCCCCCGACACGCCCCAGGACCTGGCCGACCTCGAGGCCGCAGCCGAGAGCTACGGATACGGCTACCACGGCCAAGCACCCACCCGCGTACTGGCCGACCTGGTCACCGACTTCACGACCCTGCGCCCGCTGCTCACCGTCCCGCAGCCCGCACCGGTCCGGGCCCGGCTGTGCCGGACGGCCGGGCAGATGGCCGGGATGACCGCGATCGTCTTACACGACCTGGGCAGCCGCCGGGAGTCCCGCGCCTGGTTCGCCACCGCCGCCCGGGCCGCCGCCGAATCCGGCGACCAGCACCTGCACGCGTGGGTCTTCGCCCGCGAGGCGATGGTCCCGCTCAACTACGGCGCCCCCAGGGCAGCGGCCAGCCTCGCCGAACAGGCCCGCCGCATCGCCGGTACCCGGCCGACCGCCGCGGCGACGCTGGCGGCCGCGGTCGCCGCTCGCGCCTACGCCCTCAACCACCAGAGCGAGCAGGCCCGCCAGGCGCTCGCCGACGCCGACGCCCTCATGGAACAGCTCCCCGAGGGCGAGCGGTCAGACACCTGGCTGACGTACGGCGAGCAGAAGCACCACGTCCACCTCAGCCACGCCTTCACCACCCTCGGGGATACCCGCCTCGCCCACGTCAGCCAGGAGCGCGCCCTGGAACTGTCCGCGCCGACCAGCACCATGACCCGCACCCTGCTGACCATCGACGCCGCCGCCTGCTCCCATCACGACGGCGACACCGAGCAGGCGTGCCGCCGCACCGTCGCCGCCCTTACAGCACTGCCCGCGGACTACCGCACTGGCCTGGTCCGCCGCCGCGCCCTGGACCTGTTCGAGGCAATCCCCGCCCAGCACTACCGTGAGCGTGCCGTACGGGAGCTCCGAGACCTCCTCGCCGCTTGAGGCGGCAGAGGTCCTCAGTAGGCCGGGCTGTCCGGCCACACATGGCGCAGGACCACAGTCCGGCGCACTCCGGCATCCAGCATCGCCTGAACGCGGTGCTGGCCGTTGATGAAGCCATTGCTGATGTAGCCGTCGCCGGAAGGCTGGATGGCGTCGCCGAGGCAGTACAACGTCCGGAACACCTGCTGCTCCCACTCACTCGCGCCAGCCGCAGCGGCGTACTCAAGGGCGTAGTCGCCCATGCATTCCGCCTTCACACCCTCGTGCTGCGCGCGCGACAGGGCGGCGAGAGCCATGTGGTTGACCCGATGCCAGTCGCCAGAGTGGTACCAGCAGCAGGACCGCCCCCCATGCTGCGGGAAAACCCGGTTCGTCCAGCGTCGCCACCAGGGTGTGCCACCGGACATACATTCCTCGCGGAACGGGCGGGGCCTCGCCAGGCGCCACAGCGCCATCGCCTCGAACCGCAGGTCCGGCTCCGGTTCCGGCTCGGGCGGCACGTAGCCTTTGCCGCGGTCTTCGGCGACCGGACCGCCGACCAGGTGCACGATCTGCTCCGCGCTGATCGTGCACCAGCTCGGATGGCGCACCTGGTACGGCTCGTTCTCACCGAAGGTGACCAACCGAAAGTCCGGCTCCCTACCGAACGCGCCCGGAAACTGCCGCTCGATCCACACCGGCGGCAGTCCCTGGTCGGGGCAGTGCTGCTGCCACACCGCTGCTGCACACGACTCGGCCACGTTGGTCAGGCTCGGGGTCTCTCCCTCGGCTTGAATAGCCACCGCCACTGCCCGCTGCCCCGGTGCCGTGAACAGCTGCAATCGAAACGACGTGCGCCCCGCACGGAACATGTGGTCGTCCACGGTGCGCCGACGCGGAGCAGCGAGGCTCAGGACTTCTGACGGCGTCTCGCCGGACGCGCCGAGAGCTGCAGTATCGGGTCGGGCAGGGGGCGTTTCCTGCGGTGCGTCGTCCATGCCGACATCATGGCCGTCGATCGCCTTGAGTACTTCCCCCAAGCCACGGCGGGCACCAGAGGCAATGGGATCGAGGCGGTGACGAAATACACGGGGTGGGCGACCTCGCCCACTGGCAGGAACGGGACGATGAAGCCCCGGGTACGCCGCTGGGACAGCTCATACCGGGAAACTGCCCTTCCTGCTGGGAGCGGTCCTCAGGTCTTCTCGGGGCGAGTTGTAGCGGGGCAGACCAGTCCGGGGCGGTGCGCTGTGGGCCGGTCGGTGCAGACAGCCTGTTCGGGGCGCTGGCAGTGGTGTGCACAGGTGGATTCGATGTCATTCGGCTGCCTCGGTGATGTGGACGAGGGTGGAGCCGACGGGGCTTTTACGGACGTGGAGGCGTTGGGTGATGCGGCGACGCATCTCGGCGACGTGGCTGATGACGCCCACGGTGCGGTCGTGGTCACGCAGAGAGTCGAGGACGTCGAGGACCTGATGGAGGGTGTCGTCGTCGAGGGTGCCAAAGCCTTCGTCGATGAAGAGCGTATCGAGTGCTTGTCCGCCAGCTTCGGCGGTGACGACGTCCGCGAGGCCCAGGGCCAGGGACAGGGAGACGTAGAAGGATTCTCCGCCGGAGAGGGTGTCGGTGTGACGCTGGTGTCCGTTCCAGGCATCCAGGACTTTCAAGCCCAGGCCGGATTTGGCGCCGCGGGCGGCCCGTTCGTCGGAGTGGACGAGGGTGAAGCGGTGGTGCGACATGCGGGTCAGGCGGGTGTTGGCTGCGTCGACGACCTCCTCGAGGCGGGCGGCCAGGACGTAGGACTCCAGTTGCATGCGGAGTTGGTTGCTGAGCGAGCCGCCGCTGATCAGGCCGTGGAGGTGGTCGACGGTGCGGTAGGCGGCCTCCAGCGGTTCGAGGCTCGCTGTGAAGGCGTCGAGTTGGGTGCCGAGTACGGCGAGGGCGTCGACGCGGTCGGTGGCTTTGGTTTCGGCAGCCGTGGCGCTGGAGTGGGCGGTGGTGGCCTTCTCCAGTTCCGTCACTGCGTGCTCCAGGCATGCGGGAGGCTGGGCGGCGGCGTTCTTCAGGTCGGGTTGGTCAAGGCGGGCGGCCAGGACGAGGCGCTGTTCGCGCCAGCGGGTGATCTCTTCGCTGATCCGGGCGAGGTCGTCATCGGGCAGCAGGGCGTCCGTGGCCTCGGCTGGTGAAGCGAATCCGGCTGCCTGGGCTGCCTGCTCGGCGCGTTGTGTGGCGGTGCGCAGATCGTCGGTGGTGCGGACCAAGGCGGTGGTGCACTCGGCTGCGGTCTCGAGCTGCTCGGCGAGTTGGGTGAGGTGGCTGATGCGGTCGGCGAGCGTGGCGTGTTGGCCCAGGACGACAGCCAGGCGCCGGTTGAGAGTCTCGCGCTGGGTATGCAGGCTGTCGTAGGTGGCGTCGATGGCGCCCAGGCGCTGCTGTGCGGTGTTGCGGGTGTTTTCGCGGTCGGTCTGCTGCTGTTGCAGACGGGTGAGTTCTTCTTCGGCTGCGCCTGCGTCCGCGGCTTCGGCCAGGGTCTGGCGGAGGCGGTCGGTCAGCTCAGTACGTCGGGCCGTGAGGTCGGCCAGAGGGGTGTCGCCGCCAGCCTGTCCGCGTGCTTCAGCGGCCTCCTGCTCGAGGCCGCCCAGCCTCTGGCTGGCCTTCTTCTCCTCTTGCTGCGCGGCGGTGTGGGCGGCTTCGGCGGCCTGTTCGTCGGCGGCTGTGGGTTGGCCCGGCTGGGGAGTAGCGGGTGCCGGGTGGGTGGCGGAGCCGCAGACGGGGCAGCTTTCGCCGTCCTTGAGGCGGCCGGCGAGTTCGGCGACGATGCCGTCGGTGCGGCGCCGGCGGATGTCGATGTAGGCCGCGGCGGCCTGGTTGAGAATGCCAGTGGCTTTGGTGAGGGCTTCCTCGGCGACGGCGACCTGCGTGAGCAGGCTGTCGCGGCGGGCGGCGGCCTCGCACTGGGTATTCACCGCGCTGAGGGTGACGGTGAGTTCTCGGCTGGCTTCCTGGGCGGTGCGGGCTGCTTGAAGCCGTGCGGTCAGTGTCTCGCGCAGCTGAGGCAGGCCGTTGAGCCAGTCCTGAGCCTCGGTGACGGTGTCGGCCAGCTCGTTGCGTTCTTTTGAGAGCACAGCGAGTTCGTCGGTGAGCTGCTGCAGCGCGGCTTCATCCGGGAGCAGGGCCTGTGCGGCGCCGATGCGGCCGCGTACCTGTTGCGCGGCCTGGGAGAGATCGTTGCCGTCCTGGGAGGCGTGTTCGGCCGACAGGAGAGCGCGGGCGTTTGCGTCGGCGGCCAGGGCGAGGCTGTGTTCGCGGGCCGCGGTGTGGGCGTCGTCGAGGACGGTCTGCAGTTGCCTCGCCGTGCGGGCGCGCTCGTGTCGGTCGGCGAGCTGTGTGTAGTGGTCGGTGCGTTCGTCAAGCTGGGTCAGTTCCTGCTGTGCGGTGTGGTGTGCTTGCTGAAGGCGGTGCAGGTCGCGGGTGTGCTGCTCGGTGGTGCGGCAGTCGGCCAGCAGCTGGCGGGCGTTTTCGGTGCCGGCGGTGGCATCCTGCTGGAGCGTGGCGGCCTGCCGGTGCAGGGCGGCGGCCCACAGACGCGCTTGATCGGTGAGGGTGGCTGGGTCGTCGGGGCGTGGCGCGCCGGTGGAGGGGTCGAGTTCGTCGCCGGCGGCCTGCTGGATGCGTTCGGTCAGGCGCATGACGTCGGCGCGGGCCTCGTCGCGGCTTTTGGCGGTCGTGGTCTTGCGTTCGGCCAGGAACTGCTCGATGAGGCCGAAGCGGCGGGTTCCGAACAGGGTGCCCAGCAGGACGCGGCGTTCGGAGGCGTCCGCCTGCAGGAACTTGGTGAAGTCGTTCTGCGGGAGCAGGACGACTTGGCAGAACTGCTGACGGTTGAGGCCCAGGAGGGATTCGATCTCTTTGCCCGCCTCTTTGTGCGAGCTGGTGATGCCCTCCCAGCGGCCCTGCCCGTGCTCGTCTTCGGTCCACTGCTTGAGGTCGGTTTCGGGTTTGTGGTCCACGAACTCGCCCGGGCGGCGCGAGTGGGGCTTCCGCTGCGCGGGCACGCGGCGGATCTGCAGGCGTTTGCCGGCGATGGTTGTTTCCAGGGTCACTTCGGTGAGCAGGTCGGCGGGTGCGTGGTCGCTGCGCAGCCGTGCGTTGCGCTCGCGGGGCGGATAGCCGTAGAGGGCGAAGCAGATGGCGGCGAACAGGGTGCTTTTGCCTGCTCCGGTGTCACCGTGCAGGAGAAACAGGCCGTCGGTGGTCAGAGCGTCGAAGTCGATGCTGTGCCGGCTGGCGAAGGGGCCGAAGGCCTGCAGGTGCAGGGAGTGCAGGCGCATGTTCAGACGGTTTCCTTCTGCTGGGCGTGCACGTGCATGTGGTCGACGGCTTCCCACAGCAGGGCTTGCTCGTCGTCGGTGGGAGCGCTTCCGCGGACGGCGGTGATGAAGTCGTGGGTGATTTCGAGGTCGCCGCGGCCGCGCACCCGGTCTCGGTAGGTGGGGGTGTCGGTCGCCTGGGCGGGGATGGCGGCGGGTTCGTGCTTCATGTCGAGGGTGTGGGCGAAGCGCTGGCGCAGGCGGCTCATCGCCTCGTACGGCCGGGCGGGGTCGGTGAGGGTGGCGTGCAGCCACGCGTCGGTCAGCGGTGCGTGGGCGGGGTCGGACAGCAGGTCCTCCAGGCGCCCGGTGAGCCGGGCCAGCGGCAGGTGCAGGTTGGTGGGGATGTCCTGGTGCGTGACGGTGGGCGTGCCGTCGGCTGCCAGGTCGACCAGGGCCAGGGATTTGGTGTGGCCGGCTTCTGAGAAGGAGTAGGCCAGCGGGGATCCGCTGTAGTGGATGCGGTCGCTGACGGCCTGGGGGCGGTGGAGGTGGCCGAGCGCGGTGTAGTGGATGCCGTCGAACACGGCGGCGCCGGCGTGGGCGACGCCGCCGACGCTGATATCGCGTTCGCTGTCGCAACTGTCCGCGCCGGTGATGAACGCATGGGCCAGGACGACGGCCCTGGTGCCGTCTGGGCGGGTGGCGAGGTCGGCGCGGATGCTGTCCAGGGCCGCGGTGAGAACGGCCTGGTGGGAGGGGGTCTCCACCTGCATCTGCTCGCTGACCAGGGTGGGATGCAGGTAGGGCACGCCGTAGACGGCGACCGGGCCATGGGCATCGGCCATCAGGACGGGGCGGGACGCGTCGGCGAGATCAGTACGCAGATGCACGCCGGCTTTGGCGTACAGGCCGGAGCCGATGCCGAGGCGGTGGGCGGAGTCGTGGTTCCCACTGATCATGATCGTGGGGATGCCGAGGTCGGCGAGTTCGTGCAGGGCCCAGTTGAACAGACGTGCCGCGTCCAGGCTCGGGATGGCGCGGTCGTAGACGTCGCCCGCGATGAGCAGAGCGTCGACCTGTTCGGTGCGGGCGGTTGCGCAGATATGGGCCAGAACCTTGCGCTGACGGCCGATCAGGTCTTCCCCGTGGAACCGACGGCCCAGATGCCAGTCCGAAGTGTGCAGGAACCTCATGACGCCAGAACGTAACGGGTGAGGCCACAGCAGCGGATGGCTTTTCAGATAAAAACCGTACTTCAGGCGCATGAAGCGGCATGGCAGGACCACTGCGTCGGCACGGCATGAAAGGGAGTGCTGCACTCCGGACGGCAGTTCGACCACAGGTACCTGCAATCCCACTGCGCTACGAGCCGGAGTTCGAACTGCCCACCGGCCCCGGCGACGAGGAGTTCTTCAACGTGATGCCCGGGACGGGCAGGCACGGCCTACCATCACTGGTTGATCACCGCTGCTGTTGGCAGGGCGTGTCGTGCCGGGGACGGGGGGCGGACTGTGTACGTGTCCGAGGTGCTGGTGGAACGATTCCGCTCGTGCGAGCGAGTGCGGATCCCTCTGCGGCCGGAAGTGACGGTGCTCGTCGGGGAGAACAACGCGGGCAAGTCCAGCGTGATCGATGTAATTCGCCTGCTCACGGACCCCTTGGACGGGCGCCGGGTGCGCTACTTCGAGGAATCCGACGTTCTCAAGCCCTCCGCGGCCGAACGGGGCGGCCCGAGCCTGCAGCTGGATGTCGCCGACATCTCCGCACAGCAAAGCGGCGCGTATCTCGAGGCGTTGCTGCGTGAGGGGGATCCCGACAGCCGCACCGCACGGTGGCAGGTGTCCTGGACGCCACCGCAAATGGGTGGACAGCGCGGCAGTACCGCCTGGTCGCAGGGCGCGGGCCTTCCGGTCACGGGGGAACCTCCGGCACGCAGCGGCGTCCGGCATGTCTACCTGCCGGCGCTGCGCGATGCGGAGCGGGAGCTGGCCTCGGCCGGCGGTGACCGGGTCCGGATGATTCTTCGCGGGCTGCTGGGCGACGACACGCATGTTGATGCCTTCGTGGATCGGATCGGCACCGAGCTGAAGAAGGTGGCCGCGGACCCGGACGTGGTCAAGGTCAGCGAAAAGATCAACGAGCCGCTGCGGGACCTGACCGTCGGCGCGCATCCCCAGATGAGTGAACTGGCCCTGGCCGAGCCCACGTTCGCATCGATCGGCCGGTCGCTGCGCATCCTGTTGGGCGACGCCTCCGCCCAGCCGTTTCCTCTTTCGGCCTCAGGGCTGGGCTACGCCAACACCCTGTTCATCGCCACGGTGATGGCCGAGCTGGACGCGGCGGCAGAGGCAGACCTGACCGTGCTGCTGGTCGAGGAGCCCGAGGCGCATCTGCATCCGCAGCTGCAGACCCTGCTGCTGCGCTATCTGCAGCAGCGGGCGCGGGCCTCTCGCCGTCGGCCCGCCTGTGACCCGGCCCAGCCGGCTGGGCACCTGCAGGTGGTGGTCACCACCCACTCCCCCATCCTGTCGGCCGCAGCCAGCGTGGAGGACCTGGTGGTCATGGCCCGCTGCCCGGCCGAGCTATCCGACGGCTGGCAGGCCAGGCCCCTGCCCATCCCCCGGCTGTATCTGAGCCCAGACCGGGTGCGCCATCTGGACCGCTACCTGGATGCCACGAAGAGCGCCCTGCTGTTCGCATCGCGGGCGATCCTGGTGGAGGGCATTTCCGAGCTCCTGCTGCTGCCCGCTCTGGCCCAGCGTGTCCTGGCCGCCGGTGAGGACGCCGACGCTCAACAAAACCAGGAAGCATTCGATGCGTTGGAACGGTTCTTCGGCACCACCCGGGTGATCGTGGACGGTGTCGGATTCGAGGTCTATCTGCGGGTGCTGCTGGCGCCGGTGGACGGCATGTGTCTGGGACGGCGGGTGGCGCTGATCACCGACACGGATGTGGCGCCCGGGCAGCCAGAACCGGCCAGGCTGCAGTCGCTGCGGGAACTGCCCCGCCGCTGGCACTCCCCCGGCGTGCTGCATCTGGCTGCAGCGCCGCGGACGCTGGAGCCGGCCCTGTGGTCGGCCGACAACATCACCGCCTTGCGGGCGGCGTTCATGCGCTGCGCGCCGCGCTCGGAGGCGCGCTGGGATCAGGTCGTCACGGCTTCGGATCCCGCCGTGGCATTCGGGGAGCTGTTCGTCACGAAGACCAGCCGGACCCGCACCGGTGCCGATGGAGACGTCACGAAGGGCACCAAGATCTCCAAAGGGCTGTTCGCCCAGGAACTGGCCGACGTGCTGGCCGACCCGACGGTGGCATTCACCGTGCCTGCCTACCTGGCGGACGCCATCCGCTTCATCACCGCCACGGACCGCACTTCTGCGGTGAGCGCGCCATGACCGGGCCGACCGGGCCGGGAGAGACAACGTCGGTACTGGACGATGCTAAGGCGCAGCAGCAGGCCGCCATGGCTGTGTCCGCGCCTGCCTTCGTACCTGCCTGCCCGGGTGCCGGCAAGACGCATGTGATCACCAGTCGGCATCTGCAGTCGCCCCGGCGGCTGCTGCGGCAGGGCCGGGCCCTGATCTCGTTCACGCGGGTGGCGCGTGATCAGATGATCCGCCGCTGCCGCCAGGCAGGCCGCGCAGACCTGGTCCAGGCACCGCACTTCATCGCCACACTTGACTCGTTCCTGTGGGAGTTCCTGGTCAAGCCGCGGCGGGCGGCCGAGCCCGTGCCCCGCCTGCTGGAGTCGTGGGCGGGCATCAAGGCCACGGTGGAGGGCATGGACCGGGAGGTCTCCCTGCACCGCTTCCCCATGACCTTGGATCCCTCACAGAGCCCCGCGCGCGAGGCGGTCGCCTGGGACAAACTCGACTACGACACCCGGCACCTCATCGAGGCCAGCACGTACAGCCAGCAAGCGTGGGAAGACAAGATCCTCGCCACCCGCAAGTCGTGGTGCCAGCAGGGGTATTTCACCGGGCACGAGGCGCGGGTGCTGGCCCTGTGGAACCTGCACAACGCCGAGGCCGCCACCGGGCTGCTGGGACCGCTGCGCTCCCGGTTCGCAGAAGTCATCGTCGATGAGGCGCAGGACTGCTCCGCCGCCGACCTCGCCATCCTTCGGCTGCTGCACGACGCCGGCCTGCCGCTGGTCCTCGTCGGCGACCCGGACCAAGCCATCTACGCCTGGCGCGGAGCCGAACCCCAGGCTCTTGGGGCCTTCGCGGCACAACTGTCCCCCACCCCTCACCGCCTGACCGGCAACTGGCGCAGTTCCCCCGTCATCTGCCACCTGGCGTCCACCCTGCGCACGGGGCAGCGCCCGCCCGACACGTCCGTCGTACGCGACGACGACATCCCCGCCCTGCTGCTGCCCACCCAGTTCGCCACCTCCGGCAGCCGCCACCTGCACGCTCCGACCGGCACCGGCATCGTCGACGCCTTCCGCGCGCTCGCCGAGGAGTACGCCGTCCCGCCAGAAAACTGTCTGGTGACCGCCTACAAGTACGCCACCTTGCCGGGCATCACCCGAGAGCGGCCCAACACCAACACCATCACTAGCCTGGCCTGGGCCCGCACCGTCGCCCACACCCCGAGCGCCTCCGGCGACGACCTCGCCCGGGCCTGCGCGATCGCCGTGCGCGTCCTGTTCGGCTACTGGTACCCGAGCGAAACCGGCGGCCCCGACCGCATCATCGCCACTCACCGTCTCTCCACCGGCCAGGTCAACCGCACGGCCTTCGCCTTCCTGCACGGCCTACCTGCGCCCCACAGGGAATGGGGTCCACAGGTATGGCAGGCCATGAAGGCCTGGCCCGCTCTGCCCGGGGCCGCCCCGCAAGGAGGCAAGGGCCGCCCCGCCGGAAAACCCACCCTGTCACGCCCCCAGCCAGCCACCGGCATGCGCACCAACATCGTCCACCAGATCAAGGGCGACGAAGCAGACGGCGTCCTGCTGTTACTGCCCGATGCCGGAAGCGTGCAGCGCTGGGCCACCGCGGACCCGGCCACCGACGAGGTACTGCGCGTCTGGTACGTCGCCGTCACCCGCGCCCGCCGCCTGGCCGCCATCGCCCTGCCCGAGGACGAGACCGACGCACTGGCCCGACTGCTAACAGAGCGTCAGGTATCTGTCCGTGTTGTGTGAACCGACTGCCGGCCGCGGACACCCGCGTGGAACACGCGCTATTCCACGCTCTCCCGCGCCCTGCAACAGCCCCCCTGTTTCGAAGAGGCCGGGTCGAGAAGGCGAGTGAGTACGGCGTCATGTTCCTGGTAAAGGACACGTCCAGTCGTGCGCAGTTGGGCGGCCAGTGCGGGATCACAAATGCTCGGCAGGGGGCCGAGCGGGACCGCAGAAGGCAGATCGCCTGCCGCTCGAACGAGAGCGGTGTCCATGGCGATGAGTTCTGCCCCGTAGGTCTGCTGCACCGTGGCGGCGATGTGCAGACCGGCGGCGTCCAGGTCGCCTGCGTAGCGAAGGCGCACGCCCTGGTCGACGGCCAGTTGGAGGAGGACGTGATCGACGGCGCGGAGCTGGCCGCTGGTGCAGGCCATGGGCTGAGGGCTGGCGCACTCCATCGCGGCCTCGAGGACGGAGGGATTTTCGACGACGGTGAGGGTCTGCGGCGCCAGTCGGGGTGGGGTGCGGGTGAGGTCGAGGAGGTTGAGGGCGACGGGGGTAGTGGCCTCGTTGAGGCGGCGGTCGATGGGGCCGTCGCCGAGGGCACGGACCTGGTGGAGCAGGACGGTGGCAGAGAGCCGGTCGGCGATGATGCCATAGTCGGCGAGGAGGGCGCGGGTGTGGTCGGGGCGTGCGGGTTCGGGGCGGTCGGCGAGTTCGGCAACGGCGGCGACAAGGCGTTGTCCGGGCCCTGTTGCGGGATCGAAGTAGTGCGGATCCCCCGCGTGGTCGTGGGCGAGTTTGGCCAGGGCCCGGGGTGGTGTGTGGGGCAGGTGGCGGGTGAGGGAGGCGAGGGCGTCGATGAGCCGGCGTATCTCGGGCGCGGTGTCCTGGTCGGCTCCCAGGGTGAGCCGGGCTCGCAGCCGGGGCAGGTGCGGCAGTTGGGCGTCGGCGTAGCGGTCCAGTTCCTGTCGCAGCTTGTCGGCGGCGAGGCGGCCGTGCTTGCGGTTGACGACCATGCGGCCCACGGCGTCCTCGACCAGGGACTGCAGGTCGTCGGTGGTCAGGCCGAGCGCGTCCAGGAGGGGGCGCAGAGGGACTTTGACGCCGCGGCCGGTATGGGGGACGCGGGTGCGGCCGCGGCGGCGTTGGTCGGGTGTGTCGAGCCAGGATCGCACGGCGGCCACCGCGCCTGGGGCGAGGGTTGGCACGGTGATGGTGGCGATGTCGGCCGGGGCGGTGCCGGTACTGAGGCGGTCGTGGATGGCCTGCCACAGCGGAGCGAGGTCCGGGTCGGCGGCGAGGATGGTGCGGTCGGCGGTCATGGCGTGTCCTGGGGCTGAGGGACGGTCAGGTCCAGGGTGAGGGGCTGGGGTTCGCCGTGGCCGTGCCAGAGCCAGGGGACGGTGATGCGGCGGCGGCCGGTGGTGATGACCTGGTGGACCATGGCGCGCTGGGTCTCGCGTTTGATCAGTGGGGTCATGGACGGGGAGGTGGCCAGGACGTCGAAGTCCCAGGAGCGCAGCAGGGCCAGGATCTGGCGCAGGTTGAGTTCGTCGAAGGCTGCGTCGATCTCGTCGATGGACAGCAGGCGGGGGCCTGTGTAGCCGGAGGTTGAGTACATCGACCAGGCTGCCGCCAGGAGGGGCAGCATGGTGGCCAGGCGCCTTTCACCGGTGGAGAGGGCTTCCAGGGGGTTGGAGCGTGCGGTGATCTCTCGGAATTTCTCCTTGCCGGCGGCCTCGAAGGAGGCGTGGGTGACGGAGATCTTCCAGTCGTACCAGCTGCGGTAGTCGAAGGTGTGGGCGACGCGTTCGGCCCAGGGCTCGCCAGCTTTTTCGTTCATGCGCTGGCGCAGCGCGTCATACATCTGCTCGAAGGTGTCGTCGGAGGGCGGTCGGCCGATGAGGTCCACCATGCGCTGGGCCTCGGGGTCGGTGCGGACGTCCCATTCGACCTGGACACCGACGTGGGCGACGCCGGTGCGGACGTCTTTGAGGGTGTCGTGGATCTGGGCGACCAGTTCGAGGGCTGCTTCCCGGCGCAGTTGGATGTCGCGCTGCAGGCGGGTGAACAGGCTTGTCTTGAGGACCTGCTTGATGTCGGCACGCAGGTCGTCCTCGAGTTGGGCGGCGGTGGCCTTGAGGTCCTGGACGGTGGTGGTGACGTCTTCGCCGCGCACGGCGGCGGGGTCGGCGACGACGGCGCGCCGCCAGGGGGTGTCTTCGATGCCCAGCAGGGTGACCTGCCGGTCGAAGCCGGCCAGGCCGGTGCTGGCCTTGCGGGCTGCGGTTTCCAGCAGGGTCAGGTCGCGGTCGCGCTGCCGTTCCAGGACGGTGCGGCGGTCGGTGCCGCCGGGGGCGTCGGCGAGCAGGCGCCTGGCCCAGGCAAGGCCGGCGGTGATGTTGGCGGGGCGGCCGGGGCCCTCGGTTGGAATGTCCTCGGGAACTTGGGCCAGGTGCTCGTCGACCAGGCGGCCGAGCTGGGCAAGGCAGGCGTCCCGGTTCTTCTCGGCGGCTTCCCGCTGCGGGGCGACCATCACCAGCATGGCCTGGGCGGCGCTGGCTTGCCTGTCCGCTTCCTGCTGGTGGCTGCGGCATTGTTCGGCACGGTCCTCGGCCTGCCGGAGCTTCTCGGCTGTGGCGTCCCGGCGGGCCAGGAGCTCTTGGTACTGAGCGCCGTGCAAGGCTCGCATTTCGGCGACCGTTGCGGCTTCCTCCTCGGCTCGCCGTCGGATGCGGTCGGCTTCCTGCTGGGCCTGGGTGTGGCGTGTGCGGCGCTCGGCGGCCTGCTGACGGTCGCCGTCGACCCGCGCGAGCAGGTCGGCCACCCGCTGGGCGGCCGGTGCCCAGGCCTGGATGTGCCCGACGAACTGAGCGACAGACTCCCGGCGTGCATCGAGGTAGTCCGGTTTGGTGCGCAGCATGTCGCCTGCAGGCAGGGCTGCTGCGCGGTTGAGCGCGCGCAGGGCCTCGCTGACGGCTTTGCCGGCGTCCTCGTGGCGGCCGGTGGCCTTGACGACATCGGCGCGGGCCCGGTTCAGATCCTGTTCGGCTGCGTCCTCGACCCGGTGGGCTGCCTCGACGGATTCGATCTCCTGGCGCGGGAAGGCGGCCTGCTCGGTGTCGGCGGCCTGCTGGGCGGCCGCGGCACAGGCGCGCGCGTCTGCGCTGGCCTGGGCAATGGCTGCCTGCTCAGCTGCGGCATCCTCAGCGATGCGGGCGGCCTCGGCAGCGCGGGCCTCGCTGTGCCGGGCGTGTTCGTGGGTGAGGGCAGCGGCATCGACGGCGGCGGTGCGGGCTGCCGCGGCGGCCTCGAGTTCGGCCAGGATCCGCTCCAGGGCCCAATCGGCGTCGGCCAGGGCTACGGCGGTGCGGTGCTGGAGGGCATCGGCGGCCGCGCGTCGGTCGGCGGCGTGGTCGCGTGCGTCGTCCACCTGGGTGGCGGGCGGGAGGCTGTCGCGTTCCGCGGCGGCGGCGGTGATGTCCCGGCGGCGGCGCGCCAGGTGATCTTCGGCCTCCTTGAGGGTGCTGCGGGCGGCGGCCAGGTCGTCTTCGAGGCGCCTGACGTGCTGTTGGCGGGCCCTCTCCCGTGTGGTGCGGCCGATGAATGCGGCCCGGTATCCGGCGGGAGCGCTGGCGGTGAGGACGCCGTGAGCCAGTCGGCCGGCCGCCGTGTCGCTGCCGGGGGCGTCGAGGGGGATGGCGGCGAGGATCTCGCCTACCCGGGTGGTGTCGATGGCCAGGGTGTCTTCGACGACCAGCAGGTCGGCCAGGGTGCGTCCCGGAGCGGGGGTGGTGGGGGTGAGGGTGAGATCGCCGTCACACACCCGGCCGTCGGGGGTGACCAGGGCGTCCAGGAGGCCTGCCACCAGGAGGGCTCCCTCAAGGCGGTCGGCGTCGGCGGAATTCAGGCCGGGGGCGAAGTCGACCAGTGCCCACAGCGGGACGCCGTCCCCTGGGGTGCGGGTGCGCCAGGGCGGGGGTGCGGGGATCGGTGCGGCCTGCTGGGCCTGGTGGAGCTTTTCGGTGAGCGCGGTGACGGTTTCGGTGGCGGCTTGGACCTGCCGGGCGGCTTCTTCGGCGTGGCGTTGGAGGCGCGGTGCGGCCTGGGCGTGCGCGCGCACGGCCGCCAGGGTGAGGTCGGCGGGTTGCAGGGCGTTCAGGTCGGCTGCCGGTGCGGTGGCATCGGGCAGAGGAAGGTCGGTGGCGGACAGGTGGATCAGGTCGTCGCGCCAGGCGTGCACCTGGCCCAGCCAGTTGCGCACTGCTTGAAGGGCGGCCGCGTCGGCCTGGGCGAGGGCCTGTTCGGCTGCCTCGAGCGCGGCTTGGGCGTCGCTGCGGGCCTGTTGGTGGGTTCGGCGGGCCTGGGTGCGGCGGTGGCCGTCGGCTTCCGTCTCGGCGAGTGCCTGCTCGAGGGCGGCTTCGTGTGCGGCGGCGGCCTGCTCGGTGGCGGCCTGGGCTGCGGTGTGGTGGGTACGGGCCTGGTCTGCGGTGCGGGCTGCGGCGTGGGCGAGGGCGGTGTCGGCGGCCGCTTTCTGCTGGTGGCCGGGAAGGTCGATGCGGGCGCGGGCCGCGGCAGCGGCGGCCGAGAGCCAGGCGGTGAGCCGGCTGGTGTCGGTGCGCTCTTCGGCATCGCCTGGTTCGGTCAACTGCACTGGCAGCGGGCCGAGCAGCGGCGCGGACTCCTGCCAGGTGTGAAGTCGGGCGGTGAGTTCCTCCTCGGCGCGTCGGCGGTGGCTGGTGGCCTGGTCGGCTGCTTCGCGGCGGGCGTGTTCCGCATCCTCGGCGGCGTGCTGTTCGTCTGCGGCGGTGCGCTGGTTGTCCTGCAGGTGCTGGTAGGTGCCCAGCGCCCGGTCGACGGCCTGGATCTGGCGCTGGTGGTCTTCCGCCCAGGCCAGCGGGTGGCTGCACAGCCACGCTGTGTCCAGCGTGGCGTCGGCGCTGCTGCGGGCTGCGGCGAGGGCTTCGGACGCGGTCAGGAGGTGTTCGCAGGCGGCTTGGGCTCCCAGAGCGGTGGCGCTGGTGCGCAGGTCACCGGAGATCCGGGTGAGCTGGACCTGCGCGGCATCGGCGTCGTCCCGGCTGGCGGCGGCCTTCTGGTGAGCCTCGTCGGCGTCGGTGCCGGCCGTCTGTGCGCGCTCGGCCGCCGCTGTGGCCTGGGCGGCGAGGTCGCGGGCTCGGTCCTCCCGGTGCGGCAGTTCGGCTCCGGCGTGTTCGCTCAGCAGTGCCTCGTCTGCGGATAGTTGTCCTCGGGCGCGGGAGATGTCGCTCTGGGCGTCGGCATATTCCTGGGCCGCGTCCTGGGATGCCTTCTGGGCGGTGTCCAGCTGGTCGGTGGCCTTCTTGAGACTGCGGGCCTGGTCGTCGAACTCGGTGTTGGCTGCGGTCAGGGCGGCGGCTTCGGCCTGGGCCACAGTGCGCAGGTAGCGGCGGTAGCTGCGGTCGGTGCCTTCCAGGAGCTTGGCTTCCTGGCGGGTGCGCTCCAGTTTGGTCTCGAGTTCGGAGATGCGTTCCATCGCCTCGGCGACCTGGGTGAGGTTGTCGGTGTCGAGGGCGGGCAGGGCGTCGGTGAGGACCTGCCGCATCCGGGTGGGGGAAATGGCCTCGGCGGTGCGCACGCTGCGCAGGGAGCGCAGGACGGCGAGCAGCGCCTCGAACTGGACCTCGTTGAGCGGGGCGAACAGGCGGGTGCGCACCTTTTGACGGTAGGAGCGTTCGTCTTGGGGGGTGAGCTGGGTCAGGGAGCCGCGCAGGACTTTGGAGTCGGTGAACATCTCGCCGTGGCAGGCGGCCAGTTGTCCGGCGAGGGTGTCCAGGCGGACGGGGTCGCGGTCCTGTTCCAGGATCAGGTCGCTGCCCACCCGGCCGGGGGTGAGGAAGAAGGCGCGGTGCAGGTGGCCTGCGGTGGCCCGCAGCCACAGGCCGGTGGTCACGTATCGGGTGGTGCCGTCGGCCGGATCGTGCAGGCCGTATTCGAGCCACCAGATGCCGGTGCGGTCTTCCCGGTCGTTGAAGTCGGTGTGGCGGCTGGTGAGGGTGCCTGCGGCCTTGCCGGACACCGACAGGGCGGTCTGGGAGGTGTCGGCGTCCAGCAGGACAGTGATCAGCATGGAGGCGGTGAGGGACTTGCCGGACCCGTTGGGGCCGACCAGGGCGAGCCAGCCGCCGGAGAAGTACAGCTGTTCGCTTGCCCAGGCCCAGGAGTTGACGATGCCGGCGCGCGTGGGCTGCCAGCGGCCCTCGGCGCTGGGGATGTCCAGGGCCGGCTGGTCAACGGCGGTCAGGCTCAGGTGCGGGGCGGGGTGCTCGGCGGGCTTCATCCGTCGTCTCCTTGGCGGGCCTGGTGCGCGGCATGGGCTGTGGGGGCGGTTGCGGCCGTGTCGGGCGCCGTGAACAGGGGGATCGCCGGGTCGGCGGGCGGGGTGTCGGCCGGTGCGGGTGGCGGGGTGGGCTGGCGGACGCGGATGCGCCACAGGTGCACGCCGGGTGTGGGCAGCCAGGTATCGGGGCGGCCGGGCTCGGGGGTGAGCAGGCCGGCGCTGGTCAGTTCGGCGGCCGCGGCGCGGGCCAGCGCGGGAAGGCGTTCGTAGGAGGCGGCCCAGCGGGGCTGGCGGGCGCGTACCTGGGTGAACAGTTCCGCGATGCTGGTGAGGGTCAGCGGGGCTGTGGGGTCATCGCGGCTGGGGAGGGTGGCCAGCAGGGCGAGGGCTGCCTGGCGCTCGGTGCGGCGGCCGTTGGGGAAGTCGATGCTGCTGGCCTGGCCGCTGGGGTCGGTGATCTGCCACCAGTCGCGGCGCACGGTCGCGGTGAGCCCGAGGGCGGCGACAGTGTTGAGGGCGCGTTCGCGTCCGGTCAGGGTGTGCAGGTAGGGGGTCGTGTCGGTGGCGTCGTCAAGAGGGTCGGCGGCGGGGTCGTCGACCAGGCGGCGGATGGCGTTCAAGCGCCGCTGTTCCAGTGTGGGGGCCTCGCCTTGGGTGTGGGCAGTGTGGTCCAGGAGGGACTCGGCGGACAGGGCGGCGGCGTGCTGGGCGGGCGGCATGCCGTCGAGTTGAAGGAGGGTGGGTGACAGGGAGGAGAATTTGGTGGCGAGGCGGTCGCGGGAGGCGGTGACGACGAGGTCGCCGTCCTCGTCGGCCAGGGCGCGGTCCAGGTCGGCGTCGACCGTGATGGTGCCTTCCGCGACGAGGATCTTCAGGGCGTCGGCCAGGCTTTGGCGGTTGTGGCGCGCTTCCTTCTTGCTGACGTCATCGGAGGCGACGACCGGGAAGCGGGGCAGGCGCCCGTGTGTGGTGTCGGCGGCGCAGACCTGGGCGATGGCCTGCATCAGTTCCCGCACGCTCATACGCGGGCGGCGCCACAGCTGTTCGCAGGCCAGGCAGGTGAGGATCATCACCAGGGCGCCCGCCAGCGGCTGCCGGTCCCGCACCAGCCTCGGCCCCCGGTCGGCCGGGACATCGCTGCGCCGTTTGTGCAGACGGATCAGGCCGGCGACTTCGTGGACCTCCAGGGTCCAGTTCAGTTCGGTGCGGAAGAACTCCGCCAGCGCATGGCGGCCCTGCAGGGCCGCCCGGTAGTGCTCGGGGTCGCCTTCGATGGTGAGACGGCCGGCCGCCACGAGCATGCGGGCGCTCTCGCGCAGGTCGGCATCGAGCAGCAGAGTGTCGTTCATGCCACGCTCCAGTTCTGCCCGGCCGCGCCAGGCTCGGCCGGCCGGTACACGGCGGGCGTCCGGCCCTGAGGGGTGACGGACAGTCGCAGATCGGGCCCTACCAGGCGTCCTTCGGCCAGGTCGACGGTGACGGTGGTGTGGGGGCGGCCGGGCCTGACCGTGACCTCCAGGCCGGCCTCGTCGACGGCGGCCCGCCCCATCCCGTCCTGGGGGCGGTAGCGGCTGAGCGCGACCTCGACGGCATTGAGCAGGATCACGGCCGCTTCGAAGGGAAGTTGGGCAACGTATTCGAGGCCGACTTCACCGTCGGTGGCCAGCTGCGCGGCGAGACGGCGGCGGCGCTGTGCGGCCGCCTGTGCCTGGGCATGGGCGGCGGCCCGGTCGGCGGTGGTGTCGGGCACCTTGCGGGGCCGTCCGGTGGCCGGTCCGTGCCGTTCGTGTTCCCGCAAGGTCACCTCGACCTGGTGACGGCCGATGCCGGCCCGGGCGGGAGTGCCGTGGGCGACGTCCTCCTCGCCGGCGCCGATGACCGCGTGCCAGGCGGGCCAGTCCCCGAACGCGGCCGCGTACACGCGGCGGGCCTCGGCGTCGTCCGGCTGCCGGTACAGGCTGTAGGCCAGGGCACGGAAATCGACGCCCAGGTCGCTGCCGCGTCGGCGGGCCATGTAGCGGCGGTCGATGGCGACCAGCAGTGTGTGCACGGCCCCGCTGGCCGAGTCGATCAGCCGATGCACTGTGCCGTCCGGCTTGAACCATGCCTCCAGGTCGTTCAGGCGGCGGATGCGTTCGTCGATCCAGTGCTGCTGGTCGGCGACGTCGAGGAGTCCGGCGTGCTCGACGGCGGACTCCACGGTGCGGGCGAATCCGGCCGCGCGCAGCCCGGCAAGGGCCGTCTCGACTCGTGGCAGGCCGCGCCCGTATTCGCGGGGGAACTGGCGCAGTGCCTCCACGACGCGGTCGCGGTTCTCGCCGAACACGTCGTTGTCGGTCACGTCGGACTGCACCATCTTCGCCAGTGCCGCGTAGAAGTCGGCCGTCACCCGCTGCAGTTCGTCGATGCGGGTGCGTACGTCCTCCAGGTCGCCCGGCAGCCGGCCGTGATCATCCTTCAGGTGATCGAGGATCTCCCGCAGCGTGTCCTGAACCCCGTCCAGAAGACGGCTGGGCAGTTGCAGGGCGCGCACCACGTCGACGACCGCAGTGCGCACGGCGGCCACGATGCCGCGTCCCCGCTGGGTCAGCGCCCACGCCTCCTCACGCGCCGACAGGCCCTGCAGGCTGCGCAGCGGGGCTGCGTAGTCGTGAAACGGCTCAGCGAACTGCCATTTCAGCAACTGGTCCAGCAAGGCGCGCAGTTCAGTTTCCGACAACGGGTCGTGGTAGCCGACCGCCTTCAACTGGGCGGTGATGTCGGACAACGTCGCCATCGGCCCCCGCGTGGACAGCTCCTCCAGGGCGGCCAGCGTGGCAAGGTAGCGCTCCTTCACGAGCCCCTCGGGTATCCCGAACACGTACCAGTCCCCCGGTACGACCTCCTGCCACCACATCCGCGAACGCAACACCATCTCCCCCTGCAGACGACGGCACCATGGCGTCTCGGCGAAGTGGACGGGCAAAAACCGGCGCCGCTTCCCTTTTCCGAGCCGTGTGTGAAAGCTAGCCGCCGCCACTGACATTGCCCGCTGTAGTCCCGGGAATTCGAGGGGATTCGACCACTCGTCAATGACTTGAATCAGCGCCCACGCACCACTGCAGGGGCACTGATTCAAGCGGGAGGAACGGACGTGTTCGTCTCGCTTATCACGAGGATGAAGAAGCCCAGAAGAAACCATCTGAGCTGCGGAAACGAAAGCTTTCGACATGATCGCGGCCCACAGGGCCAACCATCCGGAGCGCCACGGATCAGCGACAGTTCACTTGCCGGCATCAGCCGAAATCAAGTCAGCTCCTCATGGGAGACGCGCCGCATCCGCACAAGATACCGAACACGTATTCGCGGCAACGCATTTCGCATATGTGTTCGGGCTCTCTATTCGGCTGAACAAGACAGCTCGCAAGACTCAGCCACAGGTCCGAGGCACGCGGGGTGTTCGGGGACGCCTACAGCTCGAACTCCAGGTGCATGATGTCGGTGAAGCGCACCTCCTCCAGCTGGCCAGCGCGGCGGCCGCCGTCTTGGAAGTACACCTCCTTGAGCGCTTCGGCGGCGATCTCCTGCAGATGCTGGTCGGTGGCGCCCTGCTCCTGGGCCTCGAAGAAGCGGGCGGCGTACTGCGGTGGCAGCGCCACGGTCAGGTGACGGAGCCGGTCCTCGTCAGTGGTGCCGACCGGCGCTTTGTAGCCGATCCGGGCGCGGGTGTCGATGACGATGCCGCCGGTGGTCGCCGCCTTCTGCCGCGCCTGGGCGCGGATCTGCGGCTGCCACCGTGCCTTGACCTCGCGCTCCAGGCGGGCGGCGAGCTGCGGGCGGGGCTTCTTGGCCTCGTCCTTGACGTACCGCTCCACCTGGCGCTGGGACATTGCGAGCAGTTCAGCGACCGCCTTGGTGCCCTTGAGCTGCTTGACCAGGTACCGCATCTGAGCACCCGCGCTCTTGGGGGCCGGGCGGGTGAACGCCTTCTGCACCGCCTTGTCCAGGCCGTCCCCGAACAGGGTCATCGTCGCTCTCTCCTACTCTCCGTTGTCGACGTCGGTGACGGTGCCGTCCTTGATGTACCGGGCGAGGTTGAGCTCCGGCGCGTTGAACCGCTCGCGGACCTCTTCCCCCCACAGCACGCTCTGGGTGCCCTCATGCTTGACCAGGCCCGGGTTGATGCCGAGCTTGAAGCCACCGGGCAGCGGCTTGCCGTCCCGGTAGGGAAGGAAGTCCAGCGGGCTGGTGCCGTTGGCCGCGTACACGACGCAGTCGGAGAGGATCGCCACCGGGTACCGTCCGGTGAACGCCGCGTGCTTGACGATCTTCCGGTGCAGGTTGATCCGCGTGCGGGAGATGACCGCTGCACGGATGTCCGGCCGCCACGTCGGGCGGGACAGCGCCCGCCACGGCTGCCCGGGCTTCCAGCCCTCGCCCCGGGGGCGTTCGCGCAGCTTGCCCAGGCCGCCCTTGACCGTCGCCTTGATCGCCGAGACGGCGATCGCCAGCTGCGGGTCGCGCTCCTTGTAGCCGTCCATGGCTGCCAGAAAGTCCGCTGGTGACAGGTCGGCGTCGACGCCGAGGTCGGCCATCGTAGCGAGGTAGGCGTCGCGCAGGCGGTTGTACCAGGCGTCCAGGTAGCGGCCGTTGTCATACCGCACGTATGCCTCGATCGGCGTGACGTCGTAGCCGAGCTCCACCGCGTACGCCACCGTCGGCGTCGCGTACCAGGCCGGCCCCTCCGGGCGCTCGCCCTTCGGCGTGAACGGGCTGGGCAGCAGGCCGGCGTCCAGGTCCGCCCACTGGTCCTTGGCGACCTTCACCCTCGACAGGTCGACGTGGGAGAGGTCCACCAGCCACGAGCCGGGCAGCTTCGCATCGAACACCGGCGCCTTCACGTGCGTCGGTTCGCCTAGGCCGACGACCAGGCCGTTGGCTCCGGCCGCGAAGGCCATGTTCACGTCCAGGCCGACCAGGTTGCGGCGCATGCATTCGGCGTCGGTGAGCGGGCGCGCCCAGTCGAAGGCCTCTTCGAACAGCTTCTCGCCCGGGCCGCGGACGTGGAAGCGGGGCAGGTCCTTGAGGATCGGGTGCCCGTCGGGGGCCTCGCACGGCGCGCAGTCGACCGGATGCTCGCCCAGCGAGCCCGGCGTCTTGGTGTCCGACTTCCGGAAGGTGCCAGTGGCCTCGTCACGCACGGCGTGGGTCGGCGGGTGCAGCGCGGTCATCAGCTCCAGGCCGGTCACGGCGGTGGAGCCGCGCGGCGTCATCACCCGCGACGCGTACACGCCCAGGATCCGGGCCAGTTCCGCCGATGTCAGCTGCCCGGTCTCGCCCCAGTGGCGGGAGTCCAGCGCGTGCCACGACGGGATGCACAGCTGCACGCAGGCCCGCTCTGAGCCCTTGGCCGGGCGGTAGATCCGCGCCCACGGCCCGAAGCCCCTCTTGGTCAGCTTCCACTCCGCGCGGGCCAGCTGCTTGACGACCTTGTGGCCCTCCGGGATCCGCCCGGCGAGCCGCTCTTCTTCGGTGAGGGCGACCGGCAAGCCATAGCGCTCCAGCGCGGCTTGGGTGAGGACGAGCAGCGGGTCGGCGTCCTTGCCCGGGCCGGACAGCTTCGGCTGCCCGAGCCGGGCCTCTTTCAAGGTCCAGTCGACCAGAGACGGAAGGGACTTGGCGGGCACGTCCAGGACCAAGCCGCCGACGCAGTGCGCGAGCACCTGGCCGTCGTCATCCACGTCGACGACCGCGAGCGGACCGTTGACGAAGCGCGGGTCCGCGCTGCCGGCCGGAGTGTTCGCCGGGGCGGCCTTCCGCCCGGCCGGGCGGCGCGACGTCGACGATGGCCTGGGCGTGGCCACCAGACGCGACGCGCCCTCCGGCGCAGCAGCGTTGGTGGTGAAGCGGGTCTGGGTGTTGTGTTCGGCGGTCATGTCCGCAGCCTCGGAGGCCGGAGCTGTGGATACGAGCCGCGCTTCCGGAACCGGGGCGGGAGCATGCGCGGAGGTCTTCGGAACAGCCGTGTCCTCAGCGGGCGCCGCCGAGTTGGAGTCGGCGGGGTAGAGCTCCGCGAGCTTGGCGAGCAGCCGCGCGTACGCGTCACGCTCCGGCGGCCTGGGCTCGGTCTTACCGGCCTCCCAGCCGCTGACCGTCGCGCGCCGCACCTGCAGTGCTTCGGCCACCTCATCCAGGGTCAGGCCGTGCGCGGCGCGCAGCCGCTTGCGCTCCGCCGGTGGCGGCAGTGCAGAGCGGGACGCGACCAGCGCATCGACCGCGTCGAACAGCTCAGACATGGAGCACCTCCTGCTCCGCAACCCTAACCGTAAGCGCACGTTTCGCGTACCAAATGCGTACGGATAGCGTAAACATCGGTTGGAGCGCACAGTGACCGCCGGAAGTAGGTCCTGGGGCTTCGGTTGCTGCAGATCCTTTATCCGAGGATCCGCAGTGGTGTCCTGGCGATGCCCGAACTGGCCGGAGGGAGCGGCGCCCACTCACAACCCGCAACCGCGCCTACTACACGGTGCTGCTCGCCGAGCTCCAGCTTGCCCAGGGCCATGCCGAGCAGGCGGGTGCAACGGCCCAGCGCGTTCCGATCTCTACGATCACCAGCAGCCGCATCGCCCGACGCCTGGAGCAGGTGACCGCGGCCGCATCCCAGCATGCCGGAGGCCACCTGTGACATCCACGCTCGACCTGCGCCACTACACCAGCGGCGACCGTGAACTCGTTCTCGGTATCCATGACGAGGTGTACGCGGAACTGGACGACCCGCTCGCCACCCGGGAGGAATTCGCCCGGTTCCTTGACCACTGGGCCGCTCGGCCCGGTTTCGCCTGCCTCATCGGATACGACAAGGCCGAACCGGTCGGCTTTGCCTACGGCGCGCCGCTGAGCCCAGCCACCACCTGGTGGCGAGGTGAGCTGCCCCGAGTTTCGTAGAGTCCGGTGATCTTGTTTCAGGCGGACTGCGGGACTTGCTCCTGGCTCCGCCAGAAGTCCCGTTCGTACTCGGCCGGCGGTACGTAGTCGAGCGCGGAGTGGAGACGCTCTTCGTTGTACCACGTCACCCACTGGAAGATCGCCCGCTCGACCTGGTCGACGTCTCGCCAGGGCCCCTGCATCTCGATCAGCTCGGCCTTGAAGGTGCCGTTCAGCGCCTCGGCCATGGCGTTGACGCTCCTATAGTTCGTCAAGCCGCTGGGGTGGGTCCCGGTCGGGCTTTGATCATCTGGTAGATCTCGCGGGCGAGGTAGCGCTTGAGGCAGCGAATGATCTCCTGTTTCGTCTTCCCCTCGGCGATGCGGCGAGTGACGTAGTCGATGGTCGGCTGGTGGAAGCGCATGCGGACGATGACGACCCGGTAGAGCGCGGAGTTGAGCTGCCGGTGGCCGCCGCGGTTGAGACGGTGCCGGGTGGTCTTCCCGGAGGATGCCGGGATCGGGCAGACACCGGCGAGCTTGGCGAACGCGGCCTGGGAGCGGATGCGCTCGGGGTTGTCGCCGATGACGACCAGGACCTCGGCGGCGGTGTCCGGGCCGATGCCGAACGAGTCGACCAGCTCGGGTGCGTGCGACTTCGTGAGGGTGGTCAGCAGGGTGTCGTGGCTCTTGACCTCATCGTTCAGGTCGAGCCAGCGCCGGGCGAGCGCTCGTAGGGCGTGCTTCGCCGAAGCGGACGTCGTGACCAAATTGCCGGGCCGAAGTCCCGCGCACCGCTCGATGAGGGCCATCTTGGACAGGCCCTGGAGCTGTTCACGCAGCTCGTCGGGGACGGTGACGATCAGGGCCTTGAGCGTGACCATGGCCTGAGTGCGCGACTTCACCGCGGTGTCCCGGGCGATCTTGGTGTGACGGATCATCTCCACCGTGCCTTCGGCGCTCTTCGGGGTGGCGGTGGCCGTGCCGGCCAGGACCGCGCGGGCGGCGTTCTCGGCGTCGATCGGGTCGGACTTGCCGCGCTGCCGGCGCACTCGCCGGTCCGGACGGTTGACCTCAACTATCCTGTGCCCGTGGCGTCGCAGATAGGAGGCGAGCCCGGCACCGTAGGAGCCGGTGCCTTCCACTCCGAAGCCGAGCACCTGGCCGAAGGAGGCTGACCAGCGGGCGAGTTGCTCGTAGCCGCCACGGTCGGCCGAGACGCTGATCGTGCCCTGAGCACCCCCGACGACGTCGACGGCCACGGCCGTGTGTACGTGCTTGTGGGTATCGACTCCGACGACGACTTTCCCGATCGGTTCGGTCTGCAGGATGCTGGTCATGGCTGTCGGTTCCCTTCCCGGGACGGCGGTCAGCGCGGGACCGTCGGCCGGGCGGGAGGACAGGACTGTGACGAGTGCCTGGTGGCAGCAGGCTCCTATTCGGTCACTGCCCGCGCGGCCGACGGCTCGCATAGAACCCGCCGACGGAGTGACCGACAGATCAACAGCAAGGACACCCGAAGGGTCAGTCGTAACACCAGTCAGGCCACCCCGGCGGCGGTGACCCCATCCTCACAGTCGTACGAGTCCGCGACGGAACCGACCGACGCGGAGGCACCGACATCGGCGAGCCGGTCGGTGTACCGAATCGATACGTATTGCGACCCGCGGTCGCTGTGATGAATGAGACCGGAGTCCTTCTTGATCCTCCGTCTCCACAGCGCCATCTCCAGTGCATCTAGCGGGAGTTCGGTCCGCATGTGGTTTGCGACCTGCCAGCCGACGATCATCCATGAGTACACGTCCAGGACGAACGCCACATAGGCCCAGCCCGACCACGTTCGCACGTACGTCATGTCTGCCACCCAGAGTTGATCGGGGCGGGTGGCGGTGAAGTCGCGGTCGACCAGGTCCGGCGGGCGGGGCGCCGACGGCTCCGGCACGGTGGTCCGCCGCCGCTGCCCGCGGATCACGCCCTCCAGGCCCAGCTCGCGCATCAGCCGCTCGACGGTGCAGCGGGCCGCGTCGACGCCCTTGCGCCGCAGGGCGCGGGTGATCCGGCGGGTCCCGTAGGTGCCGCCCGACTCGGCGTGGATCTCTTCGATCAGCGGCATCAGCTGCTCGTCGCGGAGTCGGCGGGCCGACTTCGGCCGTTTCCTGCGGGCGTAGTAGGCGGACTCGGACCAGCCGAGCACCCGGCATACGGGCCCGACCCCGAAGCCGTCTTCTTTCAGGCTGTCGATCACCTGGTCGGCCTCGTCCGGGGACAGTCGAGCTCCTGGGCAAAAAGCGCACTCGCCGCTTTGAGGATCTCGTTCGCCCGCCTCAACTCCGCATTCTCCTGGCGGAGCTGCCTCAGCTCCTCACGCTCGGCTGTGGTCAGCCGGTCATCCCGCTCGCCGGCGTCCGCCTCGGCTTGGCGTACCCAGCCGCGCAGGGCCTCCTTGTGAATGCCCAGGTCCTTGGCGACGTGCGCGATCGGGCGGCCGGTGGCGCGGACCTCGCGGACGGCCCGCTCTCGGAGTTCGTCAGGGTATTTACGTGGTGCTGGCACTGCTCGTGGTTCTCCTTCGGGCCAGGATCATAAGCCTGGCTTCAGGGACTCCACGAAACCGGGGTCACCTCAAGGTGTCGACCCGCAACCGGACGACGTGTTCACCCGCGAGACCGGAAGCCGCACCTTCGCCCTCTCCGAGCTCAACGTCCGCAGGCCCTGGCGCGGCGCTGGCATCGCGCGTCGCCTCCACGATGCGCTCATAGCTGACCGAGCCAAGGAGCGCGCCACGCTGCTCGTTCACGCGGCACACAGCAAGGTCGTCGCCCTGTACGAACAATGGGGCTACCGCACCATCGGGAAGACTGTCCCCTTCGACGGCGCACCACTGCTCTACGCCATGGCGCGGCGGCTACGCCCCTGAGTGCGTGCTTATGGGCTGTGTACGGTCCCGTCTGACCTGGGCGAGCTTCTCTCGTCGGGGCCCGTGCCCAGTGGGCGGCGGCCAGACAGCCGGGGCTGCTGTCCCTCGACGGGAGGTGCGGCCGGATCCGCGGCCGCCCGCTCCGCAGCTGTACGGCCGCGCTCGCGGCTGTCGCCAATCGGCGGTAGTTCGCCCTCGGCGTCGGGACGGGGACCGGTGCCCAACGGGCGGCGGATGATGCTCACGGCCCAAGCCTCCCAGTCGGCCAAGCTCGCGAAGCTCTTCGTCGGCCTGAGCAGGGCGCCAGCACCACCTCTCGATTCGAACCTAAAGTAATGATCCAGTAGCACTTTGTAAGATTTCCTGGTCGTCTCCTGCACGCCCGTCCCTTTACGGACGCTATGAGGGGTGGAGGGTTTCAACGGTCCTCTGGTGCTGAACGAGCATCGTCATTGACAACTGGAAGGGGCCGAAAGGCCGTGAACGTTTCGTCAGCGGGAGGTGAGCCGGTGATGCCGCAGGGACACCTGAGCCGTCGGCCCGGTGTCCGTGCGGCCGCTCTACCGGCGGACTTCCGGGCGTTCCATCAGCTCTACCGCGCCGCCTATGTGCGCTGGGCCGAGATACACCTCGGGTCGAGCGCGGACGCTGAGGAAGCCGTCGACCATGCCTTCGAGCAGCTCGCCTTGTCTTGGCCGACCGTGCTGGCCCAGCCGACGCCGGAGGCGTACGCGTGGAAGGTGGTCAAGAACCGCACCATCGACCTGGCCCGCCGCCGCAAGCGCCGGCCCGTGGTTGCCGACGTTGCCTCGTTCGAGACGCACGACTTGCGCACCGCGGTGGACCCGATCGGCGAGCTGGAGACCTCGATGCTCGTCTACGAGGCGATCAGCGATCTCCCCGACCGGCAGCGGGATGTCATCGTGCTGCGCTGCAGCCTTGGCTTCGACGCCGCCACCACCGCACGCATCCTCGGCATCAGCCCTGCCGGGGTCCGGTCCACCGCGCGCCACGCCAGACGGCGTCTGCGGGAGGTTCTCGGGCTGGACGAGCAGGAAGGAAGTCCGTGATGGGCGACTCACCGATTGACCGGATGCTGGCCAAGGCCCGGCTTGTGCACCGCCCCTACCCCCACGAGAAGCTGGTCGCAGCCGAGGAGCGGATCGCGGCCCGCGTCGCGGACCGCCTGGTCCTGGGTGCTCTGAGCTTCGATGACACCATGCAGTCCCGCCGGGCCCAGACCGCGTTGTTCAAGCCGCCCCAGCAGCGCCCAGAAGGATGGAAGCCGGACGAGAAGCTGCTCGGGGACGCGGCCGGTGCACTGCGCGCGGTGTGCCGCATGCTGGTCGGCGACGAAGACGCGCTCCAGGAGATGTCCTCGTTCATCGGCTACCGGACCCCCGAGCCGGAGGGCGCGGTGATCCTCGGCTGCGTGCTGCAGCTGGCCGCCCGGGAGGACTCTGCCCGCTTCTGGTGGCAGTTCGCCGCCGGGGCCGGCAACACCACCGCCGCCTACTGCCTCTACCTCCACCACCTCGCGCTCGGCGAGGGACCAGAGGCCGACTGGTGGCACCAGCAGATGGTCCCCAATCGGCACACCCTCGCCCCAGCCGAGCACGAAGTCCTCATGCACTGCATGGACCTGGGCGTGGAGGGCCAGGAACCGACCGCGACCGTACGGCTGACCGTGCTGCCAGAGGCAGCCGAAGCCGTCGTCCGCTACGTCCCCACCGCCATCGAGTACGTCGATGACGTCGACCTGCCCCTGCCGACCGCCGGCTTCGCAGCACACATCGAAGAACTCGCCGCCGCCCACTGATGGGCTCGCGGGCGCCGGGCGGCGCCCACTCCAGCCGCCCGGCACCCCCGAGCACCCCCATGAGCCCGTCCTGCCCGCCGCCCCGGGAATGTGGCCAGGACTGGCAAGATGGGCAATTGCGACAACGAGTTCGCCAAGCGGGATGAGCCGATCACGGTCGTCTAGCCCCTGAGCAGTGGCGCACCGGCGAACATCCGGTACGCGGACTACTGCGATGTAGATGTCATCAACTGCGTTGCCCGCTTCACTGCTGATGGTCGACCTGACCGAGCATCTCAAGCAGTTCGTGAAGGCCACACAGCACATACGAGGGCGGGTGGCTCCTTCGCGCACCGCGCTCCCGGACGGATCACTGGAGCGAAGTGTCCGCATTGCGGCGTTTCGAAAAGTCCATCTAGGCTGAACAAACGGGGCACACCCCGGGATACCGAGCTGTTCCGTGTGACTTATTCCACAAGCCAGAGGGCGAAACTCAGTGCCAAATGACCGAATGTGAGTGGACTTCGTCCGCAACTTCAGCGGGGTGCGGATTGATCCGCAGCGCGGCTGACCAGCAAAAACCCACCTTCGGATCAGCAGCTGGCCGAGAGCGGTCAGGACTTTATCGAAGAACCGTCTGACCCTTGCCTCCGGTGCCGCTTTGGCGCTGAGACCGGGACCACGCGCCGCCCGGGGGTGTCGACCCCTGTCGGTACCGTTAGTCAGGCAGCCCGAAGTCTGGTTACGACAAAGGGAAGTTGCAGGCCCATGCTTGGCGGCTGACCTGAAACTTCCCTGTCGTGCCAGGGGCTGCGGCCCTACTCACCTCACAGAAGGAAGGAGCACGACAACACCGTGGCCTCTCTCGAAGGTACCCCAGATCCGGGGTACACCCGCCAGGCGCTGTCTCCCTGGCTTCCGGCCGTCATCGCCTTTGTGACCATCACCGTGGTCGTCATCCTTGGCCTGTCCGGGCACGAACGGCTCGCCTTGGCCGTAGCCGGTGTCGGAACCGCAGCTGGCGGTATTCAGGTGACCGTGCACATCCGGCGATGACTGCGGCTCCGGAAGGGCGGGGCGTTTCCGGAGCTGTACCGGATCAAGGTGCACCCAGGTGTGAAGATCGGTTCCGCGCGGAAGACATCCGCCAATCTCGACGCCCGTCAGCTCAGGACACCGCACGCACCGATCCTCAGCCAGACGTCTGGCCCGTCCGGCCCCGCGCAGCCGGCTCGGACGGGCCGGCTGCGCGGGGCCGTGTCACGGTCATCGGCGAGTGATGGCGAATCCGAGCGCGGTCATCAGGGCGGCAGCGGCCGTCCAGCCGACACTCAACGGGCCGGTCAGTGCCGGGTGCTGATAGGTGACGTAGACCAGGCCCGCCACGGCGAGCACGATCACCGCCAGAGCGATCAACAACAGGTAGAGCCGCACGTCCTGGTCGCGGCGCGGAGCGTTCGGGTCCGTGGTCATCGGCAAGTCCTTCGGGTTCGGGCATGCGCGCACCGCATGCCGGGGCGGAACTGGAAGTTGCTTCACCCCATGGGGTCGCAGGGGTGCAGCCAGACAGCAGCGCAATCTGCGGGCGCGGAGACCCCACACGTCGGCCGTCGCCGGCGAGGTGCACACCACGGTCACGAGGGCGACGGCCGCCGCGGTCGCCGTGTGAATTACCGTCACACTTTGGTGAGCTGGCCGACGCGGCCGTATCGTCGCCTACCTCGAGGCCTGACCGCCCCAACAGCTGCCCCGCCTCCCGATCCCCCGTCCGGGAGGCGGGACCCTTGCGTCCCCTGGGAGGAAACCCGAATGCCCCTGATGCAGCCGCCGGTGGCGCTGGCCAGCTGTGAACGATCCTTGCGGCAGCTCCTCACGCATGTGCTAAACGCCAAATTCGGCGCCAGTTGGATCCACCAGGTCTTCGACGCCGAGACGGTGACGAAGCTCAGCGAGAAGCGCACAGAGGAAGAGAAGCGCCGCACCAAGCGCGGCGCGGCCACCGTTCCGTCGAACCTCATCGAGTACACCGAGTTCACGCAGCTCACCCGGCTCATCGACAGGTACTGGGAGCTCTTCAAGGAGGCCATGGGCGAGAAGAAGGAGATCAGCGTCCTCCTTGCCCGCTTCGGAGCCCTGCGCAACGCTGTCGCCCACAGCCGCGAACTGCTCCCCTTCGAGGAGGAGCTGCTGAGCGCCATTGCCGGAGAGATCAGGAACCGAGTGACCATACACATGAGCGGCAAGGACCCCGCCGACAACTACTTCCCCCGCATCGAGTTGGTGAGGGACAGCCTCGGCAACAGCAGCGAGACGGCCATGACCGTCCAGCCGCACATGCTGGCGGTGCAAACCGCCACAACGCTGCGACCTGGCGACGTCGTCACCTTCACCTGCCGGGCGGTCGACCCTCAGAACCGCACCTTGACCTGGTTCCTGCAGACACCGGAGGGCCGCCGCTACTCCAACCATGAGGGTGGCGACGTGGAGATCACCTGGGAAGTTCGCAAGCAAGACGTCCACACGCGGGCGGATGCGCTGGTGATGCTGGCCAGCGACGGCGGATATCACCGCTTCGGCGCAACCGGGTTCGATGCGAGCGTGTCTTTCCGCTACGAGGTCCTGCCGCCCCTGCCATAACTACGGCCCCGCACCGGGCTGGTCAGTCCCGCGGCTTGGTGGGCTTCGCGATCCAGCCGGGTATGGCGAACGTGACCGTGTACCCGACGATCGCAAAGACGGTCATCCCGACGCGTGCCCCCACACTGTCGCCGACTGAGTTTGTGCCCCATACGATCCACAGTCCTGCGAGCAGGCAGAAGGCGAACCAACCCATCGCCGCCTGCCAGCCTCTTTAGAGGGCTTCTCGAAACTGAGTGTAGGGCTGGGTTCGTGCTGGTCAGGCATAGTGCCGGGGTGGGTGAGGTAGGTCCGGTGCGTCCGTGAAGATGGCGTGCTGGAAGTGTGTGATGGCGTCGGTGCTGGGGCTGCTGGAGGAGCGGGAGCGTGTGGCCCGGAAGCGGGTGGAGGAGTTGCAGGCCGAGCTGGAGGCGGCGCAGTGGGAGTGGGACGAGTGGCTGATCGCCCGCAGGCGGGTCGGCGAGGTGTGGGACGGGGGCGAGAGCGCAGGCCAGGACGGTGAGGCGGGGAAGACGCCAGAGGGGAACGAGGCCGCGGCGCCGTCGGCGGCGAGGCCCCAGCTCCATGCGCGACTCCGGCGACCCGTCGGCAGTCGTCCTGGGCTGGTAGCTGAACCCTCCTTGGCTCTCGGTGCCTGGCGCCCCGGGCAGGATGCCCTCTCACCCGTTCGGGTGGGAGGGAAGCGAGCGGCAGCGTGTGAGTCCAGGCGGCGCGGTACTACAACGCCATGGCCACTCATCCCGATCCCCCATCGCATGCGGAGACCGTGAGCCGCGAATCTCTGACGAACCGCAAGGGCTACAACCCACGGTTCCTGGGACCGGCCGTGCCGCTGCCCCTCCCTGCCGGCCCGGGCACCGAAACGGTGATCCTCCCCTACACCAACTTCAGCGTCGTCTTCCGTCCGGACCGACGACTGGCCGCCGCAACCGCCGTCACGATCGACGGTGCGCACCTCCTCGATGTGCCACGCAACGACGACTGGCGCTTCGACCCCCGCATCCCTGAAGCCCAGCAGGCCGGCCACCCCGTCTACAAAAACAACCCCCTGGACAAAGGACACCTGGTCCGCAGGCGCGATCCCGTATGGGGCCCGGATGCATCCACGGCGAACAGTGACACCTTCCACTACACCAACGCCGCTCCGCAGATGGACATCTTCAACCAGGGCAAAGAGCTCTGGCAGGGCTTGGAGAACTTTCTCCTCGACCACGCCGAACAGTTCGATCGCAAACTGACGGTATTCACCGGGCCGGTACTCGAGGACTCCGATCCGCCCTACCGGGGCATCCAAGTGCCCCTCCGCTTCTGGAAAGTCGCCGTATTTATGCAGGACGGGGACCTGGCCGCCACCGCCTACGTGCTCGACCAGAGCCCCGACCTCAGCAAAGACGCCGCTGCCCGCGCCATGGCTGAAGCCGCGCGAGCAGGAGATCCTCCCCCGCTCGGCGCTTTCCGCACCTTCCAGGTACCTGTCGCCGACATCGCTCGCCTCACCGGCCTCGACCTGGGACCACTGCCCGCCGCCGACCGGCTCCCCACCGCGGTACGCACCACACACCGCTGGACACTCCTGGAAACCTACGACGACATCACCGTGCACCCTTCATGAGCTGCCCATGAGCACCGCCAACCCATAACCGCGCGCTCCGGGAGAGCCCGCAGCAGCGTCGCCGGGCCGGAGACCGGTCTGTGGGCGGACTGACAGTGGCGCGCCCTGTCGAACACGGTGGCCGCGAAGGATGCAGGAGAAGATGCCCGACCACGCCGGTTCGGTGAAGTGGGACTCTCTCACGCACTACCTCGGCCCGGACACCACGGTGAAGAACAGCAGCGGCCAGCCGTGGTCGTCGAACGACAGCCGAGGACTGGTGTGCCCGAACGGCTGGGTCAAGCACCCGGCCGACGCGTCGCTGGGAACCCTGTCCTGCGACGAGTACGCCATGGCCACCACCCATGAGAGCGGCGGCTTCCCCGGCGGCGTCAACAAGGTGACCTCCGGCGACCAGTGCGCCCAGCTCTTCGCCGACAAGATGGGTGACGGAACCAGCAACGTCGGTCTGCTCGCCGACACGAGGACCGCCACGAACGGCCCCACCGGCAAGGAACGCTGCGGGAGGGCGTCGATCCCCGACGTCCAGAACGCGGGCGCTTTCCACGAGTTTCCGGCACCGTCGTGGCGGATGCTCGACAATGACGGGTTCTTCGTCAGCAACCCCGGCTTCGAACACTGCGCGAACGCCAACACCACCTGCGCCTGGCGCAAGGTGTAACAGCACCGCCTGAACACGCGTGTGGGGACCAGCCCCGGGCTGGTCCCCACACCTGCGTCAGCTCAGCCGGTGTACTCCACCCATGGATGGTCCGGATCGGGATGGGTCGGCGGCCCCCACACCAGGGCGCCGCCCGCAAGGCCCGGCCTGGAGCCAGTGACAAGGCCCGGCGCCTGCAGGGCGTCGGCTGTCTCTTCCAGGTAGGCGGTCAGCGACGCGTACTCGGTCCAGCGCTCAGCGTACCGGCTGAAATAGCCCAACTCACCCGTGGCGCTGTCCAGGTACAGGCCGGAGCTGCGGTCGTCGACCCAGTACGAGCAGAACGGAATCCACGACGGACACCACGTCGGGTCCTCATCACCACGGCTGCGCTGCTGGAACATCATCTGCATCCGGTAGAAGCCGGCCACCGCGTCCAGGTCCATCAGCGTGCGGTTGTCCAGCAGAAACCCCGCGCCGTACACGCCGCGGACACCGGCACGCAGATCCGCAGGGAGCCGCATGCCGAGCGTTCCTTCCAGCGCGGCGATCTCCTCCTCGGACGCACCGGCCTTGAGGGACTCGTACGACGCCGGGGCGTGCTCGCGCAGCCACGCTTCGATCCGCCGCCACGCGGCGGTCACCTGCCGCACCGCCGCCTCTTCCAGGCCGGGATCCGGCGCCTGGTCTTGGTCACCGTTGCCGGTGGCGGCCGGGTGTACCGCTGTAATGTCCCTGATCTGCACCTGGCCCTCCTCCAACAGCGGGGGGCCGTAGGCGTAGTGCACGTGCAGTGCCGGGCAGCCCTCGAAGGTGTCGCCGTCGATCTCCACGGTGTATAAGGACGGCTCGCCCTGCGAAGTACCCAGCAGGGGATCGTCTCCGAGCTGCGTACGCAGAACCTTCAGTGCATAACTGACGCCGCTGCCCAGCTCGTTGCAGCGGTCCTGTACGTACGGGGGTATGTCAACGGTCGTGGACATGGCGCGATGTCTCCCTGCGGTTGTCGCGTGGTCGCTGACGTGAGACTCGGATCGTAATCGAGGCCCCGGCGCCGCTCCGCAGGAAGCCGTGCTCACGAATCCGCTGACCCTACGGGTGCTCGAACACCGGTCGGCACCGGCGCCCCTTGGCCGTGGGGCATCGCCGGTGGCCGGTCGGCTCCAGACCTCGTATCTCCAGGTGCCGGCCGGGGCGGGCCGGCGACCGGATCGAGGCCGCGCAGCTGGCAGCGGGGAAGACGCCCGCGGCCCCGCGCAGCCGGCCCGTCCAGGTCGGCTGCGCCGGGCCGGACGAGCCCAGACGTCTGGCTGAGGAGGTGGTGCTGGCGCTCTCTTCGAGTACCTGGAAATCTTCCACAACCGCCAGCGCAGACACTCCGCGCATGACGAACTCAGCCGCCGGAGCGAGTGGCATCTGAGGAGATTTCAAAGTTATTTTTGTTCGATATGATTGGGAGGTCGAGTGCGAGTGAGTGAGTGAGGAGAGACGGTGGCATTACTGGTCCGGCAGCAAAGCCTGGAGATCCCTGTGGATTTCTTCGGATTTTCCTTGCAGGACGGAGATGACACGCAGGTTCCCGTCCCGTTTCCGGACGACAGCCTGGATGGGGGCGGGGGGTTCCTGACGGCTTTTGAGGGGCGGGTGGACGTCAAGAGTGCTGGCCATACACACCGGGCGCTTTTGAAGGCGGAAGTCTGGGAGGGGGAGCCGCCGGCCGACGATAGTCAGGCGTGGGAAGCGCAGGGAGAGGTGGAGATTCGCTCGACCTCGGGGACGCTGGCCGTTTGGGTCGTTGGCGGTGCTACGGAGGAGGACCTCGATCTCGGCCGTCCTGGCGTTTTGTGGAAGCTCCGGCTTTACTGTGCGGGCCGTGAAGAGGTGGCCCGGCTCGCCGAGCTGGGGGTTCCGCACGGCGTCGAGCGTTACGTGGCCAAGTTCTGGTCTGTTTCGCCTGAGGGTGGGGGCTCAGGCGTGTAGCGCCTGAGCCCCCACGGGGCTCAGGTGATCTTGACGAGGAATCCGTCGAGTTCTTCCGTGCCGATCCTGCCGTCGATGATGCGGTTTTTGGTCAGGAAACCTGCAAGGATAGATCCGGCGTTGCCGTTGTCTTCCTTGGGCAACGGCATAGCCGAGTAATTATCTTTGGGGGTTGATGGTTCATACTGCGGGAGCGCTTGAGCGCAGCCCTCGTATGTGATGGCGAAGGGATATTCGTCGCACTGCTTCTTTCCACCCTCTGTGTAGCCGTCCCCCCAGTACTCCCGGCATACCCTGATGGCTTCGGCCCGGTTTTTGTCTCTGCGTGCTCCGTCATGGTAGAGCCGGTGCAGCTTGTGGTCGGGATCGAAGCCAGGGACCTTCTTTCTGGAGTTTACTGGTTTGGTGTCCCGGGGCGTGGTGTGCGCCTTCTGGAGGTGCTGTGCCACAGCTCTCTCGGGAGCTCCTGCCTGGGAGCTGTAAGGAAGGTGGACGGCCACGGGGAAAGCAGCGCCGCCCTTCTTCTTGGGGTTCCCCCCACCGCCTGAGTTGTACAGGTACTTGGCGGCGTCCCATTGCGCGGCAAGGAACCCTACGCGGACTTTCCCGTCGCCTTCCCGTATGACCCATTGAGGCGGGATGATGATGTTGATATACGGCTGGTAGGCCATGGCGATATGGTCGTCCTTGCCCCGTCCCTGGCCTGCGTCGAAGATGACGCTGTGCTGGTATTTCGGGCTGGCCTTAAGTGCGTTGAAGGTCTTGGTGGGAGGTATGGAGCCTCCCTCGCGCTTACGTGCACTGGACGGCCAGGACTGCATATTCACATCAGTGTTGACTTTCAGTCCGCCAGCGCCTGTCCTCCCCAGATTTTTGAAGTCAGTGAAGAGGTACTGGTAGTGGACCGTGCGGTCCTTCCGGTCCGGCACCGTGGAGATGACCCACAGAGTAAAGGAACTCTGCCCTGTCGGCTCCCCGTTTCTCGCCCATGTCTGGATCATCTGGATGCCGGCGCACATCGCGAAACGCGACTTCAGATAGAAGACCTTCCCGCCCTGGAGCCCCCTTTTGCACTCGGCCTGGGTCATGGACCGGGGCGGTTCCGGGTAGGTCGGGCGTGCCGTGGGTGACAGGGTGATGGGGCGGGTGTCCGCCATAGCGGATGGCATGTCAGATACGGGGAGGTGAGCGGCCGCAGGGCCGACTGTCTCCATCGGGAGCTCGCCCCCCACGGGCTTCCGCGGCTGTGCCAGGCTTGCCTTTCCTGATTGCAGGTCCTTCAGTGACGGGATGTTCTCACTCACCGGCATGGTGTACATCCCCACGGTTTGCGGCTGGTCACTGCTCTCGGCCGCTGCTGCGGGCGCTGCCCCTGCAATGAGCATTACGGCCGCCAAGGCCCCCCGTATTCGGCCGGGTTTGCCCGCGACCACACTCACGGAGCGCATCACGCCTTCATCCCCTCCTTGCGCGACATCTGACTGGGCCTACTGCCCAGTAGCGGGAGTCAAGAGATACACCGCCCAGGGGATGTACCCAGTACTCCGACACGGAGGTGGCTGATTAGGACGGCGATGATGACCGAATCCGCCGTCACAGGTGTTTGATATCAGATTCAACCATACCGGCGTAGTGCGACGCTTCCTCAAACTGTGCTGCAGCTGAACTACCGTGTCGTGTCACCAGCTGCCAAGACCGTCATTCTCTCCGGTGCAGTCCTGGTATCACCGTGTTGGGCCTCGGGCTGTACCAGCTCCATGTGCGACTCCGGCGACCAGTGGGCAGTCGTCTTGGGGTGGAGACATGGTTGCGACCTCCCCTAGCTCAAGGCAAGTTGTCCCGCTGCGTGGATGACGCGCGGCTGGAGGGTGGCGGCGGTTTGCCGGCGGATGCGGTGTTCGAGTGCGGTGAACCGGTGTCGGGTGTGGGTGTTGGTCAGGGCTCGGTGAACGGCGGTGGCTTGTCCGGTGAGCACAACGCCGCGGCTGGCGCGGGTCACGGCGGTGTAGAGCAGGTTGCGTTGGAGGAGTTGACCGGCGGAGGTGGTCATGGGGATGACGACGTAGGGGTATTCGCTGCCTTGGGAGCGGTGGACGGTCAGGGCGTAGGCGTGGAGGAGTTCGTCGAGGTCGGTGAAGAGGTAGGGGATGGGCTCGCCGTCGGTCAGGGTGACGGTGAGTTGGTGGGCTTCGGGGTCGATGGCGGTGATGGTGCCGGTGGATCCGTTGAAGACGCCGTTATTGCCGCGGTGGGGCTGGTTGCGGATCTGCAGGACGCGGTCGCCGAGGCGGAAGATATGTCCCTCGTGGTGGTGCTGGGGCTTGTCCGGTGCGGGTGGGTTGAGGCAGGCCTGCAGGCGGGCATTGAGCGCGAGGGTGCCGGTGGCGTGGCGCCGGGCGGGGCAGAGGACTTGGATGTCGTCGGGCGCGGCGTTGAAGTGGTGCGGGATGTGGGTGGTGACGAGTTCTACGACGTGTTCGGCGATGGTGTCGGGGTTTTCCAGGGGGTGACAGCCGAAGACTCCTGGTGCGGGGAGGGGCGGGAGGCCGCGCAGGATGCGGTGGGCGTTGTCGATGATGGCGGCGCTTGCGTCGTCCTGGCGGAAGATGTGGGTGAGGTGGGTGCGGGGGATGTCGGGGACAGCGAGGAGGTCGCGCAGGACGCGGCCGGGGCCGACGCTGGGGAGTTGGTCGGTGTCGCCGACCAGGAGCAGGTGGCATCCGGTCTGGATGGCCGCGGTGAGGCGGGCGGCGAGTTGGACGTCGAGCATGGAGGCTTCGTCGATGACGATGAGGTCGGCGGCTTCCAGCCTCGTGGGCTCATGAGACCGGTCGGTCGGAGCGGGCGGGGAGCTGATCAGGCGGTGGACGGTCGTGGCCGGGTGTCCGGTGGTCTCCTCCATGCGCTTGGCGGCTTTGCCGGTGGGGGCGGCCAGCGCGATGGTGAGGCCCGCTTGGTCGGCGAGGGTGACCAGGGTGCGCAGGGTGTGGGTCTTGCCGCAGCCGGGGCCTCCGGTCAGGACCGACACCGGTGTGGTGAGCGCGGTCAGGACGGCCTGCTGCTGCTCGTCGGTCAGGTCCTTGGGGGCAGCCTGGGTCAAGAGGCTAGTCCAGTCGGTGTGCTCGGCCAGGGTGGGCGGCGCCTGGTGGAGGCGCTGGATGTCCTGGGCCAGTCCGGTCTCGGCGCGGTACATGAAGGTGAGGCTGACAGCGGTGACGGCGCGGTGGACGTCGGCGTCTTCGAGGACGGGTGTGGGAAGGGATTCGATGACGGTGTCGCCGCGGGCGCGGAGGGTGTCCAGGGCCTGGCGCAGGATCGGGTCTTCGAGGATGTCCGCCATGGTGGGGTCATCGTCGGTCAGGAGGTGGCGGGTGCGGGCGAGGAGGACGCGTTCGGGCAGGTGGCAGTCGCCTCGGGCGCGGGCCTGGGTGAGGGTGTGGAGGAGGGCGGCTTGGAGGCGTTGGTCGCTGTGTTTGGGGATGCCGACGGCCAGGGCGATGCGGTCGGCGGTCTCGAAGCCGATGCCGTGGATGTCGCGGCACAGCTGATAGGGCGTGTGGCGGACGACGTCCATGGGGTTGCGGTCGTCGTCGGTGTAGGTCTGGTAGATCTTGATGGCCAGGTGAGCGGGGATGCCCAGGCCTTGGAGGAAGACCATGATCTCGGCGATGGCCTTCTGGGTGTGCCAGGCCTGGGTGATGCGTTCCAGGCGGGTGGGGCCGATGCCGTGGACGTCCAGAAGGCGTTGGGGCTCGGTGTCGATGATGTGGAGGGTCTGGTCGCCGAATCGGTCGACGATCGCGGTGGCCAGTGCTTCGCCGATGCCGTGGATCAGTCCGGAGGCCAGGTAGAGACGTGTCGCGCGCCTGGTCGCCGGCCAGGTGCGCTCGCAGACCTCGGCCTTGAACTGGCGTCCGTAGCGGAGGTGGCGGGTCCAGGTGCCGGTCAGGCGAAGGCTCTCCCCCGGCTGCGTGCCGAACAGGGCTTTCCCGACCGCGGTGACCGTTCGCGGGTCGGGTGTGTCGTCGGCGACGGTCAGGCGGAGCACGGTGTGGTGGTCGTAGGTGACATGGACAAGGTGGTCGACGACTCCGTCGATCCGGTCACCGGCCGCGGGCGGTGGGGTGGGTAGCGCGGTCACAGAAGACTTCATTCCTTGCGGTGAGATGGGCGGGAGGGTGGCTCGTCCGGCGTGGTGGATGCTGAATGGCTGCGCGGGCGCTGTCAGGGTTGCGGGCTTCGGTCCTTGTGGTTGGGGTGGGTTGTGCGCCCCGTCAGCCAGAAACTGAAGGGGTGAGGGCCGGGGAACAGCCCCTGGCACTTCTCGAGGTGCATCGGCGCAGCGCCGGAGGGTGGTTCGGGTCAGGAGGGCGTCGGTGGCGGGGCGGGACACGATTGAAGGTGGGTTCGGGCCGGGTTGGTGCCGGGGACGGCGGGTGGAGCGGCGGTGGGTTCGGGCTGGTCGGGTCTGGGTGCGGGAGGGGGTGGGCCGGTGTAGTGGCTGAGGTGCAGCCACAGGCCTTTGTCGGGGTCGGCGGTGGGCACGAGCCAGACGGGGACACCGAGGGTGAGGGCGCGGCGGCACATGTCGTTGGTGCTGCCGGGGTGGGCGGGGTGGAGGTTCTCGTGGAAGGCGATGACCAGGCGGGGGCCTTCGTCGTGGAGTATCCGCTGGTTGCGTTCGGCTTCGCTCCAGCAGCGGGTGCGGGTGCGTCGGCCGGGGGCGGGGGCGAGGGGGTGGCAGCGGTGGCGCCAGGCGGGCAGGTCGTGGTGGGTGCACCAGTGGTGGGCGGCGCTCGCGGCGCCGGTGCCGGCGCCTTCGATGATGACGAGGTCGTTGCCGTGGCGGGCGGCCGCGCGGTCCAGGAGGGTGGTGATGGTGTCGGGCCAGGGCCAGCGGCGGCTGCCGCAGATCAGCACGCGGGAGTGGGAGTCCGTCATCCGCGGCCTTGGCAGGCGGGGTGTGGAAGGTCAGGCAGGTGGTGGCGGATGTGCTGGTGGTGGGTGCGGGGGTTGAAGGGTTCCCAGGTGGTGCGGGCGATGTCGGCGGCGTCCGGGGCGGTGGCGTGGGCGGTGCAGCGCTGGGCGCGCCAGCGCAGTTGTTCGCTGTAGGGCAGGTGCGTCAGGTCGTAAAGGGCCAGCCACAGTTCGGCGAGGGGGAGATGGCCGGGGTCGTGGTCGTGGTGGAGGGGGGTGAGGGTCCAGGTGCCGGGGAGGGCATCGGGGTCGAGGACAGGGTGAGGGCAGCGGCGGCGGGCACGGGTCTGGGCCACGCAGGGGATCTGTTCCAGTGGGCCGGGGGCGAGGTAGCGCAGGCACAGGAGTTGCACCACCGGCCGGAGCTCTGGCGCGGCCGGGTCGGGGGTTGGTGGGTCGGTGGACGGAGGTGGGAGTGGTGTGAAGCGGCCGGTGTCCTGCAGGCGGCGTGAGGTGAGGGCCAGGCTGCGCCGCAGGGCGTCCATCGTGCTGCCAGCGGATTCAGCGAGGGCGGCGGGGCAGAGCGCACGGTGGCGTACGCGGCACCAGGGTGAGCCGTCACCGGCGGGGTGGGCGATGCCGGCATCGACGTGCCAGCGCTGGTGTGGAGGCACGGCGACGGCTGGGAGTTCGGTGGGGTGGAGGGGGATGGGGTTGTGGTCGGCTGTGCGGTCGTACCACTCGATGCGGTTGCCGCAATCGGAGCATTGGCCTTGCTGGGCCGTGCGCAGGAGACGGGTGGGGCTGCCCGGGGCTACGCGCAGGAAGCGTGGGGGGCGGCGGTGTTTGTAGCTACCGTCCCAGGCCCGGTCGCCGACAGAGGTGTTGGTGGCGTGCATGCGCGGCAACCTGGCAGGCGACACGCCGTATCAAGCGCAGCGCTGCCGCCGATATCCCCCGCCTGGCCGCAACACACCGCACCCATGTTCCTGTTACGGCCTTCCATTCGGAGGGTCGTCGCTGGCTCGGGTGGTCATGCCAAGCGGGCCTCAGGCGGGACAGTGTTCGAACGGCCGGGTCAGGTTGCCGGCGGGGCGGGTGGTTCGTGGCCCGCGCAGAGGGTGCCCAGGAGGTGGTCGACGGGGGCACCGAGAGCGTGGGCGAGGGCGTGCCAAGTGGCGAGTGTGCCGATGGTGCGGCCCTGCTCGATCTCGATGAGGGTGCGGCGGGACAGGCCGCTGCGGGCGGCGAGTTCGTCGTAGGTCCATCCGCGTGCGGCCCGCAGCCGGGAGAGCTCAAGGCGGAGCTCATGGAGGTTGGGGTCGGGCGGGAAGATCGTCACCCGTCCATCGCACGGGGCAGACCCCTGCCCCGTCAGTGTAGACATCTGCCCTATTTCGGCGGGGTGTCCGCCGAATACTCAGGGCAGACGTCTTCACTAGCGTGTGCGGCCGCCAGCCCGCCCCCTCCCGGAAACGGGGTGCGGAGCAGAGCCGGCGACACGAAGCACGCAGGGAGGATGACGACGAATGGGATCCGGCAGGACCACGCGCCCGGGGCGGCGCACCTGGACAGTGGAGATCCGCACGCACTCCTGGGGGCGGGACCTACTGTGCGGCCATTGCGGCCCGGTTCCCGTCGGCACCGGGCCTCCGGGTATCCACGCTCGCGCAGTGACTCACCTGGCCCAGCACGCACGCGCCGAAGCTCTCGCCCACCACTTGCGGACCTGCCAGTGCGGCGAACGCGCCTGCCGCTGGCATCCCCGGCACCGTGGCTGCGGCGGCCCCATGGTCCTGCTCTTTTGCCGCGACGACAGCGGGCGCCTGTGGCGGCTGGCCGACACCTGCCGCACCTGCGCGACCACCACCGCGCATGCGGTGGTCGTCACCGAACCTCTTCGCCACTCCCCCGCCGCACCCCGCCCTCTACGGCTGCTGTCGCCCACGGACCATGCCGCTGCCGCATCCCGCCAGGACCCCAGCACGCCCATCACCTCCGAGAGTTCCTTGTGTGAGCAAGGCCCTGAGGAAGTCCTGTGCTGGTCCGATCCCTGGGCCTACGGTTGAGAGCGATGACGGACCGGGCGCCGGGTAGGCCCACGAGGCGGCCAGCGCGGCCCATGCTGCCTCTTCCCTTCACCTCCGCCCTGTGGTCGCGCGGACTGCGGGGTGCCGATCAGGAGCTCGGGCTTGTGCAGGTCGGCGGCGCGATGAGGTGACGTACCAGCAGCCCGCTCGCTCCGTGTCAGCGATCGGCGGCTGACCGGGTGGGGACGGCGGCCGTCGCAGCTGCAGTGAGTACATGGAGATCGAGGATTCCCTGCCACAACCCGTCGGCGGTGCTGGGACTGAGGGTCACTGTCTCCGTCCATCCGTCGTAGCGTTGTTCGCCGTCGAGAACCGGGTGCCAGCCCTGCGACCTCCACTCGGCAAGGACCTGCTTCTCCAGCAACTCGGCCTCGCGACCCACCGTAAAGCTGAGCATGGCGTACCGGGCCCAGCCACGGCGTTCGTGTTTCTCGATTCGGCCGGTGCCGAGATTACAGATGCCGACCTTAGCGGCCTGCAGGCGCTCGTTCGTCAGGAGGTAGAGCAAGCCAGGCTGGCCGCGCTGAAAGCCGTGCTCGGCGCACTCGGAACACCCGGTGCCGCGGCCGGTGACGCTGCTCAGAGTGGGATACACGATGCTCTGGCAGTTTTGGCACTGGCACTTCCACGGCTCGCGCACGCCCGGGTAGGGGACCTGCGGGAGCAGGCTCGCCTGGTTGACCATGATGTCATGCGCGGTGAGCGCGTCGATGACCACACCAGCGCACCACTTGCACGCCTGGGCCCCGCGCCGCACCCAGCCCAGCCGCGGATAGATGATCCTGTCTGCAGGCCCAGGACAGTGCTCGGCCAGACAGCGCGATCGCCAGCGCTCGTTCACGCCCGGATAATCCTGCAAGGGCTGAACACCGGCTGCCAGCATCTCCGCGACGGCCTGCCGCTCGGGCACCCTGGCCCTCCCGCCGCAGTGCCGGCACCCGCCCTGACCGTTAAGCACCACGTTCGCGTAGGACGGCGTGATGTCGTCTGCCCCGCAGGCCAGACACTCGCACCGCCAGGGTCTCCAGGCTCCCTCGTAGCCCTCCAGCGGCTTTATCCCACGTTCGGTCATCTGCTGCGCTGCGCGCTCCGGTCGTATCGCGACGCGCGCGCAGTACTTACAGGCGGAGATCTTGCTCACTCGTGCGTCGCTCAGGCGGGGCCGGATGTCGGCCGAATCGCCCATCCATAGTCCCGGGCACAGGGCGCTCAGGCAGCGGCAGCGCCAGGGCACATCCACTCCGGGGAAGGGCTCTAACGGTTCGACGCCCGCGACCCGCATCGCCTTCACGGCCTCATCGTGCGGCGTGCGCCTCGCCTCAGCCGCCTTCCGCCGTCCGCATGGCTTGCAACCGCCGGAGCCTGGCCGCATGACGTTCCTGTAGACCGGGGTGACGAAGGACCCGCACTCCATGCAAACGCATAACCACCCTTTACCCGCACCGGGCCAGCCCGAGACTGGCCACACCCCCTTTCGGATCATCGCCAACTTGGCCTCGCCAGGATCGAGATAACGTGGCATGGAAACTCCCGGACAGATCATCGGCCCTCATCTGCCTGGCAAGTATGGCGCATATCGGGTGACGCCGTAGCCGGACGGACAACCTGCCTGCGGCGAAACCACAGCCACAGCCCTGAGTTGTAGGGGAAATAACGCATGCGTCGTGCCACGCTGCTGGATATTTTGCCGCCAAGCAGAGCACTCGGCGAGTGCTTCCTCGTGAAGACAGGATGACAATCCCCCTTGGGCGAAACGCATCCCGTGCGGCGACCCTCCGTGGCCTTCCGAGGAAAAAAGAAATCGTCGACGATTCCTCGACCATAGTAAAAGCTCTACTCCTGCGACAAATGCACCCCGCAGCACCTTGTCGTTAGCGAGCGTTTGCACCTTGCCCAAGCCCGCTCACGGTCACCTGCGCCCCAGGCGAACCGCACGCGATATCGGACAGCGTCGGGCGATCATTTCCAAGCACGAAACGATCAATTCCCGTCAACGACGGAGTACTTGATCGCGCCAGTAGCCACTGGCGGTTCACGGAGTATCCAACTCCGCTTGGCGGACGCCGCCCTGACCGTGTTAGATGCGGTTCGAGGTGCATCCGATTCCTGCCCGGAGCGCGATCACCGCAGTAATCCAACCCTCTCGGAGATCATTGAGGAGGCCATGGTGGCCTACCCGTTCGACCCCGCGGCGCAAGGCACCGCGGGGCATCCGCCGATCGTGCTTGAGCTGTACGGATGCAAGATCGGCCGCCGTAATCTGACCCGTATCGCGCGTTACGTGACGCGGCAGTTCGACCCGACCGAGGTCAAGTTCGCGACGGTGCGCAATGTGCCATATCCGCGGCCGTTCGAGGCGGTAACACTGCAAGAACTCCTCAACGACGAGGACGTACGGGACGGTACGCCCGTCGGCGAGCCCGTCGAGCTGGACAATCTGATGATCAAGGGCCAGTCGGTCTCGGGCCGGGCGCTCATCGTGGAGATCACCAGCACCATCGTGACGGTGCGTGTGCGGGGCGGCGACGACGACTGGGAGAGGGGGCGAACCGACGAGCTCCGCAAGGTGCTCACCGAGACCAGGCCCCGGTTCTGCCCGACGTCCGCGCCGTCGCGCACCATCGGGACGATCGCGGGCGCCTTGGGGGGTCTGGGCGCGACAGTTATCACCGGCGTCGGCGTCAACGACCGCACGTTCTGGGGCCTGTTCCTGCTGGCCTGCATCGTCGTCACCTGTCCGCTCGTCGGATGGCTCGTCGCGGATCGCCTCTGCCATCGCATGCAAGTGCGGTTGTACAGCTCGGAGTCGGCTCCGAGCGGCTGGTGGAACCAATGGTCGGTCGCAACCAAAATCACGTTGGTGTCGACCGTCATCTCGCTCCTGGCGCTGGTCGCCTCGGCTGTGAATATCTACGTCTCACACGGGGACGCGGTGCGTAGCCGAGGGCTGCCGGTCACCCACCATCTCATGGAACGTGGTCGTTGATGCCGTCCGGCATGCAGCCTGACCTGGGCCAGGCCGCCGCAGACCTCTTCCGCGGCGGCTCGGGCCTGTCGGAGACGGCCTCGCACTCCGGCGCAGACAACGCAGCTAGCTTCACTGCGTTTTACACGGCGTACTTCGACCGGCTGGTCGCCGAAATGATCGCCCGCACGCGCAGCCGCGAGCGGGCAGAGGAGGCGGTTCAGGACGCCTTCGTGGCCGTCTACCGGGTCTGGGACAACATCGACGCTCCCGACCGGTATGTGCGCACCGTGCTGCGCAACAGCGAGGCGCAGCGGGCCCGCGAGCGGACTGCCTGCATCGTGGTGGGCGACTTCTCCGACCATGGCGGCGTCGAAGGTGATGTAGCCGAGAAGGTCGAGCGGCGGCTCACTGTCGTCGATGCGGTACGGCAACTGCCCGAGCAGCAGCAGCGGGCAATGGCTTTGTACTACTTGGCGGACCGCGACGTCGGAGACGTCGCCGACGAGCTCGGCATTGCCGCGAGCACCGTGCGTGTGCATCTGGCGCAGGCCCGCCGCCGACTGTACGCCCAATTCCGGCCAGAGTCAGTGGCGTCCAGACCTGCCCCCTCTCCCGCATCGGACGATTCGGCGGGCGGCGCCGGCCCACGCCGTTCTCGGGACAACGGGGCTAAGCGGTCCTCGTCGGCTGCCTCAACACGGCCGACGACGAACTTCGATACCGAGCTCTCACGGGCCGACCGATACGATCGGTATAGCGGAGTACTTCGACCGAGGCGACGGCGTGATGGCGGCCCGCGCCACGCGAAAATCCGGACGGATGTCTTGGGCTGCAACGATAGCCACTGCGCAGGGCATTACTTGCAGTCTTCTACGCAAAGAGTGTGGCCCGAAGGATTCCCCGTGCGTGGTGTGTATCGCTGGCCCGATTCAGTAAGCGAAGTACCTAGGTCTTTCGCACATCCCAGATCGCCCCATCCATACCGTGATTCTGGCATGTGGGGTCATCTACGTCTTATGGGTCGGCGCGTGTGCGAGTCTTCACCGGGTACGGGAAGTTCCGGAGGAACCACAATATGTTCTTGTCCCGTCGAGGGCAGGTACGCAACGCATAAGTATCCGTTCCCCTCTCTACGGGAAGTACTGACGCCTGTGAGCCTTGACGGCAGCCACGCGCTGCCGCCGTGTACTGATTGTGTATTCTACGAGCCCCTCCTCGTTTGGTGCGCCGCAGTATTCGGGCCACCAAGAACGCCACGACCTGTCGCCCGGGCCTGCCCAAGATGCACTGCCCTTGCGTCCCGAACAGGGATTGATAAGCGACCTGAGGCTGCCCAGTCACCGCAGACCGGCATCGCCAGGGCTCCCAGCGTTCAACTGATCGCACCAGGCCTCGTTCTCGTGCTGGCGATGCCCGCACTCGATGTTGCCTGCTTCTCCGCTTGCCAGCAGATGTCTGCCAAACCTACTTCTCACGAAGAGCTTGCCGTCGAGCGGGAAGAGTACTGTGCAACCCGCCAGCGCTCCCTGTGGCCGCGGCTGATGTCTGCCTGCTTCTCCAGGTCGCCGCGAGCCCTTTCTGCTCTAGCAGGAGGAGACGCACCATCGCCGTGGCAAGCCCACGAACTGCTCCCGTTCCTGTCAGCGCAAGGCCTGTGGGCCTCAGGTAGTCAGACCAAGCCCTCAACAGGGATCGCCGCTGTCAGCAGCGTAGCCGGGCTTCAGAGCCTGGCTCGATCATGCTGTTGGTTTACCCCGTGGGCATCATCTTGAGGACCATCCCGTGGCCTCGTCACAGCGCTGCGAGGTGAGGGCCGCACAGGCAGCAGGGCAGGGCTGATCAGCCCTGCCCTGCGCACTCAGCCGGTCTGCATCCGATTCTCTTTGCCCGGAGCGCGAATGACAGACCGATCCCTCTAGCGCGCCGCAAAGGCGCACCCGCCAGGCACCCGTTCAAAGGACCTGACGTAGTTAAGAGTACGGGAGAGCCTCAGACGCTTAGTTGGGCCGGAAAATTGTGCTCCGCCTGCGGGTGACATCGCCCGCCAGTGCGAGCATCAGCATCGCCTGGGCCGACAGGCACCGTGCCGCACCCCCGGCATCGCCACAAGACACCTGAGTAGAACGGTGGACCAACGTGCGAGCCATGGACATGCCGTACCGCTTCCACCTGCGCCTCCCGCCCCCAGGCGTTGTACTCAGGGGCAACCTTTCGCGCTTCACAGTGTGATGCGCCGAACAGGCGTCAGGCCCGGTGGAGTGCTGCCCCGCAAACGCCGTTCGCCCACTGTGGACCCACGTCGGAACTGTACTCGGTGGGTGGAGGGGATTTTCGTGTCTGAAGCGACGCCTGGCGATGCCGTGGCCGTGAACGTCGTGGTGGAAAAGAAGCTCGCCGGCAGGAGCGCCGAGATGTTCGTCGAGGTGCAGCGGGCTGACGCGAAGGCGGCGGCGCTGTGCGCAGTCGCAGGCGGCCTGCTGGCCGTCGTCGGCGCCGCGCTGGCAACACTGACACATGGCGCGCATCTGTCGAGTGCCGTCTTGGGGTGCTCCTGCGTTCTCCTCAGCGCGGCACTGGTGACCGCATTGCTGGCCATTCGTCCTGTGCTGCCGCATGGCAGCGCGCTGACGGGGCTGGAGAGGGCGCGCGCCGGGGCAACAGCGGAGGATGTCATGGCGGCATTTCAGGCCATGAGCAGTGGGGATCGCGTGCGGGTTGAAGCGGACCGTCTGTCGTTGCGGGCGAGTCTCGCCCGCAGGAAGTACCGGGCGATCAAGGCCTCTGTGGATCTGCTCATCACAGCCATCATCGTGACCGGAATCGGACTGTTGATCACCTATGCGGAAAGTTGAGAGCATCCCGTCTGTGACGGCCGCCACATGCCAGGGGGGATATGTATCAGCCTCATGCACGCCTCATCGGGGACCAGTTGTGGTCGACGCTACGCGAATTGGCCCCTGAACGCCTGCGCCCGACTAGGAGCATGCTTCTGCGCCAAGGAGACCCGGGCACGCAAGTGATCCTGCTGGCGTCCGGTTCGGCTCTGGTGACCCTGGCCGGCGCGCAAGGGCAGCGGACCCTGCTGGCCGTGCGAGGAGCCGGCGAGTTACTGGGCGAGCTCGCCGTCCTGGACGCGAAACCCCGCACGGCGTCCGTCATCGCCGCCGAACCGTGCCGCGTGCACCTCATCCCGGCTCCCGACTTCCTCGCGTTCGTTGACGAGCACGGGCTTTTGGCTCCACTGCTGCGCCATGCCATCGCCCGGGTCCGTGAGGCGGAGGTGGTCCGGCTCGAACTGGCGACCGCTGCTGTCCCTGTGCGGCTGGCCGCCGCACTGGGCCGGCTGGTTCGCGCAGCGTCCGCCAACGGCCTGCCGTATGCAGTACGGCTAACCCAGGAAGAGCTGTCCCAGCTCATCGGTGCCTCCCGCAACGCCGTGGGCTGCGCCATCAAGCCATGGCGGGAACGGGGCTGGGTCGACACCGAGGCGGGTGGCGGCCTCCTCATCCACGACATGGACTCCATCCAGGCACACGCACACGCCGACGAGCGGAGGTGATGCAGCACACCGTGGTGGTGCCCAGTGCTGGGCACCACCACGAGATCACCCCGGCCAGCATGAGTCGCCCACGGCAACTCATGCTGAACGAAAGGTGACTTCCCCTTGGATACAGCCAATGCTCCTGACGGCTTCGACGTCCCGCCCGAGCACGCTCTCATGGTCGTCGACATGATGCGCTACAGCCAGATCCCCGAAGCGAAGATGGCGGTCGTGCGTTCGGACCTGGACGACATCCTGTCCACCGAGTTCGCCGAAAGCCAGCTGCCCGACCCTCACTCACTAAGCGAGGCATTCAAGGACACCGGCGACGGCGCCATTACCGTCCTGCCCGCCCAGCATCTGGCACGTCTCGTCGACCCGCTGCTCACCAACCTCAACGCCGCCCTCCACCGCTACAACGCGCAGCGTCTGGCCAGCCATCCGGCCATCCGGCTTCGGGCCAGCGTCCACGTCGGACCGCTGACACCCGGGCACCGCGGCGACGCCATCAACGAGGCCTGCCGGCTCGCCGACAGCATCGTCGTGCGCCAGGCCATGGCCGCCGCGGTGGACAACGGCTCCTTCCTCGCCGCGGCCCTCTCGGAAACCGTCTACCGGCGAACGGTCCACGCCGGGCGCACCCGGAACCTCCATCAGCGCCAGTTCCTGCCGACCACGGCGCGGGTAGAGGGCAAGGAAGGTTTCGAGGAAGCCTGCAGGCTCCTCGTCCCCGGCATGGATCCGGTAGCGCTCACGCCCTACCTCACCGATCCGGACAATCAGTCGACCCCGCAGCCACAGAGCCCCGTATTCCAGGAGAACGCCGAGAGGAAGCAGGACGAAAGGCGCCAAGCCGACGTGAGGCAGAAGGGCAAGGCGAGCGGCAAGGCACGGATCGTGCAGGTCGGCGGAAACTACATCACTGGCCCGGAGCGGTCATGACGAGCACCGAGGGCGTCGTGACGATGCCGACCCAGCAGGCGGATGCTTCAGGCAATGCGCGCGTGACGCAGGTGGGCCGTGACTACGTGGAACACGTGCACCGGTACGTGCGCGGACGGGAATACCTGAGCGGAATCAGCATGGACGACCACGAGATGGACCTCGTGGAAAACGCGTTCGTCGATGTCCCCGGCCCCAACGGGCCCGGACAGGTCATACACGCCGTCAGCAAGCTGAAGCGCCCGCACTGTCCGAGCCATGCGCTGGTCCTCCTCGGAGAGACGGGCGCGGGACGACGCACAGCCGCGCTGCGGGTACTGCGCGATGCGGGAGTGCCCAGGGAGCGGATCCGCTGGCTTGTCCTGGACGAGGAACAGCCGCGCACCGAACAGATCCCGCACACAGATGGGCACGGCTTCGTCCTCGACCTGACGAGCTGTTCTGCGCTGCCCGAGGACTTCTACACCGGACTCGCCGACTACCAGAAGGAAGCCGAAGCGGCCGAAGCGTTCCTGATCATCCTGGCGACTCCCAGCACCTGGGATCCACGAACGTTCACCGCCGTGCCCACGGTGCGCTTGGCTCGCCCGCCGGCGAGAGAAATCGCCGAATCCCATCTGCGGCACCTGGCGGACGGCAGGCTGGACTGGCTGACCGGCGCTCCCCTCGACGCACTCCTCGCGGAGACGACCCAGGCATCCGACGCGGCTCGCCTCGCCCGTCTTGTCGCCCAGGCCAACGCAGACGACAAAGATGCGGTCAAACAGGAATTCACCAACTGGCAGGAACACCTGCGCCTTTGGTTCGAGAAACACTCAAAGCCAGAGGACCTGCGCGAGCGCGCGCTCCTGATCACCGCGGCGCTGCTGGAGGCCGCACCGGCCGAGATCGTGCTGGCTGCTGCGGACCAGCTCTTCGCAGAAGTCGGCGGAACCCTGCCGCCGGGCGGCGCGCTGGCTGGCCGGGATCTGAACGCGCGGCTTCGCACCATCCAGGCCGCACGCCTGGACGGCGAGAGCATCTCGCTGGACGCTAAGCGGCACGGACTGGCCCAAGCCGTTCTGAGCTACGTCTGGCAGCAGCGCCCCGCGCTGCGACAGCCGTTGCTGGAGTGGGCCTCGCGCATCACCACACCGCACGGAGTCGCCGTTCGTCATCTGCGACGCATCGCCGATGCCCTCGCTCTGCTGTCCCTGCTGCCCGGCGGCAGGACCGTCTTGGCCGTGGCGACTGACTGGATCGACACCGGCCGGTCAGCGCACCGGGAGCTGGCTGTCGACGTCCTGGAGGCCATGGCGCTCGACCCGGTCACGGGCGCCGGGGTTCGTAAGCAGTTGTACGACTGGGCCCATCAGAAGAGCACAAGCGAAGCGCTCGCCACGGCGGTTGCCGAGATCTGCGCGGGCAAGCTGGGCAAGATGTATCCGCGTGTCGCGCTGACCCGACTGCGCCTGCTGGCCTCACGGGACGACGGCCGAGCCCGCGAAGCGGTGGCCAAAGCGGTACGTGCTTTGGCTAGCATCCCGGAGCAGCGCACGCGGGTGCTGTCGGAGATCGTCGACTGGTCCGAATCCGCCGACGAGACAGTGCGCAGGGCCGGAACGAGCACCTTCCTCGCACTCGCAGAGGACCCGAACAGCACCCCTGCTTCAACAGCCACGGCACAGGAGACAGCCAACGCCTCCGACGAAGCGTTGATCTCGCAGTTCTTCATCCGCGGCTGGCGCGCGGCGCTGCTCGATCGTGCTACAGCCAAGAAGGCCTATGCCCATCTCGCAGGCTGGCTGGACTTCTCGGAGCTGCCAGACGACCAAGTACTCCCGCTCACAGCGGCAATACTGCGCGGGAGCATCGGCCAGGAGGGGCCTGCCGCACTCCTGGTGAGCCACGGGACCGATCTGGGGCGCACTCGACGCAGAACTCTGCTGGACCAACTGTTCGCTGAACAGTCGGCCTCCCTCACCGTCGTCGCCCCGGTCACCGAGCCACGCGGCGATGGCCTGACGACGACAGCGTGAGTCTCCTGCCCCGGCGCCGCAGAGCATCTTCCGTGCCTCCCCGGGCAGGCGGCGAAGGATCGCATCCGCTCGTCGTGAGCGGCGAGCGGATGCCCAGCCACATCGCCAGCGTGTTCTTCACTGTCAGCGTCGACGGTGCATGGCGCCCGACACCCGAGCAGGCACTGGACCACAGCGAACCGGGTGCGATCGCCGGTCATCATCTGCGTCAGCACCTCGCCCCCGTCCTGCGCCGGCACTCCGTCCTCAATCCCGCCGCCGCACGGGACGCCGCCAACACCGCCCTGGCCCGGTGGCTGCCTGCCGTTGCCGGGCTGGAGATCAGCGGGTCGGTACAGCTCACGGTCTCGGCCCGGGACCGCGAACTCGCCCAGGAACACATGCGCCGACAGCAAGCCGCCGATCTCGAACAAGAAGACGAGATGCGTCACCTGGCCCACCTGCAGCGCGTGCTGGCCGATCCAGACCTGCGCCGGGTGTGGTGGATCGCCCAGTACCCCGACCGCCACGAGGACCTCACCCGATTGGCAGACGCGCTAAAAGACCTGCCTCTTCCACAGGAGGCCCGGGACGACGGCATCCGCGGCGACATCCGCCGCTTCACCGACCGGCTCCTCACCACCCTGCACACACCCGAGCAGCGTGAGGTCCTCCTCCAAGCCCTCACCCAAGCCCTGCACACCCTCGGCCACCACGACCTGAAGACCACGGCCACCCACTGGCAGGCCGACAACACCCCCGGGAGCCCACCGGCATGAAGCTGTACACCACACGATGGCTACTGGCGCCCCTGCGGCAACTGCGCACCCGCCGACTCATGGCCCATCACGGACCGACCCTCCCCTACGACACCGCATGGGCCCTCATTACGCTATACACAGCACCCACCGAAACCGACCTCGTGCGAGCCTGGGCCCACGAGAACCCCAGCGCACCGCCGGGAATCCACTACGACCAAGACCACGACCTGGACGATGCGGAACGAGCCCGCCGGCACAGATGGCTACGCCGCCACGGCCACTCCCCCATCCAACTCCTCCACCTCGACACCGAACTGATCAAAGCCGCCGGCATCCACGTCCTCGACTGGGGCCCACCCGCCCACCAGTGACCAGATGCTGGCGCTGGCCGCTTTGGCAGCCGAGAGGGGGCTCCGCCTCGGGCCCGTTCAGGAGCCGGTCACGGGCCGGCCCCAGTCGGGTGTGTGTGGGAGTTGGGCGTGTTCCGTCGTTCCACCGGACGGTGATCTGGTCAGCTCTTGCGCGGGCCCCTCGCTGGAAAGCCCCTGCACTGCGGGGAGACCCTCCCCGCGCGCAACCCTTGGAATTCTCGCGATAGACGCGTGAATCTCAGCAATCAACGGGATTGCAGGTAACAGGACAGAGAGTCTTTGACCAGAGAAATGCCGTCCTCGCCCGAACAGACTCACCCTGGCTGTTCCCCGGAGGCCAGTCCGGCCGCCCGATCAGCGCCTGGGCCATGGGCGAACGGCTCCGCAAACTCGGCATCCGGCTCGCACAGACCCGCTCGACCGCACTCTTCCAGCTCGCCACCGAGCTGCCCGCCGCGGTCCTCGCCCGCACCCTCGGCATCGACATCACCGTCGCCGTCAAATGGCAGCGAGCCGCCGGCGGAGACTGGGCCGCCTACGCCGCCGAGATCAGCAAGCGGAATCAAGGCTGATCCAGGCTTCATCGGCGCCTCGTGGGCAGCACACGAAAGAAGTCTGCCAGCGCACGAATGATCGCTGGCCGTTCGCCGGGAGCCGCACCACGCAGCGTGATCACGAGGCTGATCAGACGGCTCACAGGAGCGATGGCAACGGCAACAAGGAACACGAGCGGATCGATGCTGGAAAGGAAGCCCACAGCAACCCCTTCAGCCTCGTCCAGCTGAAGGGTGAGGAACTCCCTCTGAGCAGGAGCCTCTCGATCTCCAACCGAACCAGGACATGACTGATCGGTTGAAGGTCTCTCCCGCCAGCGATGAGAGCTGACCAGCGGCGCCGGGGAAAGCTACTCAGACCCGTGATGACGACACCGCTGCGAAGGGATACTCCCCTTCCCACATCACGGAAGGTAGCACCACGAGCACACCCTTGGGAGGGTATTCGGACAGTTTCAATACCCGACTCCACCACTACACGTCCAGCAGACCCGCGTCGAGGACGCCTGGGTCGCCGGGACCGAGCGGGCCGCGAAGCGGCTGGAAGGGCTGATCCGATGAGGTGGAACCTGTGGTTGACAGCCGCGAACAAATGTATCTGAAAGGCATCCGAGCTCCAACGCGACCTGGGCGAGCACGGGTTGGTGATCTCGGCCGGGAAGATGTCCGGGCTGTGGTCCGGCCAGCCGGTCTGGCCTCGAGCTCGATGACCTCGACGTCATCTGCGTCGTCCTCGGCTGCGAGATCGGCGACCTGCTGATCCCCGAGCCGGACAAAGTCAGCCATCCAGGCCGGGGCGAGGAGACGGAGCGAGCGGCAGTCGGTGCGGGGACGGCCGCACCAGCTGTGGTCCCCAAGCGCCGGGACGGCCGGTCGCTGCCGCCGGAGTGAGCCGGTGGCACGCTTCCCGAAGGGGTACGTCAAGCCCACTGACTCCTGCGACAGCTGCCTGGCCTGGGGGAACTTCAGCGGCCGCCTCTGCCCGGCGTGCTACATGTTCGGCCGGAGCCATGACACGGCCGCCCGTGCCGGCTGCCGCCGCACCCAGCCGGTCAAGTGGGAATACTGCCGTCTGTGCTGGTGCCAGGCCCGCCTCAGCGCCAAGACCGCCGGCCGGCCGGCGGACGTGTGAAGCTTCTCCTTGTGACTGGACACCTGGAGACTGGGACATGAGGTTCCAGAGGAAGTAGTGCCAGGTGGGTAGTCAGTACTCGAAGCGGTATTCGGAGGAGTTCAAGCGGGACGCGATCGCGTTGGCCCGATCCTCGGACAAGACGATCACGGAGGTTGCGCGGGATCTGGGGGTGAGTGCGGAGAGTCTGTGCGGCTGGGTCGTCAAGCGTCACCGGATCGACCGCGGCGGGGGCATGTCGGGCGAGCTGACCAGTGCCGAGCGCGAGGAGCTCAAGCGGCTGCGCAGGCAGAACGCCGAGCAGCAGAAGACGATCGAGGTGCCGCGTGGCGACATGCCGGAGCCCCGGGGATGTCATGGCGGATTCCCCGGGGCTCTGTGTTGTTTGGCGAGTCAGAGGCGGTGCTGGATCCACCACTCGATCCACCAGAAGCCGAAGCCCACGGCGCCGGTGCCGATGCTGTAACAGGCGCCGCGCAGCACGTGTGCGGCGATGGCGCGTCGGCGTCGGGCGAACCAGCGCACGAGCCGGCCGGTTCGCCGTTTACTTCCCGATGGTTTGGAACTGAAGCTATTCTTCACGGAAGGTGCTCCTCTTTCTGCGGGGGTGCATCGTCGCGAGGGGCCCGTCTCGACCCGTTGGCCTAGGAACCGGGGTCGGTGAGCTGGGCTCCTTGTGCTTTTTTGGGGTGGGTCAGTGGCGGCCGGCGAAGGCGTGGAGCCGGTCGGCGAGCTGCTGGTCGGGGTGGCCTACCAGGCCGCCGTCCCCGTCGCGTTCGGCGAGGCGCTCCACTTCTGCGTCAAGGTCGGCGGTCGGGGCGGTGGTAGCGCCGTCGTGGTGGCGGACGTACTGCTCGAACGTTTTGAAGAACAGGGCGTCCAGGGCCTCGATGTCCTCACTGGTGCTGTCGTCTTGGGTGTTCTGTTCGCGTTCTCGCTTGGCCTGAAGCAGCCAGTGGGCCGCTTCGCGTTCCTCGCCGCGGCTGAGGTGGTGCAGGTGGAGGCAGTAGGCGGCGCCGCGGACGTCGGCGCCGGCGGCCAGTTCCCACCAAAATTGGGCACTTTCAGGATGGCCGGTGAGGTGCAGCAGGCAGGCGAAGACCTGCGCACCATGGACGTCCAGCGGTGCGGTGGTGTCGAGGGGGGTAGGAGCGGTCTCGTCCAGTTCGGTGACGAGCCGGTCGACGTGGGCGGCGGCGTGGGGGCTGGTGAGCCACCAGCGAGCCACGGCGTTCAGCCTCTGTCCGGCCTGCGGCGCTGGCTGTACCTCGATGCCGGGCAGGATGTAGCCGGCCTCCCGCGCCAGGCGCCGTAGTCCGGCGGCCACGTCGAAGCGGTGCTCGCGGACCGGCGGGGCCGCATCGGCCAGCAGCTGGTCAATGGTGGTCATGGGCTACTCCCCCTGGTTCCTGGTCTTGCGCGTGGTCCTGCCGGCCTTCTTCGTCCGGCTGGTCCTGTTGAGCGCCTGGGCCAGGCGCTCGCGGGCCTTGCGGCAGTGATAGTCGACGGTGCTGGTGGTGACGCCCATGTACCAGGCGATGTCCTCGGTGTTCTTGTCCAACCAGCCGCGCAGCACGACGGCGTCGAATTGCTTGGGCGGCAGTTTGGCGAGCGCTTCGTGGACCGGGTGGTCGCTGTTGATGAGCCTGGCCTGGGCGTCGAGGAGGGCCTGGGATATGACGACGCGTCGCATGATGGCCCAGGTCTGCTGCTGAAGGTTGCTCTCCGCCAGCAGCTCGTTCCAGTGCCGCAGGATCTCCAGGAAGGCCCGGTGGACCGCTTCCTCTGCGGCCTCTTCGGTCTTCAGGTGGACCAGCGCGTACTGGTGGTACGCCTCCTGGTTGGTGATGTAGTGCGCCTCGAACTCCAAGGGAAGGGTGAGCGGCGCCCTCACGGACGAGCTCCCGTCCTCGAAATGGTCGTTCACGTGGGTCCTCTTCTTCGAAGACTCGGCGGGGGCGGCGCCCGAACGCCTGGGCGCCGTAGGCCAAAGGGGGCCTGAACACCACCTAAGCCGCATTGACGCGTGGAGACGCATGGGCGAGACAAGAAAAAGCACTACGCGAAACACTACGAATGCGGAAAGTGATATTCGATACCGCTAAGTAACCGCCTGTGAGCTGAGCGTTTGCTTCACGCAAGGTCCAATCCAGAGTCCACGCAGGCACGCCCTGCAGTGGCCCACATCACAGCTTGAGGGGCGCGCACGGTGGCGTACGCGCCCCCTGATACCCCCCGTCCGTGTGATTTTTGCGGCAGCCACCAGCCCTGGGAGGAGCAGCCCGAACGCTAGGGCGAGAGCGGCGGGAGCCCGTGGCCTCTTCGGCCGGCGGTCAAGGGCGCGAACCGCAGGCTCCCTCAGCGCGCCGGACAGTGAGCTCTTTCCATCCTCAGTCTGAGCTGGCCAGGTGCAGGCAGAGGACGGCCTGAACGAGACTCGTGATGCGGGTGGTCGAGCACCGGAGCTTGCGGAGGAGTCGCCAGGACTTGAGGGTGGCGACGGCCTGCTCGACGAGGGCCCGGATCTTTGCGTGGGACCGGTTGACGGCCTGCTGGCCGGTGGAAAGCGTCTCCCACCTGCCGCGGTAGGGAACGCAAACCGTGCCTCCGGCGCCCTGGTAGCCCTTGTCGGCCCAGCAGGGGACGCCGGCCTGGGCCAGCGCGTCGACGATGCCGTGCTCGCGGGCCGCGCGGACATCGTGGATGGCCCCGGGCAGGGCCGGAGATGCCCACAGCAGGCGGCCGAAGGGGTCGGCGATGACCTGCACGTTCATTCCGTGTTTCTTGTGCTTGCCGGAGTAGAAGGGCCGGTCGGCCGCGATCCGGTCGATGGGCAGCAGCGTGCCGTCGAGCAGGACGAACGCCTTCATCGAGGCCATCCGGACCGCCTCGGCGAGTGTCGGAGCGAGGTCGGCCAGGAGGCCGACGGCCTCGGTGATGTAGCGGTAGGCGGTGGCGATCCCGATGCCGAACCCGGCAGCGAGCCGTGCGTAGGTGTCGCCGCAGCGCAGATGCGCAAGAACCAGGAGCGCCTGGCGTCCCGGCGCCAGGCGCCGCCAGCGCGAGCCGATCTCCCGGCGGTGGGCTCTCAGTTGACGAGTGAGGTAGCACAGGTGCGTGTTGGACAGACCGATCGCCGACGGGTAGACAAGCACGCGAAGCTCCTGATGAGCATGGGGGATCGTGGTCGTGAACCCGTCTATAAGGAGCTCCGCTGTTGAGCGTGACCAGGATCAATGAAGAGTCGGCAGGTTGGCAGAAGCTCGCTGTGCCAGCCACTTTGGGATAGGAGCTTCGATGACGGTCTCACGCACTGCGATGCTCACCTTCGCTGTGCTCACCGTCGGAATGGTCGGCTTTTGAACGCCCGCCGGTGGATCGCCGCCGGCTGGGCGGGCTTGTGTCTGGCCGGCGTCGCCGCCACCTCCGCCCTCAACGCTGGGACGCACACGGACAAGCCGGGATCTCGCACCGAGGAGCCGGTACCGACGGGCACGTACGTCGTCGACTGCCAGGCGCTCGCCGACGACATCGAACAAGCCCGAGCCGAGGCGGAGCGGGAGCGGCAGGAAGAGCCCTTGAAGGGCAGAGCCACCTTCAAGGCCGTCTGGGTACCAGAGGAGTGCGCAGACGAACTCGAAGACCGTGGCCTGAAGACACGCTGAGGGTGGCACTTCCCACGACCGTGCGTCCTGGCGCCTCCTGCGCAAGCCACGATGCAGCACCAACCAGATCGCAGACCCGGTCAAAGCCGCCCTCACGCTGCACCCCTGTCAGGTTCAGCGTGAGGTTGGAAAAGGCTCAGTGCTGAGGCAGGCCGCGGCGGCAACCAGGTCGCGTTCCAGCGCCAGGCCGCCCACCAGTCGGCGTCCGCGAACGGCCCAGCCCGGTCTTTGATCATGGCGAGCACCTGGGTGCGGGCGAGTTCCACCGCCTGGTGCCCGGGGTCGATGGCGTACTCATCTTCGTGCTCCACGTGAGGGTGCTCATGTCGGGCACGTGAGGGTGCTCAGGTCGGGGCCGATGACCAGGTCAGGTCGAAGGTGTCCAACCCAACCTTGGTGGCGGCGGGTGGGGTGCTTGAAAATGACGTACCAGTTCCGCAGCCCGGCGGGCGTGTAGAAGGCGTTGATGCTGAACCACGCCACCGGCGGCTTCCATAGCAGCAGCTCGGTGTCCTGCCACGCCGCGGGCGCGAGCTCCCACTCCCCCGTCGCCATCGCGTCGAACGCCTCGGTGTGCACCGCGCAGTCGTCGTCAGCGCGGGCCTTGGCGTACAGCGACGGCCACCGTGCCTCCGCGCCTGGTCGGCAGGTGGTCGCCAGCGCAGCGTCGGTGTCGGCGATGACGCGCAGCGCCTGCTCGCTCTACACCCGGCCGCGGTACATGTCCCGCCGCACGACCGTCTCGCCGATGGTCGAACACCCTCACCTGGTATCCAGCATTACGTGCTCCAAGGAGGCGGGGTCACAGGGGCAGGGCATAGCGGCGGAGCAGGGCGACGTCGGTGGTCATTTCGACGGACCAACCCGCGGTGATGGCTCAGTGCCGATGGCCGCGGTTCCCAGCTTCGTGAGGGGGCCGGTGTCCTCCCGGGCCCGATGACGGCCCAGAGGATTTCGCCGTGCGAAAGGATGCGGTGGACTCGGTCGTGGAGAGCTGGCTGTTGTCCAATCATCGCTAGTCCAGGCGGCAGGTGACGGTCGCGTACGCAGGCTCCGGCAGTTGGCGGAGGTCGTCGCTGGTGAGATCCATCGGCCGCCAAGCCGGAGTGGAATCCGCCTCGGTATCCGGGGCGACCGTGAGGGCGACGGCATGGGGAGCGCACTCGACGCCGGTGGCGCGGCACCCGAGCTAGTCCCGTCCTACGCACTTCACTCCTGCGAGTGAAGATCCGCTGTCCTGATTATCTTGATCTGGCTAGAGTCGAGAAGTCCGCATGCTGAGATTCGATCTCGTTGGCCGCCGGACTTCGATCTCTGCGCCCATGTGCGAAGTATCCGGCTAGTGGCGGTGGAGGTAGCGAGCGAGGGCGCCGCCGCCACTGCCAATGTTGACGGCCGACGTTGAGCAGTCGTTCGCGTTCCTCGAGCGCTAAGAGTGGTCGTCCGTGGCGTCCAGATAGGATCCAAGGGGCTGGAGGGGTGTCCACATCTGCTCAAAATTTGCAGCGAAGTAGGACATGAAGGTACGGTCCTCAACGCTGAAACCGTTCAGTTTCTGGCGGGCACCTCCGGAGAAGGCTAGGAAGACAACACTGTCGTCGATCAGCGCCATATTCAGCCCGTCGGCGGCAACCGGCCACCGCAGGATGCTCGCCTCGTAGTTGAGAATGTCAGCGGTGTCGCTCCGGTGCTGCCGAGCCCACGCGAGCACATCCCTGTCCGGGACACCGTTTGCCTCCGGAATCCCGATGATGCGGCGGACGCTGCGCTGTTCCTCGGTGTCTTCACGCGCCCAGTCCAGGATGGCTGCGAAGTAGTCGGCAGACGCCCTGGTCGTGTACTGGTCGGGCGGGTAGCGGCGAGTATAGGTGACCCTGATCTCCGATCTCGCCGTCCGGACGCGCTTCGCCGCCGCATCGTAGAACTCGGGGTTGCTGCGGTACCAAGTCGCGGCGAGTGTCGCGTGTCTCCCGGCTCCAGGCAGTACCACAGGGCTCGGGCTCCCTGCCTGGTCGGCTGGCCCCCTCCGCAGAGCATCGAGTTGGCGCTTCACATCGCGCCACCGGTCCAGCCAGTCCCTTGGATCTTCTCCGCACGCAGTCACGAATGCCGAGGTCAACTCCCACGTGGGGAATCGCCGTCCGTTCAGCATCGCTGATACCGAGCTGCGCCCGCACTGCATCTGGGCTGCGAGGCTGGCCTCCGTGGGCTCGAAACATCGCAGTCGCAACTCGCGTAACTGTTCCGCGAACACCCGCACAGGCTCTGGTACTGGTGAAGAGGCAGCGTGGTCGGTCAATGGATCATCCTCCCCCGAGACTGACGGCGCGCGACGATGACACAAAAGTCTACCGCTTGTCCGTCATTGTCTTTCTATGTCACCAGTGTTCGCTAGTGCTCGCATGCGCTGTTGTCGTGCTCGCGGATTCCTGCGCTTGTTTCCGTTCCATTGGCCCAGGTCAGGTGAGGGGCAACACTCTCAGTGCGGGGTTCCCCGCAGCGAGAGGTCGTGAGAGGAGAACGCCATGTGAACCACTGACCGCCGCGACCGGGCGGGCTGAGTCGAGCCCGTACCGCCATCGACAAAAGCCAAGGCCGCTCCCTGGTGCTTCTGGCGGAAGCAGGGAACGGCCTTCTGCTCAAACACAAGGAGACCTCATGTTCGTCGACTTCAGGATAGCCCTGCGATGTACGGGCATCGCCTTCGTGGCCGTGCTCGTCGTGGGCATCACGCTGGTGATGCCCACTCCCGTCCGCTCACTCCTCCAGCAGGATGCCGCCTCGATCCTCCTCTTGGCCTTGACGGCCATGTCAGCTGCCCTGCGGGGTGGAACCGGGCGGGAACGTTGACAAGCTCGCCCGTTGGCACGGTTGCGGCGTGTCATCGGTATGGAAAGTCCGCCGCGCACCTGCGCACCTTCACTAGTCCCGTCGTCGACTGCGGCGGCCACTTGCTGATCGTTACCTCCGTGGTCTGCGCGTGCGGCGACACCCTGGTCGGCCTCCGAGTCACCCGTACGGGCACATGCCTTCCCGGCCAATCTCTCACCTCGCACTGACTGTCCGTGGTCAGTCAGTGCTCGGGTTGCCCAACACATCGTTGGGCAACCCGAGCGTAGCTTCGCCGCGTTACTGACGACACACTCCATCGGGTGACGTACTGGCTGAAGTACCGCGAGGGCGCATATCCACGGGCTATCAAGGCCCTTGAGTTGTTACTCAGCGTGGAGCCCGGCGGATCTGACAGAACGCGGTGCCGGTGCCCCGCTCGTCGGAGGGAGTACATCCGTGCCAGTTCCTCGATCGATCGTATCCGCCATCGGCACTCTCGCTCTCATCTCAACAGCACTGCTGGCCCCTGCCCTCTCCGCCGAGGCAACAGCGCTGGCGTGCCGTGGGTCCTCCTGCGCGGGGAAGAACCCTCAAGCGCAAGGCTGCAGCTCCGGTGCGCGGGTCATCGGTCGGGTCCGCCCGGCCGGTGGCGGCCCGCAGGTCGAACTGCGTAATTCCACGCGGTGCAGCGCTGCTTGGGCTCGGATCGAGAAAGCAAACTCCAACTGGCGCTTCAAGATCCAGGTGAGAGGCGGCACCTCGTACGTTGCGAACGCTTCGATGTCGTACGCCGCCTACACGCGAATGGTCGGCTCCAGCAGCGCGTACCGCGCATGCGTCGAGATCTACGACGGGCACGGCGGCAGCTGGTCCTGTACCGGATGGCACTAAAAGACCCTAGCGGGATGAGAACGTCGAAGAGGGTTGAGGCAGGGGATGTCCGCGAAGAAGACAGCCAGGAAGAGGTCGGCCTCCTGACCACAGCGTCCGCCGCCCCCATGCTCAGGGGGCGGCGGGCGCCTGCTCAGGGGCCGTAGCCGTAGCGCGGCCAGTGGTCGAAGAAGTGGTGCTGGAGCTGGATGGGGCAGGAATCTCGGCATGGAGTCGTGTCCTTCCCGCGTTCAGGAACGGCCAGCGGGAGAACACCGCCGTCAAGCACAAGTGGCATCCCCTTCCGGTGTCTCGGCCGCGCTCACGTGAACCGCCCCGGCTCGAATGGAGACTCGATTTCATGAAAGGATCGAGTCATGGCACGACCTTCCCGTTATGCCCTTGAGCTCCGCCGCCGTGCGGTGCGCATGGTCGCCGAGGTGCGCGACGACCACCCGAACGAGACGGCCGCTTTGCCGCATCCCTCCGAGCCGAGCCCGGCAAGGGCCTCGACCGCGCCGACCGGTGGGGCATCTTCATCGGCGAATGGACGCCCACCTTCTTCGACCTCGGTGTCGCCCTCTCCCACTACGAGCAGTCCGAAGGGACGCTCCTCGAGAAGCCCAGGGGCAATGTCAAGCAGCTTCGGGAGAAGGCGAGCCGGGGAACTGCGGCAGGCTGAACCCCTGGCCGCACGGCGCCCCGCCTCGGAGAGAGACGGGGCGCCGAAATCGCTCCGGTCAACACATCTTGGAGTCGGCCCGGGTCGAGTTATATGAGCAGGAGTCGCGGAAGGCGCCGCTCGCCGTGCGCAGTGTCACCGTGTCGCGGTCGTTGTTCCACACGTAGGAGCCGCGGCCCCAGTAGACGTGCCCGGCGCTCTGTGAGCCGCGACCGGTGTGAACCTTGACGGTCTTCCCGGCGCTGATCCGGTACGACGGGAACGTGAACTTGTAGCCCGTCTTGTCGCGCAGCGTGTAGCCCTTGAGCTGCACCGAGCTGCTGGTGCTGTTCTTGATCTGCACCCACTCGCTGTTCAGGCTCGAGTTGGAGCGGGTGTCGCTGCCGGGCGAATCGTAGTACACGCGGTAGAGGTGCACGGAGCCGGCGGCCTGCGCCTGCGACGGGAGCAGAGCGACCGTGGAAGCCGCGGCCGTAGCGACAGCAGCGGCAAGCATGCGGGTACGAAGCAAGAGTCGTCCTCAGATCATGCCGGGCGCCCCCTGGCCCCGGCGAGGACGATCACACTAGGGGCGGAATGACTGGTACCGGTCGTCGGTTACCGATCCGGGACACAGGGTGCGAGGTGTTCGAAAGTCACTCCCGACAATGGGCCAACACCGCATCGGTATAGTCCCCGATCTTGTGCCCTTCCTCCTGCATGCGGTTGATGTGCAGCATCCACGCTCGGAAGTCCTCGTCCATGCCGGAGGGCATCTCGTTCTTCTCGACGGCGTCTTGGTACCAGACCATCAGCCAGCCGCCATAGTCAGTTGCCTGGGCAACCTCCTCGCGAGAGTGTGTGGTGTCCCTCCAGCGGTAGTACTGAAGGTTCGTCGCCTTCCTGATCCAGGGGGCCGCGTAACACCAGTCACCCATGTTCGGGGTTCCTCCCTCTCCCCCAAGCCCTCCTCGCGGACCTCAAGCGCCCCATCCTGTCGCAGGAAGTGGTGTTGCGCACGAGGCGCAGTAGGCAGCGCTGGGCCGCACTCTGGACAGCAAGGTGGACATCGCGCTATTGGAGCGCGGGCCCGGGCCGTCCACCGTGCCTCTACGGCCGACTACCTCACCGAGCTCGGTGGCCTCGCCGCCGAAGCCGGGCAACTGGGCCCACCTCATTCGTTAGACCACCCTCCAGGAGCGGTTCGACCAGGCCAGCGAGCTACCGCTGCTTGTCCTCGGCATGCACCTGGCCCACCGGCCGCACACGCGTGGGCTGAGCCTGACACCAGGCGTAGTTCTGGTCGATGTCTGGGGAGGCACGGGCAACGGCGGCACGGGCTCGGGAAGGCAATTCTGGTGGCCGTCCGCCCGCCTGCCCGGCATCCTTCGAGGACGAATACTCGCTCCGACCTGCTCCCTGTCGTCTATGTCGACGAGTCCTCGAACTCCGGGCAGAACCTTCTCGATCCCTATCAGCCGGTGTTCACGCTGGCTGGGGTGCATCTGCACGATGAGCTGGCCGCTTCGATCGTAGATGACGTGCGGTCCCAGCTTCCTGCCACCCAGGGTGAGCCCAAGTACGGTTCGTTGGCCCGGTCGTCGGCGGGCCGGAGGGCTTTGAAGCGGGCCTTTGAGAGCCTGCCCCAGGGAAGCGTTCACAGTTACCTGATGGACAAGCGGTTCATGGTGGTCACCAAGGAGCAATCGTCAAGACCTGTGGATCATGCCACGGCCTTTTAGAGCCCGACACAATGAGGCTGGCGTTCTCGGTCGTTGGCGCGTGCTCAGTGGAGTGCTAGGCGTAACTCGCGCTCGGCCACTTCCACCCAGTCACCCCGCCTGGTGCCCACGGTGACGCCGAGTAGAGCTGTGATCCGCTCCGGCTCCGAGGGCGCGTCCCGGCGTCGATGGCCGACCAGCCACGAGGTGCCGCGTTCCTGTAGCAGGGCAGCCACGTACATAGACAACGACTTGAACGCTCGGTACTGCCGGAACTCCAACATCTCCGGCTGACACCTTGAGAACCAGCGCAACTCCTCGCCTTCACGGATTCGCTCACGCAGGCACTGGTAAGCCTCGCGGAAGGAGCCCAGCAGCTGAATGTCCCTATCTGTCAGACGCCGCTCCGAAACAACCTTGACCAGGATCCCCTCGAAGTCACCTTCCACTACTGCGGCCCGCTCTAGGCACTGCCATTGCACGTCATCCGGCGCTACCCCGGGTCCGAGGTTACGGTGGTGTGTGTTCCACAGGCGCCAGGTCTGCAAGAAGGCGCCGTAGCACCGGTAGAACTCGCTCACGGCGGCGAGATCGAGATCCCGCCGCCGCTTTACTTCGTCCCACCTATACGTGATCTGCGTGCCCAAGACCCACGCGAGGACCGACGTCACTATCACCGTTAGCAGTTGATCGATCACGTTATTTCCTCCAATGGAGGGCAGGGAGCGATTGTCATAGTTGTGGATAAGTTCGCTTCTTGATCGTGCTTCGGGGTGGCTTCCAGTTGTCGGCGTTGGCGCCTTATTTCGGCGATGAGGCGAGGGACGTTGTCGCGTGCCGCGGCGATGAAGTGCGCGTTCTCGTCCCAGCGCTCGTCGGCGGTGTCGACATATCGGGGCTGCTAAACAAGGGTTGCGGCCACGATCTCGCCGTGGTCGAAGCCCGGCCACCGCTCGCCGAGGGCCGCTGTCGGGGAAGGTGCTCACGGCAACGAGGTTCATCGCATCGGTGTCGTGAGAGCGCCGAACCACGGGCCCGGCGTCGCGGCGGTCGCAAGCTCGTCTAGTTCGTCCAGTTCCTCGTCGGTGTGTGGTTCGGGGGTGGTCATCAGCCCGCCAGCTCCTCGCGCTCGACCATGACGCCGTTCTAGGTGCGCGCGAACGCCTCGATCGCCTTCTCGGCGTGGGCGCGATCCTCGGCGTTGTAGATCTCCTGCATCGCCTTCGTCGCGCCTGGCTGGGCGGACTTCGGCAGGGAGTTCGTGACGTTGCGAGCCTTGTGGACCCAGCACCGCTGGTGCCGCGCGGCTGGGAACACAAGCCCATCGGGCCGTCGCCGACCACCAACTCGGGGTCGCGCATGCCGCGTCGGCGGCAGTCGCGCAACAGGTCGGCCCACGACTCGGTCGACTCCCGCAGTCCCTCCGCCAGGGCGATCAGCTCCTTCGTGCCGTCGACGCGCACACCGAGCAGGACCAGGACGCACGAGTGAGCCTGCCCCAGCCTCACCTTGGGGTGCACCCCGTCGGCCCACACGTAGACGAAGTCTCGGTCGGAGAGGTCGCGGGCCTGGAAGGCGGCATGGTCTTCGCCCCACTGCTTCGTCAGCCGCGTCACCGTCGCCGACGACAGCCCGGCCGTCGAGCCGAGGAACTGCTCCAGCGCGGGCACGAAGTCCCCGGACGACAGACCGTGCAGGTAGAGCAGCGGCAGCACCTCGCTGACCTTGGGCGACTTTCGGCACCACGGCGCCAGGATCTTCGAGGAGAACCGCTTGCGCTCGCCGGTCGTCTTGTCCACCCCGCTTGTCATTCACGCGAGGAGCCCGCACCTCGACCGGACCGGCGGCCGTGGTCACGGTCCGCGGCAGGTGGTGGCCGTTGCGGACTACCAGACGGCCACGTTCGTCCGTCTCGGCTGCCAACTCGGCTATGTACTGGTTGACTTCCGCTTCCAGGGCCGCGGCGAGCATGCGGCGGGCGCCCTCGCGGACGATCTCGTCGATCAGGGAGCCGGACTGGGTGGAACCGTCGTCGGTGACTACGCTGAGCACGGGACGTACCTTCCCGACCCGCGCTGAAACGCGGGCCTACTCGGTGACCATCACAGGATCAGTCGGGAAGGTAGCCCTCCGCGTGCCCTCCCGGAGTCAATCCACAGGTCTTGAGCATTGCTCGATCGAGATGGATCTCAGCGACAAGCACGGTTCCACTGATCACCGCATCGGATTCCCAGAAAGTTCGTGTGAACCAGTCCGCGCGTCGAAGGCCTTACCGGGGTGAAGGCAGAACGACAAGCTGAGGGAGCGGGCATGGTGGTTCAGATGGTCCGAGCGGCGCTGTCGCTCGCAGGCGGTACCCGGAAAGGAAGGGAAGGCGGCATGTGGCACACGATCCGGAGCTGGGTCGAGGGCAAGAACGCGGCAACGTTCGAACGGGAGCGGCGTACGACTCTGCTCACGGCGCCGCTGGCGATTCAGCAAGGCGGCAGGATCTACGACCAGCGGGCCGACGGAAGCATCCTGGAAATCACAGTCCCCGCGCAGGAGCGGATGGACGTCATCGTCGGTGAGTCCGTCCGCCGTGATCGAGCTGTATCGGCGCCCTCAGAACTACTCCCTGGTCGTCAGCACGCTCTCACCACTGCTGAGGAGAAGTGATCAATGTCCCCGCCCATCTCAACTCCGCCAGCGCGGCCGTTGACGGCTCGGCGCGCTGAGCTGCCGACAGACACCTGGCTGTACAGGGTCCACAACAAGCGCGTCTCTTCGACAGCATTCAACCCCCGCCCAGCGCATATCTTCGGGGGCGGCCGCTTTGACGGCACGCCGGAGGATCCGTATCCCTATCTCTACGCGGCACAGACTCCTGAGGCGGCCGTCGCAAACACACTGCTGAAGGCGACAACGTTCAACCCTGATGGGTCGCGGCTAGTGCCACCGGCAGCGGTTGTGGACCGTCAGCTCACTCGGGTGCGGACCACAGATCCTCTTCTGCTTATTGACCTGACGACGGCGGAGTCCCTCCACGCCGTCGGGGCTGACTCGGAACTCGTACTCTCCGAGGACTTCGTTCACGCACGGGCCTGGTCCTCGGTGCTACGCCAGCACAATCCCTGGGCCCAGGGGCTTTTGTGGCCCTCCCGCTACGGCCGCGGAGAATACCTGGTGGTGCTCTTCGGGGATCGCTGCGCCCAGCGCACCCTCAACGAGCACACCAGCTGGCCCCTGGCGGCGCGTGTCAACGAGCTTCTGGCCGGATTGAGAGCCGCGGTTGCGCTCCCACGCCCACCGGCCATGGACTTCGAAGTCTTCTTCAAGGCCCATTTCCTACAGATCTGCCGGATCCTCAACGCTCGACAGAACGACTGGGAGCTCGCGCAGGAGGCAGCCAGCCGGGCCTTCGAGATCGCCTACCGAAAGTGGGCGGAAGTGAGTGAACATCCCAATCCCGTCGCCTGGGTGGCTTTCACAGGCCGGCGCATCCTGAATCGGGCGTATCAGAAACTGGCATCCCGCCCCGAGCGTCCCTTCAACGACTCGGATACGGGCATGCCATGCGACGGCCTCGATGATTCATCAACGACGGTGGACAGGATCGCGTTGTACACCGCGATTGGAAGCCTAACTCGAGACAAGCGCGAGTGCCTTGTCATGCATCATGTGTACGGGTACCCCGTCAACGAGATCGCCGAAGTGCTGAATATCGCCCCTGGCACAGTGAAGAGCAGGCTCAGCGCGGCCCGCAAGGGTCTCAAGGACTCACTCGGCTACGACTTCCGTGAGGGAGGCATGCGATGAAGCACGATGCCGAACTCCACGTTGACGGCTTCGACCAGACCTTGTCCGACGAAGAGGTATTCAGCCACCTGGCTGAGCTCCGGCACCGCGTCACCTCGCGCACGCCGATCCTCGACGATGACGACTACGAGGCGGCCATCGAGGAGGCGGCTGACGAGATCACCGGGCTCTTCAGCTGAGAACACGGCCTAAACGTGTGGGTGGAAGCTGTCGAGGTCGAAGACGTCGCGGGCGGCGGTCGGGGTCCGGAGCCGCTCGCGGACATCTTCGATGCGGTCAGCGGCTAGTACTCCAGTGCGGTTTTGTGATCTATCCAGTCGGTTCGTCGTCGGAGCGTCGTCGGTAACGGCTGCGGTGCGCTGTTTCCTGGTGTTGTCGCCGTCAGTTGGACCAGTGCAGCAGCTTCGCCGCTGACACGCCCGGTGGGTTGAGGACGGTGGCGAAGAGGTGTCGGATCTCCGGGTTACTGAACGCGATCGCCCACTGGGGAGTCACATACCCGGATCCGCTTCGTGCAGAGGGCACCCGCCGACGCAGCGCGGTTCCCGGACTTCGTGCGCTTTGTTCCCGGCGACGGGTGCTCTTCGAGTGTCGGCCGGCAGGGCGGCATGCAGAGCATCACCCTGGGCCCCGACTGCACGGCCGGCAAGGCCATTCACGAGGTCGGCCACACCGTGGGTTTGTGGCATGAGCAAAGCCGTGAGGACAGTGACCAGTTCGTCACCATCGTGTTCACCAACATCGATCCGGAGTTGCAGCACAACTTCGTTCAGCACATTTCCGACGGCGATGACCTGGGAGCGTACGACTACGCCTCGATCATGCACTACTCACCGAATGCGTTCTCCATCAACGGCGAAGCCACCATCGTCGCCCGGCAAACGCTGCCCGCCGGTGTGGTGATGGGCCAGCGCGAGGCGCTCTCCCAGGGGGACATCGACGCAGTCCATGCGCTGTATCCGTTGTCCGTTTTCACGATCAAGGAGGTGGTGCACGACCCCACGGTCAAGGAAGGCCCCAAGGATCCGGTCCAGGACGGCACGATCAAGGAGGTGGTACACGAGTCCACGATTAAGGGAGTCGCTAAGGATCCAGTGTCCGACCAGGCGCACGTCAAGCCGAGCGGCCTGGATCTCCAGCACCCCGGGTTCGGCAACCCGTTCGTGCTTGCCACTCCGCATCAGTCACCAGCTCTGGGACAGCACCGGGGTACCGGCGACTTCCGTCCCAGCTCCACCGCCGGGCTGACGACGGCGAGGCGCGGCAGCCCCGGCCGACGCGCAACCGGCTGAGCGCGCCCCGATCCCCGGCCGCGGCCGCGCCGCCCATCCCGCCCATCCCTCCGCGAGTGGGATCGGTCAAGATCATCCGGACAGTGCAGGTAGCCGCGCTCCCGCTGTCCGGGACAGTCCGGGACAGCTCGAAAGCTGGCGGTGGCCCTCCGTCTCCTTGCAGGCTCACCTGCACAACCCGGGTTGCGAGGCCGAGCAAAGGCTCTCGGCAGCAGCTTGGGAAGAAGGGGGACATCGCTTTGCTGCTCAGATTCAGACGAGGGCCGCTCGCCCTCACAGTTCTGGCGTTAGTTTCCGCCCTGGCCGTGGCGGGGCAAGTGAGCACCGCGTCCGCGTCCGAGGTGCCGACGCAAGGTTTGCGGCACGAAGTCGGCATGACCCCGGTGACCGGGGGCCAGCCGGACGGCGGCGCATTCACCTCGGCCGCGCTCAACAAGTCGGGCGCGGGCGCCTCTGCGGCAGACGGGCGGAAGCGCGCGATCGCGGCAGGGGTCAAGGGCGACTTCGACGCGGCCGCGGCCGCGGAGGAAGGAGCCGGGGCTCTGGCGGGACGGCCCGCGCCGCGCAAGCCCAAGGACGCGTTCGTCAAGAACTGCGACAAGTACCACGGGCCGAGCACGCCCCATGGATACATCGAGGCCCGCTTCGCCTGGTGCACCAAATGGGTCGCCTGGAAGGAGACCCGCGACAGGCGCGGCCGCCTCATCGCCTACCACGCAGTGCACTACTACCAGATCGGCTACGGTCGGGACGACGGACAGCGGTCCGTACGCATCTATCTGAAGCCGTACAAGGTCATCGCGAGGGGACGCGCGGCATCGCTCAGTACGCCGTTCGGATTCGTACCGGTCTGCAAGCAGGCGTCCTCTACTCCGGGCTGCGCCGTTGACAAGCCCATGGTCACCAAGTCACTGGCACAGTGGAAAGCCCAGGACCTGGCCAACAAGTGGACCACCTGGACCATCAGCTCGGACGAGAATCAGTCGTCCGCCACGGACAAGGTCTCCTTCCACCGCTTCACCTTCCAGTTCTCCACCGGAGTGCAGACGACCCCCCAATCCGCCGACTACATGCTGCGCTGCGACTCCGCGCAGATCGGTGCACGGACGAAGGCATGCGTGTTCCACGACATCGTGCCGAACCTGAAGTACGCCCTCTACAAAGCCAACGGAAGCCGTACGACGGTCCACGAGGTCGCCCGGCACGTCAAGGATGCCTTCCAGCACCCGGACGCGGCCAACATGTACCCCAAGGAGAACCACCCCAAGAAGATCCCCGGGCGCTACACGGGGTCGGTCGACCCCGACACACCCGACTGGCTGGAGCGCGTCCCCTACAACGGGACTGACTACAAGGCCAACTCGAACACCAAGAATCACGCCTGCCACCGCACCGGCCCATACAGGCTCACCGGCCTGCCGAGCCCGCCCGGCAGCGGTCAGCAGTGTGACGAGTACCCCTTCGCCTCCACCAAGCAGGGCGCGGCCAACCCCACGTGGGACTTCTCCGTCCGGGCGGTCTCGAAAGACGACAACCACGCCGCAGGCCAGGCGCTGAAGAAGTTCTACCGGCAGTGGCGCATCCTGTATCTCGACAACGACTTCTTCTACGTCGACGTCGTCAACAAGATGCCCAGGTAACAGCCCACCAACGGCCGGCCTCCCAACGCGGCTCGTACCTGTCCCAGGTGCGAGCCGCGTCCTCCCGTGCGTCCTGTGCGGCCATGAACTTCTGCAGCGCGACGCCCACCCGTGGACCGGGGCAAACCGGGTTCCAAGATGCACGTCCTGTCGGACGCGAACGGACTGCCCCTACGCGTCGGAGTCTTCGCAGCCAACACCCACGACAGCCTCGGCCTGAAGCCGATGCCACGTAGGACACGAATCCCAACAGCGACCATTCCAAGCCCCAACGGCTGCACGCCGACAAGGCTTACGATCTTCATGACCTGCGACACGACTGGGCGCCCGAAGGTGGGTGATCGAGCGCACGATCTCCTGGCTCACCGGCTACCGCGGACTGTCACCCCGTTACGAGCGTCACCCACGCAACTACCTCGCCTTCCTCGACCTCGCCGCCGCCCTCTGCTGCTACAAACGCCTCCTCAAACTGACCATGTAGGACACGGTGTAAGTTCACGCACCAGTTCCGCGGCCGGTGTGCGCCGCTGTCTTCATCGCGTCACGGCGGGCTGGGGCTGCCTCCAGCCGCCGCGTGATGCACGGGGACTGTAAATCGTTCGGCCCTGTCTCACATTCGGTGGTAGCGGAGGGTGACACTAGCCCCGTACTTCGCAGGTCGCTGATTCAGACGACCAGGGCCGCCACTCCCACCACCGCGAACCAGACACCGGCCAACAGAAGCGGGCTGAGCAGCAGGATGAGTACCGCACCGAACACCAGCCATCCCGTCGTACCACGACCGACTTGGGCGGTCTCGGGGTCAGCGGGGTCGTACGTGATCTCGGCCCGCTCGGCGCCACCGTCCGAGCTCGTGAGCTCACGTTGTTCGCCCTGGTTGTCGACGTATGCGTACGTGTACTGCTCAACGCCGTTGTACCAGTGGGACCGCTGCAGCCGTCCCTCCACCGTGATGCCCCGGGTACGCATTCCCCAGGCTTCCCGGACAATCTTCCACCCGATGTGGACGCCGAACCCCCCGCCGCCGATCGCCTCAGGAGCCACCACCCAGAGCAGCGCCGGAACCACCCCGGCGCGTGTAACCACCAGCAGGACCAACACCAGCACATAGGCGCCCCCCAGGCCCCACCACAGCTGTCGGACCCGGTTCGGCGTCGCCCGCTCCAGCGGCGCCTCGGTCACCAACCCCGCCCCGTCCAGTCGCGGCTCGTCGGTGTCCCGTAGGGGCAGTGCACGCTGGACGGCCTGCGCGAACTCGTGCACGGCGGGGGCGCTGCGACACCTGAGGTGGTATGCCACGGGCTCGTCGCCCGTCAGTACGACGGCCAGCCGTCGGCCCTTGGGGCCGTGGACGTCGATCCGTTCTATCGCCGCCACCGGTATCCGGCGCTGTACGCCGTCCGCCGCCAGCAGTACCACCCCGTCCCGTAGGCGGATGGACGCACGGCGTCTGCCGTGCAGTATCAGCGAGGACGTCTCTGTTGAGGTCACGCGGGCACATTAAGCGAGCCCGGGCCCGCAGAGGACTGTTCAACCGCAGCGCATGTTCCAGCATCCACGGCCCTGGTCACGTCTCTCTCCTCTGGTGATGACTCGCACCATGCTGGCACAGTCCCACGAAGAAGGCGGCGGAACGGGGTGCCGTGGAGGCGTCGCCCCGGGAAGGACGGAAAATCCTCTATGCCGCCTCAGGTGTGCAACACGGCTGTGCCGCCGCCCCCGAGTCGTGCGAGCGCCTGTGGATGTGGCCCGGTTGTACAGAAGACAACCTGCGGAGCGGGCCAGCTGTGCAGCAGTGAGTGACTCATCCCCTGCGCCGGAATCGTCTGCGAGACACCGATGAACTGCCCCCCCGTCAGCCTGCCTGGCTCCTCCACCGGCATCCCATCGCAAGTGTGCACTGACCATCACCAGACTTCGAATCCGCTGCGCCTAGCGTCCCACGACAGAGCAAACCACATGCCCTTTCCGTACTATCACTACGACATTGCTCCTGCACACGTGGCAGCATGCCCTGACAGCACACGCATGAGATTCGCAAACGCTGCGAGCTTCACCGGCCGTGGCACCCGGAAAGGGATGTAAACACATGTCGAAAACCACTGCGCCGCCCACCCAGTTGACCTCGGAGTACAGCACGAAGGTGGCGGATGACCTCAAGCTCAACCGTAAGGAACAGGAACGAATCAGCGGTGAAATCGAAGCGCTGAAGGCACAGTTGGTCGCTCTGGAGCAGGACCACACCGTCCTGGTGAACGTCCAGCAGGCCCTCGGGGCGTCGGCAGCACCCGCTGTATCCGAGTCCACTACAGCAGCGCGCGCACCCCGCAAGAAGAAGACTGCCGCGTCGAAGGCCGACAAGCAGCCGCAGGCAAAGAAGGCCGCCACCCCAGCTCCCAAGCAGTCCCGCAAGAAGAACACGCCCAAGGCATCCGCCGTAGCGTCGGCCCAGCCCACCCTCGTCGATCTGGTCCGCGAGCACCTGACAGGCCAGAGCGAGCCGCGCTCCGCAGCCGAAATCACCGCCGCGCTCGACAAGCAGCACCCCGAGCGCAACGTCAAAACTACCGTCGTGCGCACCACGCTCGAAAACCTCGTGGCCAAGAACCAGGCCCAGCGCACCAAGCAGGGCGCGTCCGTCTTCTACACTGCCCCAGAGGCCGCAGGAACTGCCGCACAGAAGGAGTCGGCAGAGCAGCAGTCTGCGGCATCGGACCGCTGAACCACGGTGACTGTGTCGTCGTCGATATCGAGCAGGTCGGCCGCGTTACGGTCGGGGCCGGTGGCTCCCGGGTCATATCTTGTGGGCAGCGGCCCTGCTGCTGCTCAACGGCACCACACCGACGTGATGTCGCCCCGTGGATTCCCGAACGACTGGTCGACGCACGTCTGGAGATCAGAGGGGCGTGTTGTGACCATCGCGGCCGAACATCCGTAGCAGGTCGTAGGCCGCGCCCGCTCTGTCGCCAGGGAGCCGGTCACACACAGCGTCTCCGGCCAGTGCGTGATCAGTCCTTCTCCGTGGCTTGCGACGGTGCTGATGAGGTCGCTGTTGCTCAGCGCGGCCTGTGCCAGGCGTTTTACGGCTGCGGGGGCCAGGGCGTCGTGTGCCTCGGACACCGCGGCCAGGGCCCATGTCCGCGCCCGTAACGTGGTGAAGTGAGCGGGAGCCGCGGCTGGGGTGTCGGCCAGGGAAGCTGCCTGCTGCGCCTGGGCCGACGTGGCTGCGGGGGCGAGTTTGGCAATGGTGCCCCATGCCGCGTCGGCGGGTGTGGTGGTATAGGCCTGGCGGGTGGCGGGAGTGGCGACTTCGTGAAGGGCGGCGTCGATCCACGCCCCGGCGGAGGTGTCCGTGAGTGCGTCGGCCATACGTTCAGCGATGGCGAAGCCGCAGGTACGTTCCCACATCGGGCGGTTGACCAGATCGTGGGGCGGAGGCCAGTGCAGTGCCTGGGCAGGCAGGTCCGGGATGAAGCGGCGAACGTCCTTGGCGGTGCTGGCGGCTCCAGAATTCATGAGGTAGTTCATCGCCATCCTGGTGTCCCCGACCTTCAGGTGCAGGCGGGCCAATAGCTGTTCCGCTTCGAACTGGTGTCCCCAGCTACCCATGGCCACGGCACGCCGGCGGTATTGCAGCAGGCCTTGGCGGGCGTCGTGGAACTTTTCGTCCGCGGCATCCACGAGGCCATCGTCACCGCCTTCGGCCAGCAGCCCTCCCACCTCGGCTCCCGTCTCACCGCACAGACCGGCCTGGCCCTGGCCGCCGAACGCGAGGAACGCGGACGCACCCCCGTCCTCGTCCTGGACGAAGCCCACCTGCTGTCCTACGAACAGCTCGAAGCCATCCGGATGCTGACCAACACCGCCATGGACCAGGACTCGCCGCTGTCCTGCCTGCTCGTGGGCCAGCCCACCCTGCGGCGCACGATGAAATCGCCGTCCTGGCCGCCCTCGAACAGCGGACCGCCCTGCGCTACACGATGCCGGGCATGACCTCCACCGAGACCGCCAGCTACATCAAGCACCACCTCGGCCTCGCCGGCTGCAGCGACCAGCTGTTCACCGACGACGCCGTCACCCTCATCCACACCACCTCACGCGGCTTCCCCCGCGCGGTCAACAACCTCTGCCTGCAATCCCTCGTCGCCACGTTCGCCGCAGGCAAGTCCCTCATCGACGAGAAAGCCGCCCAGTCCGCCGTCACCGAAGTCCTCGACTAGGACTTGCCCAGGCGATCTCTGCCGCTTCGGACCTTGACCTCAAGTTCACTTGAGGTCCCAGAGTGATCTGCATGAACACCGAAACCGCAGACATCAAAGCCATCGAACAGGTCGTGGCCGCCGTCGAGCGCGCCCAGCGCGCCAAGGATGTGGAGGGTTTCCTCGCGCTGTTCCATCCCGATGCCCTCTGGACGACCGCCCACGGCAAGGTCCTCATCGGCTTCGACGCGATCGCCGAGTTCACCCGCACCGTGCTGCCCACCGCGAGCTGGGACGGTGAGGTCACCTACGAAGCAGTGCACACGCAGTTCTTGCGGCCCGACGTGGCAGCCGTCAAGGTCCGCCAGGTCTACCACTCGACAGAGGGCGATACAGAAGGCGCTCCGCTCTACGTCATGACCAAGCAGGACGACGGGAAGTGGCTGATGCACGCAGGCCAGAACACCGAAGTGCGGGTCGGTTAAGGCTTGCCCGAGCGCTCATGTGACTGGCGCGTCTTCGGGCCGTGGAAGACGGCCTCAACCTCGCGGCCGAGTACACCTAGAACCTCCGGCACCTTGCCGACCACCGCGACACCTCGCCGACGATCGCCCCGCTGGGACCTCCTCAGCGGGGCGATCCCGTGCCCACTCATCGGCACCCTCAGTGCCGGACCCGTCGGCATTTTCAGCGTCGCCCAACATCCTGGTGCAGCCCGAGGTGGGCTACCGGGCCGCGCAGCAGCGCCTGTGCGTTTGGCCCTTCGTTCGCATCTGCGGGTGAGAGGACCGGGGCTGCGGGTGCAGGGCAGAACAGCTGTGTCGTGGCGGCCCCGAAGAACGCGGTCACGATGTCCGGGTGCGGTTGTAGCAGGTCCGACAGTCGTTTGCGGTTCCACAACTCGATCTGCAGATCCGGGTACGCGCCTTGCAGTTCGAACAGCCTCTCGCTGATCTCCGTGCGGTTCGCGTCATGGGTGGTGACCACGACCAGTCGGCGTGCCCCGAACGGCCGCTTGCCTCGCGCATAGCGGTCCACCGCCTGTTCGAGGTCCCGCCGGGTGAATTCCTTCAGCCGTTTGGCCTGGAAGACCGCCGCGTCCCGACCCGTCACGCCAACGACGTCGATGCCATGCTGGTTCTGTCCCCGCTCCCCATAGAGCCAGGTCTCCTCCCAACCCTCCACCCGTCGCGCCAGCCACGCCACCAGGTGTGCGACACTCTCCCACTCAAGATCTGCGGTGTTGAGCAGATGCGGCGCCGATACCGTCAGGGGCCGCGTCGTCGCTGAGGGAGCCGCCAGCAGCGTGTGGTCCACCTCCATCCTGTGGACGGGCAGCCCGCCGTGCACCGCTTCGCCTTCAGCCATGATGCGACCCTACGACTCGCCGCTGACAACGGTCTGGCCCGCGGGGCTCGGTCGCGGCTGTCTCCAGTGGCGGGTGATGTGGAGCAGCTCGTCCAACAGGGCTTCGTCGTGCACGGTGGCCTGCAGCCAGTCGACTTCAGTGGGAGGCCGCAGGCGTCGCGGTCCGTCGCGTGTGAGCGTCTTCAGCAAGGGTTCGGCGTGTTCCTCACAGGCAGCCGGCGCCGTTCTTGCGCAACTCCTCGGATGGCTCTCCATGCCGCCGTCTCCACCTCCGGCCGACCTGCCCCGGCCGATCACCAGCAGACTGCAGGGTCAGACACGCCGCCCGGACGACGGCGGCATAACGCAGCATTCTGAGCTTGCCGTGCAGGCTGGCCCGTGTCATCCGTGCTTCTCGTGCCGGTGGTGGTGTACGGCCTCAGGCCGTTGTCGTCAGCCCGGCGGCTCATGTGCCCGGCGGTTTGGAGCGCCCTCGGCTGGGCGTTCCAAACCGCCAGGCTGTCAGCCCTGAGTGACGGTGAGAGTTCGCTGGTCAAGGTCGAGGTGGACAGCGCCCCCGTCGTGCTCGCGAAGCTGGCGCCAGGCGGCGTAGCCGGTGAGGATGGCGTGCTCCCAGTCTGCGGCCCGGCAGATGCTGACTTCGAGGTGGGCGGTCATGTGGCCGATGGTGGCGAGGAGTTCGTGGTCAATGTGTTTGATGTCGTGGAGGTAGCGGTGGCGGGCGGCGTAGGAGAAGACGAGTGCTGAGATGCCTTCTTCGATGGCGATGGCGCGGCCGCCGTCTTCGGCTTCGTCGGTGCGGGGGTCGCTTTTGCGTTTGCGGCCGAGGAGGAAGCGGGTGACGGGGGACCAGCCGAGGACGGTGGCGTGGGCGAGGTGGAAGATGTCGTGGAAGCGGTAGTCGTCTTCGATGTGGGAGGCGCTGGTCAGGGGATCGCCAGCGGGGGTTCCGTCTTCCCGGGTGAGGATGACGACGGTGCGGCCGTCGTCGGCCTTGGTGGGTGTGAAGGTGAGTGTGGTCTTGCGGGGCAGTTGTTCATGGGCGGGGAAGCCGGTGTCGAAGGGGGCGTGCTCGTCGTGGGGGGTGGTGCGCCAGCGGTCTTTGGTCTTCTCCAGGTTGGCGGCGGCTACGTCGTCGAGGTCGAGTCCGAAGCGGTGGGTGAGAGCGGCGATGTACCACAACACGTCGCCGAGTTCTTCGCGTAACTGGTGCTTGCTCTGCTCGAAGGCGGGGCCGTCGCGCAGGATCTTCTTGTAGGCGGTGGTGAGGGAGCCGACTTCGCCGGCGAGGCCGAGGAGGGGGACCAGAACGGGGTCGGTGCCCTCCGCGGTGGACTGGAGGGTTTTGACGGCCGCTTGTTGGTAGCGCTTGAAGTCCACTCTCACACCTGTCCGATCTTGGGACGACTCTGTTGGATTCCCCGACAGCATGTCGTATGCTACGACAGTGCCGTTGGAAATGCAGACGATTGGGGAGAGTTGTCGAGCAGCAGCACACCGAGCATGGACGACATCACCTCAGTCGTCATCGACTTTCTCGCAGAGCACGAGGGCATCCCTCCCGACCAGCTCCGGGCCGAACTGGAGCAAGGCGGACGAGAGCTGCCCGTGGACTCTCTTCTGGTGGTCGAGATCCTCACGCACGTTGAGGAGCGCTACCACGTCGCCATTCCCGCCGACCGGGAAGCGGCCCAGGCCACACGCTCGGTGCGGGCATTCGCCGCGGCGGTACTGGACGCCATCGTTGAAAGGCAGCAATTATGACCCCTCCCCCGGACAGCCGTGACCGTGACCCTGAGCTGGTGCGGCTCGGTGAACGGCTGAAGAAGACCCGCGACTACCTGAACATGTCCCAGCAGTTCGTCTCGGACTCCACCGGCATCCCCCGCTCGGCCATGAGCGACATCGAGCGGGGCGAGCGACGTGTGGACAGCCTGGAGCTGAAGAAGCTGGCGCGCCTGTACCGGCAGCCGGTCGCCTATTTCCTGGCCGAGGAGAAGGACGCCGACGCCAGTGAGTACTCGCTGGCCGGTCTGCCGCGAGCACTGGCCCAGCTCACCGACGGGGACGCCAGGACCGTGCTGGAGTTCGCCGAATACCTCTCACTCAGGCGTGCGGCAGAACGCGAGGCGCAGGACGCCGGCGATGGGAGTCCGACGGCGTGAACTGGGCCTTAGCACACCGGATCGCCTCGATTGCAGCCGTCCAAGCGCACCGCGACCTCGGCATCGACCGCACGCAGTACGTTCACGTGCACCGGGCGCTGGGAGCGGCGAAGGTGATCGGGATGGCGCAGCCGATGCCCCGCCTGTTCGGGGTGTACCTCTCCCCCGCCGACAACGGACCGGCCGTGCTGCTGAATGCCTCGCTGAACGCGGTCACCCAGCGGCACACGGCCGCGCACGAGCTGGGCCATCACCGGCTGGGCCATCGCACCGCGGCCGATGAAGAGCTCGATCCCGCGCTGCGCTGGGGCAACGGCAGCTGGCCCGAGGATGAGAAGACTGCTGAGGCGTTCGCGGCGTGGTTCCTGATGCCCCTGCCGGCGGTGCGGGCGGCCCTGAAGAGGATCTGTGGCGGCCGGCCGTCCCGTCCCGAGCATGCCTACCGGGTGGCGCGCGAGCTGGGCACGTCATACGCCGGGACAGTGCGCCACCTGGTGAACCTCCGGCTACTGGACTCCAGCCGGGCCAGTCAGTGGACCAAGATCCCTCCGGTCGACCTGCGCAGCTCGCTGGCGGGAGGAGCCTCGCTTCCCGCGCAGGCCCAGGTGCACGTGATCACGGCCGCATCCGAGGGGCATACGGTGTACGTCGACGCGGATGATGTCCTGGTATTGCACCTGGAAAGCGCTGTCTTCGACGTCCTGCCCAAAGGACTGGAGCCGTGGACCAGCGATGGCGCGGTGCCTCTGGCGAGCGCCGTGGTGACCGACAAACTCCAGCCGGGCGAACAGGGTCTGGTCGAGGTCACTGTGACCTCCCACGGCCATGCGCTGCGGCTGACGGTAGTGCGCGAAGCCCCACGTGCCGGGGTCGACGAGACCTGGCCCGCCTGAGGGCGGGCTTAAGGATCACACCGTATGTGTCAGGAGGACTGATGCACACCTTCACCGTGGCCGAACGCGACGTCACCCAGGCCTGGATCGCCGCCTGCAACAAGCTGGACCGCAAGGACAACCCGGGCCGGACCGGCCTGCACACGGTGGTGCGCATCGCCGAGCCGACGCGTGACGACGCGGCCTTTCGCGCCGAACTGGACCGGTTGCGCACCGCGCACGGGCTCTGGCCGCTGGAGACCGTGGCCAGCACCCTGTTTCCCGCGACCCTGGCGGCACGGAGCGCAAGCCCGGGTGACCTCGCCGAGCGCTACCGGCGGATGTATCCGGTGGTCAAGCGGTACCCGGGCAACCACCGCGGCACCTACTTCGGCCGCCTGGTGTCGTACCCCGCGGCGTCGAAGAGCGGTGTCGACCAGCTCGGCACCGTCATCAGCCGCCTGCGGGCACAGGCCACGGGCACCAAGATTGCCGCCGCGTACGAGATCGATCTCGCCGCAACCGCGGACGCGGAAGAGGAGACGGGCGCGGACCTCCTGGTCCACACGGCCGGGAAGGACAACAGCTACATCGGCTTCCCCTGCCTGAGCCACATCTCCCTCCAGCTGGACCGCGACCTGCGAGTGCACGCCGCAGCCCTGTATCGCAGCCACTTCATGTTCGAGCGCGCCTACGGCAACTACCTCGGCCTGGGCCGCCTGCTGGCCTACATCGCCGAGCAGGCCGAACTGGCCTGTGGAACCCTGACCGTGGTGGCCGGCCATGCCCGGCTGGACGGGCCCATCACCCAGCTGCGTCCGCTGCTGACTGGCACCGGCCGTCTGGCAGCGTGAAGACTGCCGCCGGGCGGGCGTCGCGACACCTTCCGTGTCAGCCGGGGACGTTGAGCTGCCACTTGGGCGGGAACCAGGCAGGCATTGCATCGGCGTGCTGCCGGTAGGTCTGCTTGATACGGCTGCGGCCACTGATCCCGGCGATGTCCGGGTGGGCGACCCGGGCGTACTTGTCGACCTCGCAGAACAGGTTCTGGCAGTCGATCAGCTGCAGTGGGCGCCCACGCAGTCCCGCAAAGGCAAGGCCCAGCCGGGCGAAGTGCTCGTCCTGAGTGTCGGCCATGGAGCGGATGACGTCCGCCTCGATGCCGTCGGCCGCCGCTCCGAAGCACTTGCGGATCCCATCGCGCGCCCCGGGCCCGGCGACGACGAAATCCATCTCCGAAAACGGCATCTCAGCCGCATAGTTGAGGTCGATCACGAACTGGTAGGCCAGGAACGGCCCGATCGCCGGGAAGCCCAGCAGCACCTGGTAGGCGCCCTGCAGCGTCGGCGCGGACAGCACCCGCTGCGGCGCGTCCGCCTGCATCATCATCTCCAGCAGCCGCAGGTGGTTCTGGTGCTTGCGCTGCTCGCCGAGCTGCGGCGGGGGCACGATGTAGGCGGCCGAGTACAACCGCTGCCCTTGCGTGAAAGCCTGTGAGAGCACCCGGTCAAAGGCTTGGTAGTCGTAGACGTCCCACCGCACCTCTCCCAGCGCGCCGTTCAGCAACCGCCATGTCGAGGTCTTGTTGAAGATCTTGAACAACAGGGTCCGGAAGAAGACTTCCTCCCACACCTGGTCGCCCCGGTAGATCACGTCACCGATCAGGTCCTGACTGACCCGGTCGGCGGCCCTGAAGCAGTTGGTGAAGCGGTGTCGCTGCAGGATCGGATCGTCCGTGAAAGGCCCCGCTCCCCCGGCAAGTCGCGCCTCGTAGACCTTCTGGCGCGCCGCCGCGAAGCGCCAGTAGGTATCGAACACCGGCGTCGGACTCAGCGTGCGGCCTGCCACACGGATCTTTCTCGAAGGAGCGCGATCTAAGACCCCGTGTGCCGAGCGCTCTTGCACCACCATCACCATGGGCTCAATATATATTCAATATAGACATGTGTCAGCGAGGGGGACGTGTGGAATTGCTGTGGCAGCGTCCGCGGCGTAAGACGCTGGTCGACTGGCCGGAGGACGTGGACAAACGGCTGGAGGTCCTTGTCCGGGCCGCGGCGGCAGCCGGCGAACAGACATCCCGTTCACAGATCCTGGCCGCACTCGTAACGGCGGCCGAGGTCCGTCCCACCTTCATGGCTGAGCTCCTCCACACCTACCGCCAGATGCCCGCCGATGCTCTGGAGGAGGACAACAGGCGTGAGGACCTGCCATCCGTGCGCTCCCCCGGGCGAACCCGTAGCAGGAGGTGACCAAGAACCAGCCCCGGCTTCCGCGCACCGGCCCCTGCGACGATTCAGTCAACGCGGCAGACGCAGTAAGGTCACGGCCTGCTACGTCATCCGTTCGCTGAGGCTTGTGCCGAAACGATCTTCGGCGGGTGTGAGCGTCGTAGGCCAGCAGACTCGCTCGTCATATGAACCCCCCGGCATGCGGCTTCCCCTCGGGGGTGAACAGCACACCATCCACGATCGCGCCGGCCGCCGCTCCACGGGGAAGACCGTGGGCCATAGGCTCCGGGAATGCCTCTGCCGTTAGTCGGTCTGGGCTCCAGGGGGTCGGCAGTCGAGGATTCGGGCGTGAACCGCGGCATTGTGCTGGGCAGCCTGATGTTCTTGCTCCCTCTCGATCTGGCGCCGGGTGTGGCGGGTCGAGCAGCGCGGCCGTTGCGGTGAGTGCCATTGATCGCAGTCGAAGAAGCCGACCAGGTAGATGCCGGCGGTGCGGGGTCGGCGCAGGTAGCGGGCTACCAGCTGATCGGACAGCGCGGTGGACAGTTCCCGATTCCAGCAGCCCTTACATTCGATGACCACGGTGAAGGGTTCGGCGTCTTGGGACTGGTCGGCCGCCTGGATGTGGATGTCCGTGCGGCTTCCCCCGACGCCTGGGCGGTCGACTTGGACTTCGCGGTTGAGGATGATGCGTCGCCCGCCAAGGTGGATCTTCAGCAAGCCCATGACGAGGTCGCTGAAGTCCTCCTCCCACATCGGCCACATTGCGCTGCCGCCGCCCGAGGCGGCACGATTCCATAGCAGGATGGCCATTCCGTTAGGGCCCGAGAGCGCTTCCTGGACTCGATCGAGTGCCTCCATGACGACGTCGAGGAGTTGGGCCTCGTCTGTGATCACGCGCAGGCTGTGATCGGCCGCTAGTTTCCTCAGCTGGTGAGCGGGCAGCGGCTGACTCTGGCGCTGGGCCGCCTGGCGGGCGGCATGGAGCGCCAGGCGGCGCAGACGGTCCGGGTGGTGGGAAGTTGATGCGGCCAGACGGTTGAGGTGATCGGCCGCCTGAGGTGTGCTTTTGCGGGCGATCAGCTGAGGCAGGGCGTCTGCCAGCTCGTGAAGAGTCTCCTGCGTAGTGATCTGATAGGCGACACCCGGCTCGTGTTCAGGCCGGGGATGGCAAAGTTCTTCCCTCTCACACAGGCGCATGTAGAGGTCGGCGAGATCGGCTTCGTCGAGTTCCCCAACGCCTGCGGGCCATTGGCCGGGACCGATGGTGATCATGCGGTCGATCACGGCACGAAACAGGCTGGGATCGTCGAAGGCTCGTCGGATGTGCCGCCAGCTCTCGGGCAGGTCGCTGGAGGACAGGAGGGTTTGTGCTGCGGTGATCCAGCGTTCGGGGTCTGGGCCCGGCTGGTGGTGGGGCGGGTCGGCTGCCACGACGTGCTTCAACTGAGCCCGGGAGGCACTGTCTCCGAGGTCGGCAAGAGTGCCCATCACGGCGGCCCAGGCTGTGTCACTGCGGCAGGGCGCAGCGGCCCAGTTCTGCATGAGGCCGACGGTGTCGGCAGCGCCCGTCTCGTTCAGGAAACGTACCAATCGGGTGAGCTGGTAGGAGTCGAGGCGGTCCAGGACGGCCACGAGCGCAGTCTCGAACGCGGCTCCTGCGTGGCAGGTGCATCGCTCGAACAGGCTGTGGTGCAACTCCTGGTCCTCGGCCAGGGGCGTCATCGTTGCCAGCGCCAGTGCCCAGCCAGCCCACCGGTCGGCGTCTGCATCTCCTACTGCGGGCCTCCCAAGCGCTCGCAGGCAGGTATGCGGCCGCGGCCAGCTCGGGTACATCGGTCCACTCGGTGCCCCAGGACATGACATCCTGCGCGCTCCACGCGGGAGCGGTGGCCAGGGCGTGCAGGGCGGCCGCAGACAGCTCCGCGCGCAGAGCGCTGCTCTCGGGTGGGTATGACGGTGCTGCGGTGACCGCGCCGAGACGTGCGGACTGTTCGACGGGCTGGCCGTCGCTGGTCCGGTGGAGGTGGCCAAGGACCGTCAGCCAGGCCGCGCGCACCTGCCCTGGCGCTGCCGTCTGCACCGTATCTAGCGCGGCGGTGAACTGGCGCTCGTCGAAGGTGTTGCGGCGCCGCTGTTCTTCTTCGCGTTCCCGCATACGGCGCTGCCACTTATTGGGCGGAGCATCCCACCAGGTGGTGGCGTCCTTGAGTTCCTGGTCCACCTGCCGGGCCGATTCGAGCGCCTCCTGCAGCCGTTCATCGTCCGGCCGCGGCCGACGGCTGAAAAGAGGCTGCGCAGTGCGACGCACCTCCTGGGGAAGGTCCGTCCATTGCTCGGCCCAATACAGCAGGTCCTCAGCCGGGAACAGGCCCACGTCCGAGGTAAAGGCCAGTTCCAGGACATGATCTTGGCTGCCGTGGTGCAGGACGTAGCCGGCGAGCTGGCGGCGCAGAGAAGGCACGGTGACCAAGGCGTCGCGCAGATGTTCGAACACGGTGCGCGACTCGAGGGTGTGGGACAGTTCGGGGTGGGCCGCCAGTGCTACAAGCGCCTGCCCCGCCTGCTTCCAACGGGCGTCTGGGTTCTCGGGTTTTTGCTGGCCTATGAGGCGGATGCATCGGCCCAGCAGCGCTGTGGCAATCAATGCTTTGGGGTGCTGGGCTTGGAGGGTCTTGATCGACCAGTCCAGGGCGTCGTCGAGATGCTCTGAAGTGACCATCTCCAAACGCGTCTCCAGCGTCGCCCGAAAGGTCCACGACTGCCGGTCAGGAAGCAAGTCGAAGTACTCGGCCACAGACAAGTGCTGTGGCCACAGGTGGGCCAACGCCGCCTCTGCTACACCGCGTTTCGCATCGGCGGCCAGGCCTTGCAGTCGCGCGAGTGCCTCATCGTCCTTCACCGGCTCCTCCCCCAGTGCGTGCAGGGCGAAGGAGCGAAGACGTGTCTGCAGTTTGGTGTCCTCCGCCACCGAAAGCAGGGCTGGTATAAGGCGGGCCGGGCGGCACTTTGCGGCGATCCACAAGGCCAGGTACATCTGGTTCGGATTCGTCTCACGGGCCAGGAAGGGCTCCAATTGCTCGGCGAGAGCGGGGCGGTCCAGCCGCTCCAGGAGAGTGACATCGAAGCGTTCAAATCCCTCGTCAGGCGCCGCATCCAGGAGAGCCTGGGCGGTCCGCTTCCGGTGCCGGGCAGGCAGGGCAGGAAGATCGGCCAGCAGCAGGACCCAGGGATCGTGGAGGAGGAGCTTCTCAAACAGACCCGGATCGTTGACTGCCAGACGGGCCGCGATCTCCTCGTGCTCCGGCAGGACGTGACGTGCCGGGCCGCTCCCCGCCCACAGCAGCTCTTCCCGCACGGCGGGAGCGATGTGGGCATAAAGATATTGAGCCGCCAGGTGTTCCTGGTAGCTGCGGTGTGCGAACACCCAGCGGCGCTGGCCCACTGGTGTCAGCAGGCCGGACTCGGTCAGGTGCAGCAGTTCGTGGCGGCGGCACGGCAGTTCCGGGACGTGCCCGGGGATGCCGGGGCCGGACAGATTGTCGATGTGCAGGTCCCCCTTCAGTACCGACTCCCGGTCCGTGAGGGCCGGGCTACGGCTGATCTGTAGGGCGGCTGCAGCCCAGCGGGCCACCTCAAGCAGGTGGTCCGCCGCCGGCCGTTCCTGGCGTCGGGCAAACCCTTGCGACCAGGTTTCCGTACACAGCGTGCGGCAGGCCTGCTCGTAGGCTTCGGCCACCGTCTTAGGCAGCTCTTCGCCCCGTGCCTGGGCTTCCAGTAGGGGGATCAGCGTGACGGGTTGCTGAGCCAGGGCTTCCAGGCTTCGGCCGGTCGCCTGCTCGGCAAATGCGGCCACGTCCAGGCCGCGTTGCTCGGCTGCACTCTGCACGTCCTGCCGTGTCAGCGGCGCGAGGGTCATTAACGCCACCTGGTCTGGGCCCGGCCATAGCTTTCGCAGTCCGTCTTCCAACGCCTCGGGCCAGCGCGTGGTGCGGCAGGTGATCCGCAGCCGCAGCCCCTGCCTTTGACGCGGATCCATCGCCCGCAGCTGGTGCAGGAGGAGTTTGTCGAGGCCAGGGATGTCATTCAGGCCCTCGTCCAGCCCGTCCAGCAACACATGCTGGGCCTCTTTTCCATCTCCGTGCAGGTGCTGCTGCAGTGTGCTGCCCGCTGAGCCCGTATCGAAGACGTCCCGGCCCAGATGCAGCAGGGGCGCTACGCTGGCACCCCCCACGCTGAGAAGGGCATGCTCCTGTTCCAGGGCCACGGACTTGCCCGCGCCGCGCTCCCCCAGCACCACGACGACCGGCAGATCTCGCAGCTCGTCCAGCCCCACCAGGCCGTCGGCATCAAGCACGCCGTGAAATGGATCAGGTCTGTCACCGTTGTCGATTGGCAGGGGCCGTAAGACCCGTCGCCATGGGTATCGCATGAGCCCATTCTCGCTCCCGGCGCCGACCCGCCGTCGGGATAGTCCTCATGCGCGCTGAGAGCGACGCCTGGTTTGAGAGAATACAGGCGAGACTGGTCCCGACTTCGGACATCTCAAAAGGCTCGCTGGCCGCCTCGCTGCGATCGGTGGGTGCCCGAGCCCGTGTCCTGGGAGTGGGCCGAGCATGTGGCCCCGCGACTGGCAAGCCGTCAACTGATATCCACAGGCACAGACAGGGCAAAGCCTGAAACCCTGTGCCCATGGGACACCACTCCTACTTCGAGATCGTCGGCCACTCCTTCCTGTACTGCCGTGAGTCCTATATCCCGGACGTAGCAGTCCTATTCACGGAGGAGGACCGGCTTCCGATAGTGGACCACGTGCACGACAACGGCCAGCCCTGGTCCGAATTCACCTATGCGGCCACCGTGACAGCGCTTCGGGAGAGGCTTCAGGTCCAGGGGTTCACGAAACCACGAGCGCAGAAGGCCCTCGCCGCAGCCCTCGCCCAGATGAATGACGAAGGCGCTGGCTCACTCCCGGACCCTCAGGTATTCGAGGACGGCATCCGCCAACTCCTCGCCGCAGAACCCGTGCTCTTACCATCCGAGAAGGATGATGTCAGCCAGGCCTCGGACGAGGTCTTGGACGAGCTCTCCAGGTGGAGGGGCAGCCGCGACTTCGTCCGGCTCCTCCTGGACTGCGCCCCCGAAACAGAAGGCGCGGCGAGCCTGGACTTAACCCAGCTCACCGGGTGCTGCGTGGAGCTGGGTCCCTCCCGGCGGATTGCCGAACAGGCGCGCGCGAAACAGCTCGTCGAGATCACCCAGACCACGCCGCTCCTCGTGCTCACCGAGGGAACAGCTGACGCCCAGCTCCTGTCGGCGGGCATGAGCGTGACCCACCCCCACCTGAAGGGTTTCGTGACCTTTTTCGACTACGTCTCAAGCGGTACGGAGGGCGGGGTCGCCCAACTGGCACGCAACGTTGCATCGTTCGTTGCAGCCGGTGTCGCCACTGGAACCGTGCAGGCGCGGCTGCGCGACCTGCCTTCCCGCGTGGTCGTTTACCTGCTGCTCGCCGCGTGCCTGTTCCCGGAGACCGGCTATCCGGGGGTGTGGCGCAAGCTCACCGGCGCGCTGGCCGGCCTGTCGGTCGCCGTGCCCTCGGCGAGCGCGCTGGCCCAGGCCCGCCGCCGGATCGGCGCCGCGCCCCTGCGGTGGCTGTTCGACTTGCTGAAGGGCCCCGGGGCCGACGTGCGGGCACGGGGGACACGATGGCGCGGCCTGCTGGTGGTCGCGCTGGACGGCACCACGCTGACTGTGCCCGACAGCCCCGCGGTCCTGACCAGGTTCACCAAGCAGGCCGGCAACCACGGCGGCACCGGCTACCCGCAGGTCCGCCTCCTGGCCCTGGTCGCCTGCGGCACCCGCACTCTCATCGACGCGGTATTCGGCCCCACCACCGCGGGCGAGACCACCTACGCCCCACGACTGCTGCCCAGCCTGCGCCCCGGGATGATCCTGCTCGCAGACCGCAACTTCGCCACCCACAAACTCGTGGCCGGTATCGCGGCCACCAAAGCCGATGTCCTGGTCCGGCTCTAGAGCGGCCGCAAAATGCCCGTCCTGACCCGCTTCCGGGACGGCTCCTACCTCTCGACACTCGGCCCGGTCGCGGTCCGCGTCGTCGACTGCCAGATCACCATCACCACGGCCGCAGGACGGCACACCGGCTTCTACCGGCTCGCCACAACTCTGCTCGATCACCGCCGCTACCCGGCAGCCGAGCCGGTCCGCCTCTATCACCAGCGCTGGGAGATCGAAACGGCCTACCTGGAACTGAAGTCCACCATCCTCGGCGGCCGGGTCCTGCGGGCCCGCACCCCCGAAGGCATCGACCAGGAGATCCACGCCCTGCTGGTGCTCTACCAGCTGCTACGCACCGCGGTGGCGGATGCGACCAGCACGCAAGCGGGCATCGACCCCGATCGGGCCAGCTTCAGCGTCGCATGGCAGACCGCCCGCGACCAGCTCGTCCTGGCCGCGGGCGTCATCACCGACACCGTCATCGATCTTGTCGGCACCATCGGCCGGCACGTCCTGGCCAGCCTGCTGCCCCAGCGCCGGCTACGGGTCAGCCCACGCATCGTCAAACGCGCCATCTCCAAGTACCAGGCCCGAGGCCCCCGCATCGACCGAACCAGCTACAAAGCCACCACCGGCATCGAAATCCTCGCACCCGCAGGCCCTTGACAACCTGACCCACCCGCAAACTTCACGGCCTTGACGCTAGTCCTGGACGCGAGGCCGTCACCACGTAATTCCCGAGTGGGCGCAGGAAGCCTCGGACGTGTCGTGCAGTCCGGGGCCTTTCCCTGCTCCAGGTCGCGCCTGTTGGACTGTGGTGCAGGGAGTGCCTCTACTCCGGCCCGGGATCGCGCAGCGGGTTGCGGTGCCCGCAGTCCCAGCACCTCACAGTCGCTGGCAGGTTCTCGAATCGCGAGCGGAGACGCCGAAAGAGCCGTCAATACGGAAGCCTTCGCAGCCCTGGCACGGGCTGAACCGGACGAACGTCGATGCGGTGCACACCGGGACCGCGGCCAAGAGCGGCCGGTGCCGTCCGGCGACCCCGGCAGCAGGCCATCGAGGCACTGCGCCAGCAGGTCCCCGCGTGCGTCCACTGCCGCCCGGACACTGCCCTGGGCATCCTCGACTAGCTGGACTGCGTGACCAGGATTCCAGGTAAGCGGGCTTGCCCGCAGGCTGGGCACTGCGTGGAGCGGGCGTGCCAGACGGTGCGCTAGGGTGCCTGCGGCTGGACGCGCACCGCCGCCCGCCGCAGGTCGACGCCCACGCCGTCGTCCCGCGATCGGCCAAGGTCCTACGGGGCCCGCGACGCCCTAACGTTGCATCTCTTCGTCGATGGGCGGCGTGGGCATGCCCGTCGAGCCGGAGAAGACCGATGCCACGTAACCAGAGCACTGCTGGCTCAGCGCGCCCGTGCGGCGCAGCGCGCGAGAGGCGGCAAGTACACCGCCGCACTCCGTGAGGCCACCGCGGCCGGCACCTCGCCGACCGTGTTCTCCCTGCAGGAACTGCTCGCCGAGTGCACAACCTCCCCCGAGTGGACCGGAGAACACCCCGAGGTCGACGCCGAGTGGGCACCGCGCATGTTCGACTCGGCGCTGCTGGGTGGTCCCGTGCCGCACAAGTCGATCCTGCGGCTGACCGGCTACCTCGCAGCGGCGGGGCTGTCCGCCCAGATGACGGTGGAGTCGCGCGACGGCTTCAACGACATGGTGGTGGCGTGCGGCGGCCGCCGCTTCCAGGTCCTGCTGTCCCAGGACGACTGGGTCGCCGAGCTATGCCTCATCCCGCGATGCGACCGCTACCCGGTTGCCGAGGCCCTGATCCCGTACTGCGAGCACCGGCATCTCGCCCAACGCTCCGGAGCAGAGCTGGTCAAGATGGCCTGGGATTGGGGACACTACCGGCACCAGGAGTTGGAGAGGACTCCGGCCGCCGCGCATGCAGGAGACCAGGGCAACGCACTGATCGAGGCCGCCGTAGTTCAGGGCGCCTTCTGCAAGGTCGCAGCCAAACTGGTCGAGGGCTGCTTCGAGGACCCCGATCTGATCGACGACGTGTACTTCAACGACGCAGAAGCCACGGCCGTCCGGCATGCGATGGACAACGAGCACCTCCTCCTTAAGCAGAGGGCCCGGTCCGCCGCCGCCCATATCCGCAAGCTGGCCGGCGACCTGTGCACGTGCGGGAAACGTCTGTACCTCGGACCCGAGGCCGATGTGCCCGCCCGGTACTGCTCCACCCAGTGCGCCTCAGCAGCGCACCAGCAATGATCGACTTACGGGAGCGGTATGGCCCGGCTGCCGGGTGAGCGGGACCTTGCTCGCCAGGCGGCCGGTGGCCAGCGGGGAAGGCATGACGGCATGACGTGGGCGTTGCCGCAGCCGATGCTGACTGTGGCCGTGGACAGCCCGGCCCTGCCCGGCGCCACCCCGCCCCGCGTGCCGCTGGCGCGCCGGGCCGCTGCCGAACTGGTCGGCACCGCCGCCGCGGCGTACTGGTTCACATCCTCCACGTCCTTCGCCAACCCGGCGGTGACGATCGGCCGCACCTTCACTGACACCTTCGCCAGCCTCGCCCCTGGTTCGGTGGCGCGCTTCATCGCGGCACAACTCCTTGGCGCGGTAGTCGGCCTGGCCGCGGTCGCCTCGTCTTCCCGGTGCCGAAGGCGGCCGCCGCTGCGGCGTAGTCAGGCGCCGGTGAGGACCTCGACGCCGGTGGTTGCGGCCCAGGCGGCGATGGTCTCGTGGTAACGGCGGCCCCAGGCGAGCAGGTTGATCTGCCCGTCGTGGGTGAGCTGTTCGGCTTCCACGACTCCGAAGTGCTGGTAGCAGTCGGCCAGTAGGGAGGCGGCGGCCTGCACGAGGAGGCTGCCGTCGTGGGCGGCCTCCAGGAGGAGTCCGGCCTGACCGGTGGCCAACTGCTGCTCGGTGGCGCTGAAGACGATGTGGGCGCTGCTGCCGCGGTCGCTGGCGATCCCGCAGGCCGGCTGGTTGCCGACGTCCAGGGTCAGGCGGGCGGTTGCGGTGCCGGCGGCGGCCGCGCGACTGGCGCGGTGGCGGGCCAGGTGCTGCAGGATGGCCAGGACGTTCATCACCACATGGTCGCTGTGCCAGCTCCTTGCGTGCTGGGGAAATGCCTCGTCGCCGGCACCGAAGGCGGCGACCTGCGGGCCTTCGGTGACCCAGGCCGCGGTGCCGTCGGCGTGGAAGTGCGCGACGTGGCGGCTGCGGGACTCCCCGGTCGAGGCGATGAAGCGGCGCGGCCCCACCCCGAAGGACCTGAACACGTCGCGGCCGTAGAAGGGCAGGTCGGCGTCCGCCAGCTCCTGGCGGAAGGCGTGGAAGCCAGCGGCCTCGATCGGGAAGGCGCCGGGCAGGTCGGGGGTGAGGGTCAGCAGGAGCTTGGGCCCGGGCCGGCCCCGGCCGTCAGTGGCGATGGCCCGGTGGGCGGCGTCCAGGACATCGTGGCGGCCGGCGGCCATGCTGGCCGAGGCGGCGATGGCGCGTTTGACCTGGGTGAGGTTCATGTAGGAGGTGGTGTTGTCGTTGCGGTAGGGGAAGCGCAGGGTGCCGTCGCGGACGTCCTTGAGGCCGGCGACCGCGTGCGGGCCGCGGGCGCTGGGCGGCACCGAGATCACCACCAGGCCTCGCGGCGCCGGGTCTGCCGGGTCCTCGGCGATGAAGGCGATGTCGCACTCGGCAGGTGGGTCCATGCGCCAGGCCAGGGCCTCGCGGTAAGTCTTGCGGAGCTGGTCGGTCAGCGGCTCGGGGTTGGCTCTGACCGGTATGGAGGTCGCGCGGTCCTCCTCCAGGCCGAGGATCAGCGTTCCGCCGGCGGTGTTGGCCAGCGCGGCGACGTCCTTGGCCAGTTCGCCCTGCCACTCCGGCTTGCGCTCGTACTGTCGGCCCTTGTAGTCCAGGTCCGTGCTCTCCGCCGCGTTCGGATTGCCGATCAGGGCAAGGTACTGGGCCCAGCTAGCTTTACGGGGAGCGGCAGCGCTGAGCAGGGTGCGCAGGCGGGCGTCGAACATGCCCCGACGGTAGCGCCACTTGCTCACCGGCGCCGCCGGATTGACGCACGGCCCCCTGCCTCGGGCGGTGTCAGCGCTTCAGATCGAGCATGGCGGACATGCCCGCCACCACCGAGGGGGCCACCGTGTAGTACACCTAGTAGTGCTTGGTCAGGTCGGTTGTGGTGATGCGTGTCCTGCTGGCCCGGTGTGGCGTTGAGAGTGTGTGACTCCGGACGAGATTGCTGCGGTGCGTGGTGAGTTGGAGACGTTCGCGGCGGAGGTGTTCGAGCCCTTCGCACGCAAGGACCAGCGCCGGTGGGGGCAGGTCTATCTGCGGGGGCTGCTGACCGACGGGCAGCGTAAGTCAGTCGAGCCGATGGCTGCCCGGCTCGGGGAGGACGGCAATCGTCAGGCACTGGCCAACTTCATCACCACCAGCCCTTGGGACCCGGCGCATATCCGGGCCCAGCTCGCCTGGCGGATGGAGGAGGCGATCGGGCCGGACGCCCTGGTCTTCGACGACACGGGGTTCCTCAAGGACGGGGCTGCCTCGGCCTGCGTGTCGCGGCAGTACACCGCGCTCGGAGGTCAGGAGCCCGGCCTCGCGCAGCTTGGCTAGGAAAAAGTGGCGGACACCGAACAGGCTGTGCAGTTGGAGCAGCTGTCCCTCGTGGCCACCGTCACCCACGGCATCCACGTCCTGACCGTGGCCGGAGAGATCGACCATCACACCGGTGACGTGCTCAGCCAGGCCCTGGATCTCTCTGGCACGCCCCGCCCCCGTGTCGTGGTGGACCTGCGGCAGGTGGCGTTCATGGACTCCAGCGGCATCAACATCTTCATCGCCGCCCACCGCGCCCTCAGCGAGGCCAGTGGCTGGCTCCGCCTGGCAAGCCCGACAGATGCGGTGCTGCGCACCCTGCAACTCGTCGGTCTCGACACCGTCATCGACTGCCGCGAACCCCTCGACGACGCGCTGCCCGGCTGACCTCGACAGCGCCGCGTACGGGGCAGGCAGACGACGGGGGACGTACCTGCCTGCCCCCTGTACGCGGTCGCTCGCTCAAACGGGGGATAGCGAGCGCCACGGGACCCCTGGATCCCTGGGGCCACCCCCTACAGCGCCAAGAGGACCGGTGGTGTCACAGCCCCGCAGAAAAGGAGCTTGGGCATAGTACGCGGACGCCGACCAGCCGCTGGAACACCTCGAGCTGCGCGGTGTCCCGAAGGTGGCTGCGGCGCAGCGGCGGTGGGCGGGGGTGGCGCGCCGTGCGGGGCGTGCTCGGGCGGAGGGCGGGGAGGTGTTCGCCCTGGAGCAGGCGGTCGTGGCCCGGTGGTGGGATGAGGCCCTGCACCGGGAGCGGGAGGAGATCTGGCCGCAGCGCCTGCACCGGGTGGCGGGCGGCAACGCGGGGACGGATCTGGAGCGGGGGCGGATCGTGGGGCGGGACGCGGTCGTCTTCCCGGAGGTGGTGGCCGTGGCCGACGCGCTGCTGGACCCGGTCATGACGGAGGTGGTGTGGGCGGACAGCGGCGCCGGTCAGCCACGGCCGCTGCCTGCCGACGGGGCGTTCTGCCGTCGGCTGGGAGAGCGGGTGGGACGCACTTGGCTGGGGCCGCTGTCCGCGGTGGACTACGGCGGGCCGCTGATCGCCTGGATGGGCGCGGTCATCCGCCGGCGCCGCGGCGAAGGCGGGCCGCCCGGGTACGACAACAGCAGTCGGCACCGGAGCGCACACGCGCGCCCTCGTGCCTCTCAACGAGGCGATCGGCTCGGCACGCAGGCCCCATGGGCCGCGCCCTTTCCAGGGCTCCCGTTCGACTGTGACGGCCCTGAGGAGCACGAGCGCAGGGGGTACCCGGTGGACGTTCAAACCGAGCATGGGTCAGCGTTTGATGCGTCCGCGGATGGCGAGGACACCGAGGGCGAGGAGGGTGGGTTCGAAGGCCATCTCGATGTAGGTGCCGACGGTGGTGAGGTTCTGTCCGCTGGAGCGGAAGACGACCGAGTTGACGGCGACGCCGGTGGCTTTCTCCGCGCGGGCGAAGGTCATGCGCTGGGTCCAGCCGCCGTGCAGGGCAGGGTCGGGCGTGCTGGTCTTGAGGCTGATCCTGCTGCCGTTCAGGGTCCCGGTGGTGGCGGGGTCGGGGTCGTGAGTGGGCAGGCCGACGCCTATGAGGAGCAGCACGGTCACGGTCATGGCGCCGAGCAGCCAGGTGAAGGCGCGAGAGGCGCGCAGGCCGTAGCCGGACAGCAGCCAGTACCCCCACAGTAGGCGGCGTTCACCCTTGGCGGTGCCGTTCGTGTCATGGCGGCGCATCTCGCATTCGCCGTAGTAGAAGTCGGCCGCGCCGGGTTCGTTCTTGCCGTCCTCGAACGCTTTGCGCAGTTGTCGGTACAGCGCGGCGACGTCTTCCGGGTCGGGGGTGCGGGCGGGGTCGGCGTGGTGCGGTCCGGGACGCCACCAACGGGGATCCAGTGCCACGCCGGTGGGAGGAACGGGCTGGTCGGCGGCGTGGGCGCGCCAGTGGTGTTCCTCGGCAAGGACACGTCGGCGGGTGAAGTGGATCGGCCGGATGCCGCGGCGGTGCCAGCCGGTGGGGGCGTCGGCGAAGGTGGTGCGGCCTTCCAAGCGGATCTGGTCGAGGTGGAAGGCCCCGGAGAACAGGCAGTCGGTCAGGTCGATGTCGGTCAGCACCAGGTGCGCGGCATCCACGCCCTGTACCGAGACGACCCGCACCCGGTCGGTTACGCGCGACTGCTGGCCGGGGCCGGCCAGCAGGTCCTCGCTCACGGCACTGCCGTCGTGGCTGAAGGGGGTGGGGTGGGCGATGACCGCGGCGGGGGCGGCCAGGACCGAGTGACTGAGGTCCACCGCCGCATACCGCACCCGCACGGTCGCCGTCGACTCCCACCGCGTCCGCGCACACACCACCTCGGCCGCGGCCATCTCCAAGGTCGCCGGCAGCACAAACACCGCCCCTGACAAGAGCACCGCCTGCGCACACACCAACGGCCCGAACACCGACACACCCTCAAACCGCGCCTCGTTGAACGCGGCGACGCCCGAGAATCGAGATCCGCCGAACTTGGCAGAGCTGGAGAACCGCGCCCCCTCGAAAGAGGCGCGCCCGGAGAACAGCGCCTCGTCGAACCCTGCGAGGTCGGAGAACTGTGCTCCGCCGAAGTCGGCGGGGCCGGCGAACTGCGCCCCGCCGAACCCTGCGGGGCCGAAAAACCGAGTCCCGCCGAAGTTGGCGGGGCCGACGAACTGCGCCCTGCCGAACCCGGCGATGCTGGCGAACTCCGCTCCGCCGAAGTCGGCGTGGTCGGAGAACTGCGCTTCGTTGAATCCAGCAGGGCTGGAGAACTGCGCTCCGCCGAAGTCGGCGCGGCTGGTGAACTGCGCCTCCTCGAACAGGGCGCGGCTGGTGAACTGCGCCTCCTCGAAGTTGGCGGGGCCAGCGAACTGCGCCCTGCCGAACCCTGCGGGTCCGGAGAACTGTGCCTCGCTGAACCCGGCCTGGTGGGAGAACTGCGCCTCGTTGAACCCGGCGAGGCTGGAGAACTGCGCTCCGTCGAACCCAGCGGGTCCGGAGAACTGCGCCTCGTCGAACCAGGCGGGTCCGGAGAACTGTGCTCCGCCGAACCCGGCGTGGCCAAGGTGGGGTTTGCCGGTGGTGGGGTCCTTGAGGGCGTTGAGAAGGGCCTCCAGCAGCTCTTGCGTGAAGGGAGTGCCGCGGTGCTCGATGTCGGCGCCGGGGGCCAGACTTGCCAGGTAGGCGGTGCGGTCGGTGTCGGTGAGGTGGGCCAGACACGCGGTGTGGCCGGAGACGTGAATGCCCCGGCAGCCGACCGGGTCGCTGGCTGGGTCCGCGCCGTGCCCGCAGTACGGCCACGAAGGCGGTATGGGTGTGTTCATGGTGGGGCGGCTCCACGTGTGAGGCTCGGGTGCCGATATGGACGCTCTGGGGAACCTGGCCGGTTCAAGGCATGCCGTGACGGCAGCGTCGCCGTCGAGTCCCGCCACTGCCGTGTGCGGCGTTTCGGCAGCTGGCCGTCGGGCCAGCTCCGGCAGTACCGGCGACGCCCTCGCCTCCGCCATCCTGACCGCAGCCGCACCCACCCGGATGACCGTCTACGACCGCCGCGTCCAACATGCCCTCGACACCCTCGGCCTCACCCTCACCCCCTACACCAGGACGCTACGGCCGCTACCTCCAGCTCCTCGACGACCTCCTCCAATACGGCGGAACACGCGCCGACGACTGGACCGGCGCCACCCCCGACCACCCAGCAAGCCCCTAGCGAGTAGCCGGGAGGGATCTCACCTCCCGGCTCTCTCAGAACCGTGCGTGAACCTCTCGATTCACACGGCTCCCATCACCCGGTCGTTCGAGGCCGGAGGATTCGCCAGTGGGCGAAGAGCCCCGAGTAGAGCTTGGCTGTCCTCTCCAAGCCCTGCCACGCCCGGCTCCGGCGACGCCGGAGCCGCTTGTACTTCTGCGTGGCCCATCGCATCAGGTACTGATCGATGCCCTTCAGGCTCGGGACCAACGCGGACGGATAGAACCGGCCATAGTAGTTGATCCATCCCCGCACGATGGGATTGATCTCCCGTGCGAGGTCTGCCAGGGACGATCCACTGCGCTGGTGCAGCCGCCATCGGCGGATCTGCGCCCGGATGCGCTTGGCCGCCTCGTCGCTGATCGCCGGGTTGAAGCCGAAGAAGTAGCTCCCCGTCTTCGACCGGACTTTCCGCGAGCGGAACGTGTATCCGAGGAAGGTGAACGAGACGTGCTCGTACGAACCACGCCTCTTGCCGTCCTTGCAGTACACGATGCGGGTCTTGTCGGGATGCAGCCGCAAGCCCCCGCACTCGGCCAGCCGCTGGCCGATCGCCTGACGCACCTGGTGCGCCTCGGCCTCGGTGCGGCAGTGAACCACCATGTCATCGCAGTAGCGTTCGAACCGGATGCCCGGGAAGACCCGGTCCATCCAGGTGTCGAACGCGTAGTGCATGAACAGGTTCGCCAACAGGGGCGAGATCGCCGAGCCCTGGGGACTCCCGCGATCTCGCGCGACCAGCTCGCCACTCCTGTGCTGCAGCGGGGCTTTCAGCCAGCGCTCCACATACAGCAGAATCCACCGCTGGTCGGTGTGATGGGCCACCGCTTTGAGGACCAGGTCATGGTCGAGGTTGTCGAAGAATCCCTGGATGTCGATGTCGACCGTCCAGTCGGTCCTCCAGCACCGTTCCCGGCAGGCCGCGACCGCGTCCAGCGCGCTTCGGCGGGGCCGGTATCCATAGGAATCAGGGTGGAACAGCGGTTCCACCTCCGGTTCCAGGACCATGGTCGCCGCTGTCTGCGCGATTCTGTCCGCGACTGTCGGCACTCCGAGAACCCTGACCTTGCCTGCTCCCCCGGGCTTGGGGATCTCCACCATCCGCACCGGCGGCGGGAAGTAGCTGCCCGACGACATCCGATTCCACAGTTTGTAGAGGTTGCCCTGCAGGTCAGCCTCGAACTGCTCGATCGACTCGCCGTCGACCCCGGCCGCTCCCCGGTTCGCCTTGACCCTGAGATACGCCTCCCAGACCACATGCTTCGAAATCTCGAACGGCTTTGGCCCGCTCACCCGGCTCCTCCCGGGAACTCCGGTTGACCGCCAAGCAGACCTGGATGATCCGTCCCCTTCGCTCCACCCGCATTACTGGGCTTCCTCACTACTACGAGACGGTCTGCCCCCGTGCCCCGCATCGGTACTCGGTCCCTCGCGGTGTTGGCCGCTTGGGGATCTCCCTCTCGCCGCCGGCCTCGCAGGCCAGCAGCAGTATCGGGGCGACAGGTTCTCACGTTCCGCGCAAGAGCCCAGGTCAGGCTCGCGCCGCCTACATGCCGGACGCCATCCGGGCAGTCAGCAGGCTCCCCCCCCGGACTTGTCCCAGAGCCCTGGTCTCGCCCTGGTTTCGACGCCATTGAAGTTTGTTACGACACGTCATCAGCGGTTCGCTCTCGCTCGCCTTCCTGACCCACACCTGACGCGATCATCGCCGCGCCTTTTCCCGCAGCGCTCACCACGAACGGCACTTAACCGACGCAGCCTGCGGTGGTTTGGAGCCTCCCCCTGCAGGGCGACCCCGGAGGACCTACCTCCATCTCCTGCACAGCACCGCTTCCGGAAGCTCCTACATCGACGCCTCCTTCAGCGTTCGTGACACACGACCAGCACAAACGCACTCCGGTCCTTTAGATACCGGACACCATCACCAACACCACACCACCGTTATCAACGAATCCCTAACAACCCCAGATCAAAAGCATCGTCACCACCACCAAAGCACTCCGGAAGCGTCCACTTCCTTCTCAGAAAACTGCGAACATCAGAGCTCACACCCCACCCCCCATGCCAACCACGAACCTCGCAATCACACCAACCACCCTGCGCAGAAATCGGCACCACGCTCAGCTCACTGCGCAGCACAAACAGCCAGCTCAGCCCACATGTCACCCGCCGCCAACGCCTCGGCACCGCGTAAGCCTCCCCCGCAGAACAGAAATACCACTCAGTAAAACTGAGCAACAGCAGGTCAGGATCAAGATCAATAAGCAAGCGCGACAACTACGCCACACGCGCAGCCGCGGCCGCCGCACCGGCCGGCGACTGGCAAATTCGGGCCAGGCCCGACGGCGTTTACCAAGCCGCACCGGGCCGCCGGTGGCCCGGATACGCCACTTACTGGCGGCAGACCACCGCCCAACGTCGATGACCCTCTTTGCCATGCCGGGTCGTAACCGTTCGGTGCATCCGCCTACGCCTCCTGCACCCGGCCCGCGTCCAACAGGCGGGTACCCTCTCAGACGATGGCCGAGTAGAGACCGTCCGTCTCCAGCTGGCGGATGCGCTGGTAGTCCTCGTGTACCTGGTCGGCTTCGGGGTGGACCAGGTAAGCCGAACCGAACGAAGTGAGGAGGTCGCGGGTCTTGCGGACTGGTCCGACCGCCGCCCGCAGGCGCACCGAATGGAACGACGGCAGCTGCCGGATGGTGGTCAGGTCGAGTTCTTCGGTCAGCATCCCGTCGCGCGGGCAGTGCAGAGCCGTTTGCGCCAGGGTCGCCCGGTGCGGCAGGGGCTGTTCGGTGGAGGTCAGGAAGTGATCCGGCGCGGTGTACGCGGCGGCGGTCAGCAGAGCCAGATTGGCGCCGTAGACCGGCAGCGTGATCGCTGGGGCGATGCCGCCGTGCAACCGGGCGCCCAGTTCGATCAGCACCGGTCCGGTCGGAGTCATCATCACCTCCGCGTGAACCGGACCCCAGGCGATGGCGAACGCGTCGAGCACGGCGAAGATGTAGTCGCTGAGCGCCATGCCGACCGGGTCGGTCGGCGGCAGCAGGAGACTGAGGTCGTAGACGCGGGAGCCGTCGATCACCCGCTTGTCCGCACGCCACACCTCCGCGACCCGGTGGTGGCCCGCGGCCGAGATGGTGTCGACCATGTATTCCTCACCCACGAGAAATTCCTGGGCGAGGAAACTCGTGTTGACGTTTCCCCACATGTCCACGCTGCCGACGTTCTTGGAGAAGTAGGCCAGGGCGTCGTCATCCGAGTGCGCGACCTGCACGCCGAGGGTTCCTGCGCCCTGCAGCGGCTTGAGCACGATCGGGTACCCGTCGCCGCGCGCTGCGAACGCCATCGCCTCTGCCGCCGTCGTGACCCGCTGCGAACGGGCGTGCCGGAGTCCCGCCGTCTGCAAAGTGTCCACCATCAAGGCCTTGTGCCGCTTGGCTTCCGTCTGTTCGGTCCCGTTGCAGGTGGGCAGCCCCAGCCGCTGAGCGAGGTGATCCGCCACCCCCACACCGCTTTCCAAGCCAGCCAGGACGTAAGTGACGTCGTAGGCGGAGAGCCGGGACCGCACGTCGTCGAAGTCACCGTGAAAGTCGACGACATCGATCACTCCCGGTGGCTGCTCTCCGCCGGCGTACGGCGCATACTCCTCGACGCGGTTCCGCACGTGCACGACCGGATATCCCCGGGCCGAGAAGGCGGCTGGCAAGAACGCGCCGCTGCTGTACGCGTCCACGACGACGCAGACCGTCTGCTTGCTACCCATACTTGTTCTCCTCTGTGCCTTGGATCCGGACTCAGGTGCCAGGACCGAACGGGATGCCCAGTAGGTACCAGGCGGTGAAGAAGCTGATCCATACGAGCCAGACGGCTCCCGCGAGCGGCAACGTGAAGGAGGCCAGTGTGCCGATGCCCGCCGACTTGCGGTGGGTCTGGATGAACCGCAGCGCCATGAGGAAGTAAGGACTCATCGGTGTGATGCAGTTGGTCGCCGAATCGGCTACCCGGTAGACGGCTTGCGTGGCCTCCGGGCTGATCCCGAGCAACATGAGCATGGGCACAAATACCGGTGCCACCAATGACCACAGCGCTGACCCGCTGGTGACCAGCAGATTCATCACGCTGACCACGACGGCGATGCCCACGAGCACCTGCCAACCCTGTGTCCGGACCCCTTGCAGCGTTTCCGCTCCGCTGACAGCGAGAATCTCGCCGATCTTGGTCCACTTGAAGTAGGCCAGGAACTGCGAGATAGCGAAGAACAACACCAGCGTCGGCGCGAGCGAGCGGACCCCGTCGGTCATCGCCGCGACGACGTCGCCAGCGCGCGTGAACGTGCCCGCGAGGCGCCAGTAGACGACTCCGAGCACTGCGAAGAACAGGCCGAGCACCGGCGCCATCCCGGTGAACAGTGGTGAGTTGACCACTCCCGCGCCCGGGCCGCGCAGCGGTGAGCCAGTCGGGATCATGACCGCGACCAGTGCGGTGACGAACGCGACGGCCACCAGGCTGGTGACCCGCAGCGCACGCTGTTCGCGGCCGGTCAGCTCCTCCGTTTCCGCCAGGCCCGCATCGGGGTCGTCGGCCTGGTCGGCGGCCAGGTCCGGCCGCTTGGCCAGGGCTGTCTCCACAACCACGGTGATGACCAACGCGATGAGAACGGAAGAGGCAAGTCCGAAGAAGTAGTTCGCCACCGGTGTCACGGTGTGGTGGGGGTCGACGGTTTGGGCCGCGGCGGTGGTGATGCCCGACAGCAGGGCGTCGGTCGTGGTGAGGGACGGGGAAGCGTCGTAACCGGCCGAGATGGAGACGAAGGCTACGACACAGCCCAGGACCGGGCTGCGGCCCGCTGCGCGGAAAGCCAGGGCGCCGATGGGAATAAGGGTCACATAGGCCGCGTCACCGGCGATGTGACCGACCATGGCTGCCAGTGATAGCGCGAACGTCAGGTAGCGGCCCGAAACCTGGGCGACCATCCGGCGGAGCAGGGTGGTGATGAACCCGCTGCGGTCCGCCACGGAGATTCCGAGCATCACCGCGATGATGGTCGGCAAGGGCGGGAAGCCCGCGAAGTTCTGCATGGCGTCGTCCACGATGACGGTCAGGCCGTCCGCGCTGAGCAGGTTCCGTACTGCGATGGTCTTCCCGGTCGAGTCCTGGACCACGCTGAACCCGGTGGCCGACAGGACCGCGCTGAGTGCGATGACCCCGAGCGCCAGCAACCAGAACAGCCAGAACGGATCCGGGAGCTTGTTCCCGATCCGCTCGATGGCCGCGAAGGAGCGGAAAGCGACAGGCGAAAGGGCCCGTCGCGGTTCGACGGATTTCACGTGGTGATCCTTAGGGGCGGTTTCAGGCGGCCCGTGTTCGGCGCGACATCTGGACGAGCTGCTCCACCTCGCCGGCGAGGCCGGAGCTGCCGCGGGCGGGTGCCTGCGCTTGCAGGGCCGCGGTGGGTGCGCCGAGCGCGAGACGGCCATCGTTGATCTCGATGACCCGGCGGCACAGGTGGTAGCCGACCTCCCGGAAACGCAGGACGTCGGCGATCCGCGACCTGGGGGGATCCAGGGCGATCGAGGGAACCTGGTCGTACAGCTCCCGCCAGAGGGGATAGAGAGCTTGATAGCTTCGGTAGTCGTGCAGCCACGCCGAGGCCGCCGTGAGTTTCGCGCCCCAGGACGGCAGGGTCAGTCCGACGGCCATTAGCGGGACGCCGACGCCGATGCACACCGGGGTGATGAACTCCAGGTCGGGCAGCTCCACGCGCAGGTGCAACGCCGTCACGCAGATCAGGCGGTGTACGCAGTAGAGCAGGTAGACGGCCGCACCGATCGCCGTGATGCGCAGCCCGCGACGCAGCCACACTCCGGGGGCCACGCGGGCGTAACGCACGCAGATGACCAGGATTCCGAGCAGCCCGGCAGCGAAGGCGACCGTGTAGAGCACGAGGTATACCGCGACCTGTGGGAGCTGCATGTTGTCCAGCAGGTAGTTCCCCGACCGGTTGGACACGGCGGGCCGGGCGGCCAGCCACAGGCTGATCAACACCCCCGCCATCAGGGCGGCGAGGACGAGCCAGCACTTCACGCGCCGCCGGGCTTGTTCCGCGGGGCAGGTCCAATAGCTCAGTGCCGCGAGAATTCCGGTACTGCACCCCACGCCGCCGAATAGGTGCACGACCAGCGCGGTGAGGTCCGGTATCCCTGTGAGGCGATCGGCGACCGCCGCGACATCAGGGGCGGCGACCGTCAGGGAGACGAACTTGAAGCCAAATGCCGCGGTCAGCATGAGCAGTGCGCGATCGCGGTGATTGGTGCGCAGGCCCAGCGACATGTAGATGCATGCGGCCAGGCAGGTCACGGCGCAGGACATGAAGGTCCAGTCCTTGATCTGGTCCACCGCACATCCCTTCCGAATCAGGTCCTGCGCAACGACTTCTGTATCCGGGCGAGCACGTCGGCTTGAGCGGAGGGCAGCGTGTCGGGTGGCCCCGGGTCGCCGCGGCCGAGGCGCTCCAGCATGATCGTCGCGACGATCTCCGCCTCTTGCTCGTCGCGGTTGGCGTATCCGCCGCGCCCCAGCATCCGGCGGACCATGCCCGGGTCGAGATCGGGGAAGAAGAGCTTGGCCGCCTGGTCCGAGAGGGCCTCGGTGCTGTTGTGCCCGCACAGTATGTGGGAGAACTCGTGGGCGATGATGTGGTTGCGGTGCTGGGCGCCGGTGGTCGCCTCGTAGATGACCAGGTCGGCGTCGTCGGTTTCGAGCCACAGGCCGCTGAGGCCCGATCCGTGCATGGCCATCGGGACGAGCCGGATCGGGCGGTCGTGTTCCGCGCTCACCTTGTCGCGCAGCGTCTGCAGGTCGCAGGGTGAGGGCAGGTCGAGTGACTCGACCAGCGTGCGGGCCCATCGGCGCAGGCCGCGTAAGTCACGGGGCCTGCGCCATTCACTTTTGTCGCGTCGGATCATCTTCGGCTTCCCCGTGAACAGGCGGCAGACCCTGGAGCTTTCGCACCTGGTCCAGCACAGAGGCGACGGCTTCGAGGTTCTCGTCCGACAGGCCCACCGCCCGCATGGCGATGCCGCGAATGCCCGCGTTGCGCATCCCTTCGAGCATCTCCAACTGCTCGGTGATCCGGTCGGACTCCTCGCGGTCGAGGAAGTAGCCGGGAGTCACGCCGAAGTACTCCGCGAGCGCCACCAGCAGCTCAGGTGAGGGGTTCGTGCGTGTTCCCGCGCGCAACGCGGACAGGTAGGCGCCGCTGACCCTCAGCCCGGGGTAGCGCTGTCGCACCTGTTCGGCGACTTCGTTGTTGGTCAGCTTCTGCCCAGCCGTTTGGTGCATCCGGAACAGGCGATCGAGTCGTTGACTCAACACCTGCGCCTGGCCGTCGGTGGTGCCGGACGTGCCTGGGTCTTGTGCGTTGCCCTCGTCAGGCACTTTCTACCTCCTACCGAGCAGGGCCGTCGCGCGCCGCAGCCGTTAAACCGCCGGCGCTCGGCCCGTGCAACATCGTGCAGGCAACTGTCAGTTCACGTCAAGGAAAGAGACTCAACTGGGAGTTGAATTGCGGGTTGGTTCATGCTTACAGTCGGCTGCAGGTCGCTCGACGAGACCTCCGAACCACGGCTCCGCAGCGGCGCGGGCCAGGCCGAGGAGTTCGTGGGTGGCTCCAGCCGAAAGGGGAGGTTTGGTCCGACTGTCGTGCCTGTGCATCGACTTGAAGGACGCACCGCCCGAAGAAGGGTGACGCCGGTGTCGGCCGCTGACGAAGACCCTTCCAGCGCCTCCCCCAAACCCCCAACCCCCTGTGCCGTCGAGGCGCGAACCTCCACCGCGCCAACGTGTCGCTTCCATGCCTGCGGAACCCTTCGCGGGCCGATTCGTAGCGAAATGCTCCCCATCTCACAAAGGATCGAGCTATGCAGGAAACTGGGCCGACGACTCGTGTTGCCCTCCAGGACGCCGAACGCGCAGTGGTCGAGGACCTGGTGCACAAGGTCCTCGAAAACTGCCCCGGACAGACGGAGTACCGCTACCTGAGCTTCTTGAGGGAGCACGTCGACACACCGATCGGCCGGATCCGCGACACGTACGAATCCGCCGAGGGCCAGCCCGTCCTGCTGAGCAATCTGCCGCAGTTCGAGAGCGTCGAGCACAGCAAGATCCTGGCACTGCTGATCGGCCAGACGGTCGGCAACTGCGTCGCCTACAGCGACTACAACGGCTCCTACATAACCGACATCCGGGCGACAGAGCTGTCCCGCGAGAAGAGCGCGGGAACCGACCTGCTGGCCATGCACAACGACCTGGCCTGGGCGAGCGACGTCTGCCGGCCCAGGACGCTGGTCCTTGTACCGCACCTGGCCGACGGCGTAGTGCCGCGCACCCTGCTGGCCCCGGCGACCGAAGTCGTGGACCGCCTGGACGCCGCCACGGTCGACATCCTGCGCTCACCGGTCTTCGAGGCCCGTTCAGGCTCCTCACTGGGCTGGAAGTACGAACGCGTCCGCAAGATGGCCCTGTTGGAGGAGAACAACGGGAAGCTCGTCGTCCGGCTCAACTTCTCGGCCTACACCCCCGCGGCACATCTGGACAGCGACCAGCGCGAGGCGGCCGCCGGAGCGCACCAGCAACTGCACGACGCTGCACTCGCCGTCGGCCAGCTGCGCGGACACGCCGCGCTCAAGGGAGAAGCACTCATCATCCCCAACGACCACTGCCTACACGGCCGGGACCCGATCGACTCGGGCAACAGCCGTCGGCTTCTGCTGCGTTCCTACGTCGTGCCCGACAGCGTGGTGGAGCACCACGGCCGCACCATGATCTCCCTCGAGCACTGACTGAGATGTCGGACATCATCGTCATAGGCGGCGGGCACGTCGGCCTGACCCTGCTCACAGATCTCGTGGCCACCGAAGAGACCCACGGATTCCGGCCGAAGCTGCTGTTCGTCCGGGACGCTACAGACCGCCCGTGCGGCACGGTGACCCGCACAAACCTCGTCGATGGGCAGCAGGACCGGGTCGAGCTGCGCGAGGACCACTTCGGGTCCCTCTACGGTCAAGAGGCCGAGGCTCTGCTGGAGCGAGCCGAGCACATCATCGTCACCGTCCCCGACATTCCGGTGCTGCGCCTGCAGCTGATGCACCGCATCGCCGGCCTTCGCTCCCTGGCGGACAAGGTGGTGACGTTCGTGCGGGCCGGGCAGGGCGGGCAGCCCATCATCGCCGACTGGGTGCGCCGCACCCCGAGCCTGCGCACCACCTCGATCGTCCTGGTCGAGGACTCCTTCTACGGCACCCGGGTCGCCGGCCGGCACATCGCCTACAAGCGCAAGCTGTCGGTGAATGTCTCGGTGTACTCAAATAGTCCGCAGACCGCCGCCGAACGGGTGCGGATGCTGTTCCCGCTCGGTGCGCAGATCGGCAGACCCTCGTGGCCCGACGTGGTAGTCCGCCCAGGGATCGGGCTCCTGTTCGACCCGCTCGGCTACATCATCCACATCGGTGTCGCCTTCTACACGAAGAACCTGGCCAAGACCCGGGCAGGCCTGAAGTACCTGCACTACACCGACGGCATCGACCAGGAACTCGCTCCGCTGCTGACTGCCCTCGACGAAGAAAGGGTCAAACTGGCCCGGGCCTACGGTGTCGAGACGGAGACGTTCCCCCGCATCATCGAACGGCAGTACGGGCTCCCGTACCAGTCCGACTTCTACGAGATGATGCAGTCGTGCCGGGACATCTACCGGTCCACTTCGTGTGCCTCCCTGGGCGAGCTGCGGCAGTCGCGGCTGGTACGCGAAGACTTACCGGGGCTGCGCACGATCCGCTGGCTCGCCGACGCCGCCGGCGTGAACCTGCCGGTCACTCAGCAGTACGAGGTTGATGTCACCCGGACCGCCCTGGAACTGGGGGTCGCCGCAGCCGATCTGGACGGATACCTGCCGCAGCTGTCGACGATGCCGACGGATGTGACGTTCCTCCGCTCCCTGCTGGTGGCTCCGCACGAGCTCCAGGAAGATGGCGGCCGCCTCAGGGCCGCATCCGTCCTCCCGCGCCTTCCGTGGTCCTGCATGCCGGGACCGGTGGCGCACGAAGAACTCCTACAGAAAAGGGTCGAGGTGCTGAATGCTGGATGAGGCGTTGGAAGGCTCATACGCGCGCTACGCGCGGAAGCGGCCGGTGAGCGAGCGGCGGCACACCGACGCGGCGGCGTACCTGCCGTCCGGAACCACAAGATCCGTACTCGATTTCGCGCCCTTCCCGTTCGCCGTCGAAGCGGCCTGGGGCTGCCGGCTGAGGGACGTCGACGGCCATGAATACCTCGACTACCTGGGTGACTACAGCGTCGGGCTGGCCGGACACAACCCCCAGGCGGTCCGCGAAGCCGTCGAGTCCGTGCTCGAAAGCGGGTGGTCATTCGGCGCGGTCGCGCCGGAGGAAGCCGAAGTGGCCCGCCGACTGTGCGAGCGGTACGAGTCGATGGACCTCGTGCGGTTCACCAGCTCGGGGACCGAGGCCAACCTGGCCGCGATCTCGCTGGCCAGCAAGTGGTCGGGCGATAGCATGGTTCTGGCCTTCGATGGGGGCTACCACGGTGGTTTCCTGAGCTTCAGCCGCGACGGCTCCTCGCTCAACGTGCCCTTCGACGCGGTCATCTGCGACTACAACGACCTCGAATCGGTGACATCGGCGTTCCGCACCCACCAGGGGCGATTCGCCTGTGTGCTGATCGAGCCGATGCTGGGCTCGGGCGGCCGCATCCCCGGCGACCCCGCCTTCCTGCGCGGGGTACGGGAATTGTGCGACAAGTACGGTGTCCCGCTCGTGTTCGACGAAGTGCAGACGTCGCGGATGTCGCTCGGCGGCGCGCAGTCGGTTCTGGGGATCAGGCCGGACCTGACTACGTTGGGCAAGTACATCGGAGGCGGATTCGGCTTCGGTGCCGTCGGCGGCCGCCACGACATCATGCGGCTGCTCAACCGCACGAACAAGCCGCACTTCGACCACTCGGGAACCTTCAACAACAACCGCTTCTCGATGGCCGCGGCGTCGGCGATGCTCAGCCGGGTGCTCACCGCGGAATGCCTCGACGAGCTGCTGCTGCGAGGCGAGCGGCTTCGGAAGCAGGCCGACGAACTGCTGCGTGGCCAGGGCTTCCAGGCCACCGGATGGGGCTCGCTCATCAGCATCCACCCCGTCGACCGCAAAGTCCGCTGCGCCGCCGACCTCGCGGGAGCCGACCGGCGCCGGGTCCAGTTCCTGTTCCACGAACTGCTCGAGCGCGGTGTGTACATCGGGAAGTCCGGGTTCGTGACACTGTCGCTGGCCCAGGACGAGCAGACCGACGAGATCTTCTTGAACGCCCTTGAGGGCGGCCTGCAGGCGGCAGCCGCAAACGGGGTCTGACGACCGCGACCGCCACGCCCACGACAACAACGGATGGAACTCATGACGATTGTCGACATGCTCGACTCGATCACCTTCGAAGCCGGATTTCCGGCGATGGCCCACCGGCAAGGGGAAGCGGTCGGCACGGTGGCTCTGCTGGCGAACCTGACGCCGGAGCAGCGGACGGCCACCCGCGAACTGCTCGACACGACCGGGTCGGTGCTCTTCCGCGGCTTCGGCGTGCGTACGGTCGACGACTTCGAGCGCGTCGCCCAGGGCCTGCTCGGCGAGCTCGCCCCCTACCGAGGCGGCGACTCGCCTCGGCAGGCGGAGAAGGGCTTCGTCTACAACGCCGCGGGACCCAGCCCGTCCCGGCTGCTCCGCGCGCACAACGAGCTCTCCTACGCGCCCTGGCACCCCACGACGCTCTGCTTCGCCTGCGGCCGCCCGGCGGACGAAGGCGGCGCGACCACCATCATCGACGGGCACCGGGTGTATCAGTCGTTGCCCGCCGAGATCCGCGATGCGTTCCGGACCAAGGGCGTGACCTACATCCAGCACCTGCCGGACAACAGCGGTGACCCGAGCGGAATCAAGTCCTGGCCCGAGACCTTCGAGACCGACTCCCGCGAAAAGGTCATGGAGTGGTGCCAGAGCAGTTACACCTCGGCCGAATGGACGGACCTCGGCCTGCTCACCACCAACCGCACGCCGGGCACGCTGGCGGTGGGTTCGGACCACCGGGAGGCCTGGTTCAATCAGGCGCACATCTGGCGCAAGGACGAAAGCGTCACCCCGGACGTGACCAACATGGACCGCTGGCGGACCCGCTTCGGCTACGGCGCCTTCTTCGGTGACGGCACGGAGATTCCCGCCGAGTACATCGACGTCGTCAGCCGGACACTGATCGACTGCACCGTGCCGGTCAACTGGGAAGCCGGCGACGTCCTGCTGGTCGACAACCGTGCCGTGATGCACGGCCGGTTGCCCTTCTCCGGCCAGCGCGAGGTCTTCGTGGCGTTCGCCTGATGAGCCTGACGAAACACCACGGGTTCCGCCACCTGTGGGTGGCGCAATCCGCGAGCCAGTTCGGCACCTACGTCAGCCGCGTCGTCCTGCCCCTGGTAGCGGCGACGACGCTGACGGCAACGCCGTTCGAACTGGGAGCCCTGTACGCCATCCAGAACGTGGCCTTCCTGGTCATCGGCCTCCCGGCCGGGGTATGGGTGGACCGGATGCGGCCGCGCACGGTGATGGTCACCGCCGACATCGTGCGCGCCGCACTGCTCGCGAGCATCCCGTTGGCATGGTGGGCGGGAGCACTGACCATGACCCACCTGCTAGCCGTCGGTCTCCTGCTCGGCTTCGCCTCGGTCATGTTCGACATCGCCTACCTCTCCTTCCTGCCGGCTCTTGTGAAACCGGAAGACCTCATGGCGGGCAATGCCCGGCTGGAAACCAGCCGCTCGGTGTCCCAGGTGGCGGGACCGGCCGCCGGAGGCGGTCTGGCCGGGCTGCTGTCCGCCGTGAACGCGGTCGGGATTCAGGTGCTCTGCTACGTCGTCTCCGCAGTGAGCCTGAGCCGGATCCGCCAGGAGGTGGACCCGGTACGACGCGAACGCCGGCCGATGCTGCCGGAGATCGCGGCGGGGCTGCGCTATGTGTTCGCTGATCCGCTGATGCGGGCGGTGACGTGCTGCTCGGCGACCTTCAACCTCTGCTACGCCATCGCGTCCCCGCTGCTCGTGGTGATGCTGGTGGACGAGCTGAAGCAGCCGGAGTGGGCCGTCGGGGCTCTGATGGCGGCCGGCGGAATCGGCGGTCTCGCCGGAGCGATGACTTCCCGGGTCGTCGCCCAACGGCTGGGCACGGCCCGGGTGATCTGGCTCGCCCTGGTGACTTGCATGCCGTTCGGCTTGCTGATGCCGCTCAGCTCCTCTGGGTGGGGTGTGCTGCTGTTCGCCATCCCGTGGTTCGTCCTGAACTACGGGCTGATCCTCTACAACGTGGCGCAGATCAGCTTCCGGCAGCAGGAGTGCCCGCCGGAGATGATGGCCCGGATGAACGCCACCGTTCGCTTCCTCATCTGGGGCGTACTGCCGCTCGGCGGAATGGCCGGCGGCGCCCTGGGCGACTGGGCGGGCGTCCGCACAGGGCTGGCCGTCGCCGCCGCCGGGATGCTGCTCTCGGCTCTGTGGGTCCTGGCCTCGCCCCTGCGCACCATGCGGGAACTCCCGGCCGTCCCCGCGACCACGTGATCCGCACCTCCGCACACCGCCGCCTCGCTCCGAGGCAGGCAGAAAGGTCAGGGCAGTGGACCTGATGAACCCACCCCACACGGGGGCGGATCTTTGGAGCTCTCTTCCGCCCGTATGGCGGCGAGGGGCACTTGAGCTGGCCGTCGAGCACGCGGCCGATGTCTTCGACGGCGTCGCGGGCGCCGCCGGACCATGGTGGCCGGCCCGGCCGGTCGTGCTGCGCCAAGCATTCCACCGAGAACTCGGGGAGCTTGCGGATCAGCTCGGCGAGCTCATCCTGCGCACATGCATGCGACGGGCGCGCACCGCGGGCGAGCTGCAGCACGCGCTCGGGCTACCCGACCGCGAGGTGCCGATGCTCAGGCGGGACGAACCGCTCGGTGAGCATCTGCTCGCCGCCTCGCGCCCCGACGTGGTGCTGGCCTTGGGAACACCCAAGTTCCTGGAGGTCAACATCGAAGGCGCGGTGGGCGGCACCGCACAGGCGGACCTGGTCTCTCGCAGGTTCTTGGACCTGTACGAGCAAGAACTGCCCACTCGAGGATTCACCGCGCCCCCATCTGCGGTTGACGCGCGGTTCGCGCAGATCCGGGCGCAGTTCGACCATGACCCGACGGTCGCCATCCCGCTGTACCAATACGGCATCCTGGCGGGGGCGACGACCGAGGACGAGCGGATCGAGCGGCACCGGCCCATGATCGAGAGCGCCCGGCGGCAGGGAGTCACCGCATTTCCGTGCCCATGGCGCGATCTGCAGAACGACGGCGAATACCGCCTCTTCGCCAAAGACCGGCAGGTCGACGCCGTGCTGCGGCTTTTCGTCACCGGCTCCGAACCGCCATGCGACGGGCTCACCGCCGTGATCGAATCCGCACGTCGAGGCACGGTGCACCTGCACACCTCCGAAGCGACCTGGCTGCTGAGCAACAAGACCGTCCTGGCCTGGCTGTGGGACGACATCGACGCACTGCCGCCCACCGACCAGCAGTTCGTGCGCGAGCACGTGCCGTTCACCGTCATGGCGTCACCGGAGCACGAGCAGATCGTCACCGAGGCCACCGCCGACCCGTCCCGGTGGGTGCTCAAGCCCGCGCACGGCCACGGCGGAGCCGGGGTCCTGCTCGGACACACACAGCCGGCCGAGACCTGGCGAGCGGCACTGAAGGCGGCGACAGACACCAAAGACCACGTCCTGCAAAAGCTGGTGCAGGCCGACCAGCTGGAGATGACCTTCCTGGACGACCGGACCGGACAGTTGCACACCCAGCCGGTTCCCTTCGTCCTGGGGCCTTTCATGTTCGATCGCAAGATCTCAAACGTCTTCGTCCGGCACGGCTCGCCGGGCGGCGGACTGATCGTGAACGCCCAGCAGGGGGCGGCGGTCAACAGCGTCCTGCTCGCCCCCTCATGAGCGAGGTCGTTGGGCCGTCCGGTTATCGTCTTGCCGTGACCACGCACACGGCAGTTCCCGTCTCCGTCGACGCGATGCTCGACGACCTCAGGACCCTCGTCGAGATCGAATCGCCTTCCGGCGATCCCACCGCCCTGGCCGCATCGGCCAAGACAGTCGCTGGAATCCTGGAAAACCGGCTCGGCGGCCGGGCCGTCCTCGTCGAGGGCGAGGCAGGACCGCACGTGCGTTGGTCGGGCGGGGGCGAGCCTAAGGTGCTGATCCTCGGACACCACGACACGGTGTTCCCGCTCGGCACTTTGGAACGGCGCCCGTTCCTGGTCAAAGACGGGCGGGTGACCGGTCCGGGCGTCTTCGACATGTTGGGTGGCTTGGTGCAGGCGGTCCACGGGCTCGCCGCGCTCGAGGACCTGACCGGCGTTGAGATCTTGGTGACGTGCGACGAGGAGAACGGCTCCCACACCTCGCGGAACATCATCGAGGAACGCGCACGGGCGTGTGGCGCGGCGCTGGTGTTCGAGGGTGCGACCGAAGGCGGTGGGCTGAAGACCGGCCGCAAGGGATGCGGCACCTTCGAAGTGCTGATCACCGGCCGGGCCTCGCACGCCGGCCTCGAACCCGAAGCTGGCGTGAACGCCCTGGTCGAAGCCGCTCACCAAGTGCTTCGCATCGAGGCGATGAGCCGGCCGGAAGTAGGTACCACCGTCACCCCGACCATCGCCTCTGCCGGTACGCAGAGCAACGTCGTCCCGGCCGAAGCGTCCGTGGTCGTGGACGTGCGCGTCGAGACCGCAGACGAGAAGGATCGCATCGAAGCAGCCTTCGCGGCGCTGACGCCGCACCTCGAGGAAGCCGTGATCGAGGTGCGCGGCGGCGTGGGCCGCCCGCCGATGCCGGAGACCGCAGCGACGGAGCTCTTCGCGATCGCCAGCCGACTGCTGCCCGGCATCGAGGCCGTGGCCGTGGGCGGCGGCAGCGACGGCAACTTCACGGCAGCGCTGGGGGTGCCGACCCTCGACGGCCTCGGAGCCGTCGGTGGTGGTGCCCACGCCGACCACGAGTACCTGTTGGTCGAGAACATGTCCGAACGCGCGAACCTGGTGACCGGCTTGGTGACGGCGATCTGCACCGCCTGAGCAGCGCGATCCTCACCGGATCCGTCCCGTCAACATCAGCGTCTGTGCCGATCGAGGGTGCCCAGATCAGGGCCCGGTACGGCCGTGTCGACCTCCTGTGCATCGACCTATGCCGAGCCCGCGACTATGTCGGGCGGAATGAGGAGCGGAGGATCGAGGATTAAGCCGAGTACGAACGCGGGCGTGCCGCCCGGCCCGCCCGTGTAGCCGCACTGGCAGGCCGGGACCGCAGTTTGCCCTGTCTGCACAATTTCGGCCCGTCTTCACCGCGACAAGTGCATGCACCCTTGTGGCGCCTGCCGGAACACCATGACGAGGCGGCGACTGGGAGCAAGTGCCGTGGTGAGCAGCGGGCAGTGCCGCGTCTCCGAGGTAGCTACCGCCCCGTTACAACGGGGTATCGCTTGTTTGAGTCCCGGAGGGCGATCGGCTCTCGCCCGGGTGGCGGCAGGGCAGGTCGTGCCGCGGACCCAGGTAGCTGATCATTCCAAGCGAAAAGCCGGTCTCCTCAGCGAGTTCACGGCAGGTCGTCCAGCGGCCCGTTGGGCGCGGAGCCAGTCGAGATCGATTTGGCGCCAGCGGGTCGCTTTGCCGTCGCGGGTCATCCCGTATTCACGGGCAGGACCTTGACGGCGTCGACGTTCACGCCGGCGTGCTCGGCGATCCACTTGAGGGAGCGGTATTCGTCGAGGAAGAAGCGGGCAAACTTGTCCCTGGGGAGAGCTTCACGAGCCCGGCGAACGGTCGGTTCCCTCTCCCACCTCGCGGTCTTTGCTCCTCCGGGAGGGGCTGACTGCTCCTGCAGGACGAACCGGACGGCGTCGTGCACGCCGAGGCGGCGGGCGGCCTGAGCTGTCGTCAGGGCGCTGCCTGGTCGTGGACTGATCCCTACCAGCTGCTCGTCTATGCGCTGTCGCCTCAGCCTATGATCCTGCCCGGCCTTGCCGAGAATGGCGCTGCCGGGACCGCGGACAGCGGCGACAGGGATCTGGCGCCGGCCACACCCCATGCTGCCGCTGTACCGGGGCCTCTCAGCGCGGCGGACCGAAGGGGCCTGCAACTGACGGGTGAGGTGGAACGGTTCGTCTCCGCCCACCGTGAGGGCAGTCCTGCGGTGGAGGCGATCACCGCTATCGAGGCGGTGGTGCGTGAGCTGTTCGCGGCCGGCGACCTGCTATCCGCCGCTGTGCGAGAGCGGGCCGAGCTTGCTCTGGCGCAGGCAGCGGAACTACTTACGCGTCCTGTCGGGTTTCCGGCCCGTCCCTGGAACTGGCGCGCGAGGTGCTGCTGAGCATGCAGGCGGGACCTCAAACCACCGCCGGGGGTGCCACTTCAGCGGGGTGGTTCCCTACGATGCCTGTGGCTGGGCCGCCACCGGCCTGACGCAGCTCAGTCGGCTGCCCGGCCAGTACACGCCCGCAGTGAAGGAAGCCATCTGTCGTCTGGCCGAGCGGCCTAGGAGTGCTTCGTCAGGTCGGGGCTGCGCTGGTGCTGTGCGGGTGAGGGGGTCGCCCGGACCAATGCCCGGGCGCTTCATGACGGTCACCCCTTGGAGGCGGCCTCCCGGATCAGCGGCTCGAACTCCCGCCGCACGTAGGCGTCGAACGGCTCCGTTAGCGCGCCGTCGATCACCCGCCGCACCCGGTGCTTTGCCGCGAATTCCTTGATCGCTGCGCGGGAGTCCGGCTCCACACCCCCGCCAACGATCAGCACCCCGAACTCCTCGGTCTCCAACAGCTTCCGGGCCTCCTCGTCGGTGCTCACTCCCTCCGCGTCAAAGCCGTCCGTGCGCAGCGTGGCCAGCACCTCCGTCACCCTGGCGGGCGTCCTTCCCAGCACCAGCGTCCTCATGGCCGTTCCTCTCCGGTACGTCGACATCGGCGCACCCGAACCTAGAAGCTCAACCGGACTTGAGGTCAACCCCAACTCTCGACCCACCCCGGCAGCCACATGATCCGCCGGACAGGACCTAGTGCACGCGGCGTCGAGCTGCCGCAGCAGGACGAGTGTCAGGCGGCCCATGGCCTCTTCGACCAGCGGAAGCAGCGGGGCCTGGGGTCAGCTGGCGAGGGTGGCGAGGAAGTCGCGGGCCGGCGGGGCGTCGCGGTACGGGGTGAGCTTGTCGCGGAAGCTGTCGAGGGTGGAGGAGCTGCGGGCGGAGGCGACGCCGCCGAGCAGGGTGACGGCCTGGGAGGCGCTCGCGCAGGCGTGTTCGATGTCCCCCTGGGCGAGGTGTGCCTCGGCGGTTCGGGTGAGGTAGAGGGCGTGGTCGCGGTGGTAGCCGTCCTGGTCGTAGGCGGCGGCCTGTGCCGCGTCGAAGTGGTGCATAGCGCGGGCCGGGTCGCCAAGATCCAGTGCGCACGATCCGGAAAGGTTTTCGAGCTCACCGGTCGAGAACCAGTAGCACCAGGCCGGATCGTCGTCGTGCGGGCCATGGGCGTGGGCGTCGTAGGCGGCGTTCAGCGCGCGGACGCAGTCTTTGGTGCGGCCGGTCTTGGCGTGGGCGCGGGCGATGCGGGCGTGGAGCATGGCCCGTACCCGCGGGGTGCTGCCCCGGCCGAGGGCGCGCTGGGCGACCTCGACGAGGTCGACGGCGTCGGCGGGGTTACCGGTGGAGTAGGTCTGGATCGCCATGAACGCCAGGGTGTTGGCGCCGGTGGCGTGGTCGTCGGCGACTGCGGCGGCGCGCAGGGCGGTGAGGTAGTAGCGCTGGGCGCTCGCGTGGTGGCCGGAGTCGAAGGAAAGCCAGCCGCACAGGCGGGCGCCCTCGGCTACGGCGGAGTGGAGGCGGGTGCCGACGGCGCTGGTGTAGCGGGCGTCGTCCAGCAGGCTGGTGGCGAGCTTGAGTTCCTCGGCGGCGAGGGTGCGCAGGCTGCCGCCGCCGAGGGTGTCGTCGAGGCGGCGCAGGTGGTCCAGGCGCTGTTCGAGGTGGTCGACCATGGCCGGGGTGACCGTGAGCCGCCCGCCCGCCTCGGCGGGGCTGGGCTGGCCGAGGGAGGCGAGCCAGTGGTCGGCGGCGCCGGTGAGGGTGGCGCCGGTGGCGATGAGGAACGCACGTCGGTCCATGGGCCCTCCGCGAGCGGTGTCGGCCAGGGCATGGAGCATGCCCGCCTGCGTCCACGGTAAGTCGACCACCGAGCGGTTATCGAGTGCCAGGAGCAGCCAGTCGGGCCAGTCAAGTGTGTGCACGGCCTCGGCTGGGATGCCGTGCAGGTCGGCCATGGCGAGCTGGGCGGTGAGTTCGGGGACGGCGGCGCCGTTCTCCCAGCGGCTGGCCTTCTCCCGCCGGGTGGCCATGGCCCCGTAGCCGAGGACGGCGTGACGGCCCGCCACCCGCCGCAGGTACTGCTCGGCGCTCAGGGGCCGCGGCCCGAGGGTGTGCCGGAGGAAGGCCAGCGGGTGGGTGAACAACTGCGGTGTCACGGCGGGTGCCCCCTCGGGGTGGGCGACAAAGGCGTGGACGGTGCACCGCACACCGTAGGGGGCGGCTCTGACATCCAGACCTGCAGCGGCCGCGGGGAGGCAACGCGAGGCAACAGCAGGGGCATTCCGCACCCGGCCGAGTGCGCGGTTGCCTTGAAGCGTCGTCAGCGGCCGCCCCGGCCAAGGGGGGCCGCGAGCACAGGAGGGGTGTGGGGATGTCTGCACAGAAAACGGGTCCGGGCCGTACAGGTGTGTGGCTGGTCGGGGCGCGCGGGTCGGTGGCGACCACCACGGTCGTGGGGGCGCTGGCGATCCGGGCGGGCCTAGCGGACACCGGCGGCATGGTGACCGCGCTGGAGCCGTTCACGGACGCGGGCCTACCCGGCGTCGATGAGCTGGTCTTCGGCGGCTACGACACCGCCGAAGTGCCGTGGGGAAAGAAGGCCGAGGCGCTGGCGGAGGCCGGGGTGATCCCGGCCCGGCTGGTGAAGGCGCTCGCCGCAGACCTCGCCGAGGCGGAGTGCGAGCTGCAGCCGGCCCCGGCCAGCGGCCACGCGGGGCGCGATGCCGAGCAGGTCGCCGCGGACCTGGCCGCGTTCGCCGCACGGCACGACCTGGCGCGCACGGTGGTGGTGCATGTCGCCTCCACCGAGCCCGCCGCCCCAGCACACCCGGCCCACCAGGACGCCGACGCGCTGGCCGCCGCGCTGAAGGCGGGCGAGGCGGTGCTGCCGCCGAGCTCGCTGTCCGCGTGGGCGGCCATGCATGCGGGCTGCGCGTACGTGGACTTCACGCCGTCGACCGGGGCGCGGCTGCCCGCGTTGGACCAGCTCGCTGCCCGGCAGCGGGTGCCGTATGCGGGCAGGGACGGGAAGACCGGGGAGACGCTGGTCAAGAGCGTGCTGGCACCGATGTTCGCCTGCCGGAACCTGCGGGTGGGCTCCTGGTCGTCGGTGAACTTGCTCGGCGGCGGGGACGGCGCAACCCTGGCCGAGCCCGGAGCGAACGCCGCCAAGACCGCCAGCAAGGCCGAAGTCCTGGCCTCCGCCCTCGGCTACCTGCCCGAGGGCCAGGTCCGTATCGACGAGGTCCCCGACCTGGGGGATGCGAAGACGGCGTGGGACCTGGTCACGTTCTCCGGGTTCCTCGGCGCCCGGATGCGCCTGGACTTCACCTGGTCCGGCATCGACTCCGCGCTGGCCGCCCCGCTGGTGCTGGACCTGGCCCGCCTCGCCTCCCGCGCCCACCAGATGGGCCGTACGGGCGCGCTGGAGGAGCTGGCGTTCTTCTTCAAAGACCCGCACGGTCACGCGCCGCACGATCTCGCCTCCCAGTGGCGGCAGCTGTGTGCCTTCGCCGCCGACCTGTCCGCCCCCGCCTCTGCACCGGTTCCGGCCGCCTGAGTGAAGGAGACCCCCGCGATGGACCGCAGCAACCTCACCTACGTGCCCGCCGACATGCGGCGGGCCGAGGAGCCGTTCGAGATCGTCGAGCGCAAGGGCCACGGCCACCCTGACACCCTCGCCGACGCACTCGGCGAACACCTCTCGGCCGCCTACTCCCGCTATACCCGTGAGCGCTTCGGGGCGGTGCTGCACCACCAGTTCGATAAGACCGGCATCCTCGGCGGCCGGGTCCAGGTCGCCTTCGGCGGCGGGCAGATGCTCGCCCCCGTCCGCGTCCTGCTCTCCGGCCGGGCCTCCGGCTCGTTCGCCAACGAGCCCATCCCGGTCCGGGAGATGCTCACCGAGGCCACGAGTGCCTTCTTCGCCGACCGCTTCCCCATGCTCGACGCGGAGCGGGATCTGCGGCTGCTGTACGAGGTCAGCCAAGGCGACAGCCCCGGCGGCATCGGCGCCAAGGACGCGGCGCACAACGTGCGCAGCCGCTGGTTCGCCCCCCAGTGCCTGGGCGACCTGCCGGAGCTGAAGAAGCTCGCGTGCAACGACACCTCCTCAGGCGCCGCGTTCTGCCCGCCCACCCCGACCGAGCAGCTCGTCCTCGACGTCGAGCAGGTGCTCGCCGGAGATGCGCGGCCGGCTTGGCTGGGCAGCGACATCAAGGTCATGGCCCACCGCTCCGGCCCGGTGGTGAACCTGACGTGCGCGGTGCCGCAGATCGCCGCCCACGTCCCGGACCTGGACACCTATGTGGCCAACCGCGAAGCGGCCCGCGCCGCGCTGGAGCGGCACGCGGCCGAGCACTACCCGGATCTTCAGGTGCGGATCTGGCTGAACACCCGCGACGACGAGCAGCGCCCGGAGCTGTACCTGACCCACACCGGATCCTCCATCGAGACCGGGGATGAGGGTCTGGTCGGGCGGGGCAACCGCTACGGCGGGCTGATCTCGGCGATGCGCCCGTTCACCATGGAGGGCATCTCCGGCAAGAACCCCGTCTATCACACCGGCAAGGTCTACTGCGTGGCCGCCGACCTGATCGCCTCCGGTATCCATGCCGAGCTCGGGCACGGCGCCGAGGTGCTGTTGGTGGGGCAGAGCGGGCGGGAGCTGACCAACCCGTGGGCCGCGGTGGTCCGCGTCGAGCCGGCCCCGGATGGCAGCGCGGCCCCGGACGCGGAGGCGGTGGCGCCGTTGGTCGACAAGGCGCTGGCGGCACTGCCCGGCAGCGTGCCCGACATCCTCGCCGGCTCCTACCGGATGCACTGAGAAGGGAGCGGGCGATGAGCGGGGATGCGGCTTGCATCACTGGGGTGTTCACTGCGGCGGTCGACCAGGCGAGCGCCGGGTACCGGCTGCCGCTGGCAGAGCTGGTCCCGGCCGCGGGCCGGGCTGGATTCCCGGTGCTGGAGGTGCCCGTCTTCGCCCTCGCCGCGTACGGCTCGCGGCACGGGCACACTGAGCTGGTCCGTCTCCTGGCCCGTCACCGGGTCAGGGTCGGGCAGCTCTCCTGCGGCACCGGCACCCCGGCCGACCTCACCGTCCCCGCCGCTCGCTGGGCCGAGGCCCTGGCTACGTGGCGGCGCTCGTGCCACCTGGCCGTCGCGGTCGGCTGCCCGCGTCTATCGGTGTTCGTCCCCCGCGCGGCAGTGGTAAGCGCATCCGTGGCGGCCGCCCGGCTGGGCGAACTCGCCGCCGTGGCCGATGAGGACGGGCTGCGGGTCAACGTCGAAATCCACGCCCCGGCCCTTTTGGCACAGGCCGCGGCGATCTGGCAGCAGGCCGCCACAGCGAACGCGGGGCTGTTGATGGACGTGGCCGCGCTCGCCCTGGCCGGGCTTGGCCCGGTCGAATACGCCGCAGCACTGCCGCCGGGTGCGGTCGGCTGGGTGCACCTGGCCGACCTGGGCGAGCCCGCCCCTGACGGGCGGCCGGGCCGGGTGCTGCCCGGCCAGGGCCGCCTGCCGCTCGCCGAAACCCTGACGGCGCTGCACATGGGCGGCTACGCCGGTCCTGTGGCCGTCGAGGTCCCTAGGCCCGAGCCGTACACGGCCGACACAACCGCGCATCTGACCCAGGCCGCCGCAGCACTGACCGGCGGGCCGCTGGCCCGCTTCTTCGCCCCGGGAGGCGCCGGATGAGCCCCCAGACCATCGCCGAGGTGGTGGAACTGGCCCGCCACGTCTTCGCCGTACCGGCGCGCGGCGGCGTGGTGCTGGGCGGCGGGGCGACCGCCAACCAGGTCATCGCGCTGACCGACGGCGCCGGCCGGCGCCGGTGGGTGCTGCGCAGTCCACGGCGCGATGCCCGCCCAGCGAGGCTGGGCTTCCTGCTCGGCTTCCACCACGCCGCCCGTGCCCGGGGCCTGCCGGTCGCGGTACCGCAACCCACGGTGGACGGCCAGGGATGGGCGCACGACGCGCACGGACATCCGTGGGTACTGCTGGAGTACCTGCCCGGGCGTCCCCTCACCGTGGTGACCGACGAGTTGGCCGAGTTGGCCGCCTGGCAGCTCGCGGCCTTCCACCGCCTGCCCGACCGGCTCGGCTTCCCGGCGGCGGCGGTGGTCCCGGAGACCGCGTGGGATGCGTGGCTGACCGCGCCCGATGCCACTTGGTGCGCCTGCGCCGAGACGGCCGCCGAGCACCGCAGTCTGCTGGACGCCTACCGGGTCCACCTGGAGCGGTTCCACCGGCACGCTGCCGAGCTACGGAAGGCGACCGACCGGGTATGGGGGCACGGGGACTTCCACGGCCACAACCTGCTGCACCACGCCGGGCGAATCACAGGCATTGTCGATCTCGACGGCGTCGGACTCCGCCCGAGGAGCACGGACGTGGCGTACGCGGTGCTGATGCTCGCCCGGACCGGCAGCGGCGACTACCGCCTCCAGCCGCATCTGGTCCGCAGACTCCTGGCCGGCTATCAGCGGCACGCCGCGTCGCCGCTCACCAGGGCGGAGACCCGGGCACTGTGGTCGGCCATGGTGCTCTCCCAACTTCCCGACCCCGCCCACCTGACCGCCCTGCGCCGCAGGGGCCGCGACCTCGGCCCGGCGCTGGCTAGACCGCTGGCGGCGCTGCGTGACCTCGCTGCCCAGCGCACCCGCCTGAGCAGCCTCCTTACCGAGAGCGCGCTGCGGTGAGCGCCGCCCTGCTGCACTGCGGCGGAGCCAACGTAGCCGTAGAAGGCAACGGCACGCTGCTCGATACTCTGTTGGCCGCGTGCCGGCCATGGATCACCGCTTCCTTCGCCGGCCCCGTCCCGCCAGGCGCATGGGCTGTGAGCATCGGCACGGGGGGCACTGGCGCGGCGGTAGCCTCCCGGATCGGGGCCGCTGTGCGCATCAGCCCTGCTCAGCGGCTCATCCACGTGGAACCGCCCGCCACGCCGGACAGTGTGAGGCCGCTGGTGCGGCTACTGCGTGCTCTGATGCGGCGCCAGCTCGCCGCCGACGGTGCCCTCTTCCTCGATGCCGCCGCCCTCGCCCCCACCGTGGCCGGGGGCGGTATCGCTCTGCTCGGCGGCGCGGGTGCGGGCAAGACCACCACGCTGCTCGCCGTCCTGCACCGGCACCACGGGGTGCTGGTCGCCAACGACGACGCCTCCCTCCACCTGAGCGGCGGGCGGGTGGTCGCCCGCGGTTACCCGCGGGCGATCGAGATACGCCGCGAGGTCCTGCCCCACCTCGGCGCCGCCGCCAGCCTGCTGACCGCCGAGGCCGACCCCGCCAGCCCCGACCGGGCCCTGTACCTGACGCCGCACCGCCTGGCCGCCACGCTCGGCACCCAGCTCGCCCCGACCGCCAAACTGTCCGCCCTGGTGCTGCTTGCCCGCGGCACCGGCCGCCCCGTCCTGCACCGCCTCACCCCCGAGCAGGGGGCCGCCGCCGTGGCCGCGAACCTCGCGGCCGCCGACCCGTACGAGCCCTGGCTCCAACCGCACCTGCCCGCCTCGGCCCCGCGCCCGGAGCAGGCGCACCGTCTGGCCCAGGCCGTGCCGGTGTGGCGGCTGGCCCAGCCGCTGACCGCCCTGGTCGAGTCCGCCGGCCTGCTCGCCGATCTGTCCGCATCTCCTGGAGGCTTACGATGACCCCACCGGCCCTTGCCGCCGATCACCCGCCCATCGAGCTCGCCCGGGTAGCGTTCACCCAGCTCACCGGCGAAGCGGTGGAGCGCATCGCCCCGCTCTCGCGCGGCTGGGGCCACCTGTCGTGGACCGTACGGACCGCCTCGGGCCGCTACCTGATCAAGACCGGGATACGGCGCCCGGCCCAGTCCGACCTGTACCGGCAAGTTGCCGCCCAGCAGATCGCCGCCGCCGGCGGCGTCACCACCCCACTAGTGGTCGCCATCGGCGACGGCGGCGGCCCGCTGCAAAGGCCCTGCTACGTCCAGACATGGATCGAGGGCACCGACGGCGCCACCGCCCTGGGCCGCCTCGATTCGGACGGCAGCGCCTGGTTCGGCCGCGCCCTGGGACAGGCTGTCGCCGCCCTCCACCGCGTCCCCGGGCCCCGGTTCGCCGAGGACTGCGCCGGCAGTGTCACCTACCCCACCTGGCAGGCGGCGTGCATCGCCCGCCTGACGCGGCTGGTCGCCGCAACCGAGAAGGCCGAAGCCCTCCCGGCGCCGATCCTGTACGGGGTTTCCGACCGCCTCACTGCCCTGATCGACGGCCTGAACAGCACCATCACCCCCCGCCTCACCCACCGCGACGTGTATCTGCCCAATACCCTCTTGCCGGAGCGCGGCCCGGCCTCGGCCGCGCTCCTGGACTGGGAGGCCGCCGCCTTTTACGACCCGGTGTGGGACTTCGTCAAGCTCGGCATGTGGGTCTTCGACCAGCACCCGCAACTACGTGGTCCGTTCCTTGACGGATACACCTGCCACGCCGCGCTCCCGGACGGCTTCCAGGAGCGGCTGACCGTCTACCAGGGGATCGAATACCTCGCTGCCTTCCCCTACTTCGGGGCGGCCTGGCCGGATGAGGCCATGCTGGGCGGCTTCCGCAGGTTGCTGGCTGGCTGGATGGACATCCACGGCCTGCCCGGGCAGCGGCCGTGACCCGCCGGGCCGGCGAAGGGCCGGTGACGCTGGTGGTCGGCGGCAGCAGCGGCATCGGAGCCGCCACCGTCCGCCGCCTGCACGCGGGCGGCCACCGCATCCTTGCCACGTACTACCAGCACCGCGAGCGCGCCGACGCGCTCGCCGCCGATCTCGACCCCCAGCAGCGCCGTCTGGTCTTCATCCCCGCCGACCTGGCCGACCCCGGCCAGCCGCAGGACCTGGTTCAGCAGACGGTGGCCCAGTACGGACGCCTGGACAAGATCGTGCACTGCGCCGCCGTCATCGACACCACCGGCCTCGCCCAGCTCACCGCCGAGCGCTTCGACCAGGTACTGCACACCAACGTCACCGCGGCCTTCCTGCTGCTGCGGGCCGCCGCCGCACAGCCCACGATGAGCGCCGCGGTCGTTGTCTCCTCCATCGCCGCCACCTTCACCGGCCCGGACTCCGCCGCCTACGAATCCTCCAAAGCCGCCGTGACGATGCTGGCGCGGTCGCTGGCCGTCGCCTATGCACCCCGCGTGCGGATCAACGCCGTTGCCCCCGGCGCGGTGGAGACCGAGCGCTCCCTGGCCGACCCTGGCTTCCCTCGAGGCATGCAGCACAGGCGGATCCCGCTCGGCCGGCTCGCCGACCCGCAGGACATCGCCGCCGTGTCCGCGTTCCTGCTCAGCGAGGACGCCGCCTATCTGACCGGGCAGGTGATCAGCGTCGACGGCGGCCTGTCCCTGAAACTCACCTGACGCGAAGGGAGATCGCCATGGACGAGCAGCACCCGAAAGGCCGCAGGGCCGCTGCCCGGCTGCGCCATCTGGTGCCCGCCGGGGCCCACGCCTACAGCAAGGCCCAAGACCAGTGGCCCGCCACCGCCCCGCCCCTGCTCGATCACGGCGAGGGCGCCTGGGTATGGGACACAGACGGCCACCGCTACACCGACTGGTTCGCCGGACTCAGCTGCTGCCCGCTCGGCCACGCCCACCCCGCCGTGACCGCCGCCGTCACGGCCGCGATGCGCAAGGGCACCGCCTTCCAGCTGCCCACTGCCATGGAGCTTCAGGCAGCCGAGACCTTCCTCGGCCTGGTCGCGACGGGTGACGACATGGTCAAGTTCGCCAAGAACGGCTCCGACGCCGTCGACGGCGCCCTCAGGCTCGCCCGCTACGCCACCGGCCGGCCGCTGGTGGCCAAGTGCGCCCAGCACCCGTTCTTCTCCACCGGTGACTGGTTCATCGGCACCACCGCCGCCTGCGGCGGCACGCATCCCGAACCCGCCGCCCGCACCCTCAACTTCCCGTACAACGACACGGCCGCCGTCGAGACGCTGTTCACCACCCGCGGCCAGGACCTGGCGGCAGTCATCCTGGAGCCTGTCCGCTTCACCCCGCCCGACCCGGCGTTCTTCGCCCGCCTGCGCCAGCTGTGCACCCGGCACGGCACCGTGCTCGTCTTCGACGAGACCGTCACCGGGCTGAAGTACCAGCTAGACGGTGCCCGCGGCCTCACCGGCGTGCACCCGGACCTGACCTGCTGGGGCAAGGGCATCGGCGGCGGTCTGCCCGTCTCCGCGCTCACCGGCCGCCGCGAGCTCATGGAACTCGGCAACCACACCCGCCCTCTGCCCGGGCAGCCGCCACTGTTCCTGCTGTCCACCACCCACGGCAGCGACGGCGCCAGCCTGACTGCCATGATCGCCACCGTCACCGAGATCGCCGCCACCGACGCCCTCACCCGCGCACACGCCGCTGGCGCCGCTCTGCGCCGCGACGTCGAGGCGGTGCTCACCGAGGCGGGCCTGACCGGGCACATCCGCCTGACCGGCTACGACTGCTTCCTGGGCATCGAGACCACCGGGAACGGCCAAATCAGCGGGCCCCGCCTCAAGACGCTCTTCCTCGCCGAGGCCATCCGCACCAGGGCCCTGGTGAGGGGAATCTTCTACCCCACCGCCGTGCACACCGCCGAGCACCTGGACCTCACCACGCAGGCCGTCCAGCACTCGGCCGCAGTCTGCGCCCGCGCCCTGGACGGACACACGGGCCTCCCCGTGCCCGAGGCGGCCCGCCGCCCGCTGTGACCAGGCGCCCAGCGGCTACTCGCGGGTAGTGCTGTAACCAGCGCCGACTGCCGCCAGCAGCGCGGCCACCCCATCCGGATACCACGGCATCAGCGCGCTGGCCTCCTCCACCGGCACCCAGGCCACCTCCGACACGTCATCATCGTGGTGGTCGGCCGACGGCTGGCCGGACAACAGCTCGGCGCGGAAAACGGTGAAAACGTCGTGCACCGCAGCATCGATGCGCTCGCTGACGTGCACGACCGGGCCGGCCTCGACCACGACCCCGGCCTCCTCCTTAGCCTCGCGGACCGCAGCCTGGGCGAGGGTCTCGCCCACCTCGCGCCGCCCGCCGGGCAGGCTCCAGGTGTCCTTGTTCCGCACCAGCAGCACCCGGCCCTCGGCTGCATCGCTCACCAGGGTGTAGGCCACATCGACGCGCTCCGCAGACATCAACCGCATCCTCTCCGTCTTCTCCCTTTGATTGTCCCGTCCTGCGCCCACCGCCGCACGGACATCACGGAGGTGCGGCCACGACAAGATCGTCCCACTCATCATCCCGTCTCACTGAGGTGTGACGGATTCCCCGGCCGCCCGTCGCTGGCCGGGCCGCCGGGTGGTGCGGATCGGTGACACTGTCCGCAGGCCAACCCAGCCGTGGACGCCCACCGTCCACGCATTGCTGCGACACCTGGAGAAGGTTGGCTTTGCCTACGCGCCCCGGCCGCTGCCAGTAGACGGCTACGTCGATGGACAGGCCGAGCTTGCGGGAGAGGATAGCCGCCGGCACCTCCGTAGCCGGTGTGAACAGCGCGGCGTTGCGGCCAGCTCCGGGATGGGCACCTATTTTGACCAGGCGCTTACGCACGCGGCGAGGGTTGATTCACTGGTGTCATCGCGGGCGCGCTCCACGCCAGGATGCGCAACGCGTCCCCACCGCGTCACCCCGAAGGCATCGGGACAATGTGGGTGGCGCAGCCCTTGGCGATCGGGCATGCTGTTCCGTTCTGGACCGGTCGGTGTCCGGCAGACAGGGGGACTGGTTGGCCATGGAGGCAGCACCGCAGCGGGACACTCCGGTATACAGCCGCTTGGTCGCCGAACGCGGTGATGTTCCGGCCCAGGCACGCCAAACCGCCGAGCGGACCCTACGGGAACTGCAGCGGTTCATACCCCCTTCCGCGGGGCCCCGTCCGCACAGTCAGTGATGCTTTGGGGTAAGTAAATTCCGTACATCGTCCAGCATTTTCCGGTACCCGCGCGATTGCCGGGCCGACCGGCCGCCCGGTCCGGAGGCGGTCGTCGCGCGCACGCGGGCGCCAGTCCGCTCCCTCCGGTCCGCCAGGCGTGCGACGCCTAACACAGGGCTCCGGCCTCGCCTCGGCACCGGTGGCCACGGGGCCGTCGCCACCAGCCTGGCTGCTGGATGCCGACGAATTTTCCTGGCCTGCCCGGGCGGTGTTCCTGTCCTGGGCATCCACCGGCTTGAGGGCTGGAGCACGGTGAGGACAGCCGTTCGGTTCTCGCGGCTCGACGCCGGGCAGACCTCTCGGGTGATTACGGAATGCGACCTGACAGTCGTGGCACCAAGTAGGTACCATCAGGGTATGCCGTCACTGAATGTGCCCTTCACCGAAGAGGAAATGGAAGGCGTCCGCGCAGCCGCCTCCGCAGAGGGCAAGAGCCTGAAGAAGTACCTCCACGACCTCGGCGTGCGCGAGATGCACCGCAAGCAGTTCGTCGCCGGGGCCACCGCATGGGCCGACAAGCTGCGCGATGAGTTCGACGAGGGGTTCCCCGAGGAAATCCCGCCCTCCCAGCACGACACTGGGGCTGCGGCCGCCTGATGGTTCTGCACATCGATGTCTCCTGGCTGCTCGATGTCCAGGAGGCCGCTCTCGGGCACGAAGATGTGTCGGTGACCGACTACTCCGCGCTGGTGGCGGCCGTCGCGCGGCACAAGACCCGGACGCCGACCCTTGAGTCGTCCAATCCGGATGCCGCCTGGCGTGCGGCCGCGCTCCTGCACACCATCGTGCGTCTTGAGCCGCTACCGCACCGGAACAGCCTTTTTGCCGCTTTTGTTGCCGCTCAGTACATGGACCAGTCCGGTGAAGGCATCGACCCGCCCTACGGCGCGCTGGTGGCACTGGTCCGCAACATCCAGGACCGCAAATCCACCATCTACCAGGCCGCCGACGCAATTCGCACCTGGCGCATCTGACATGAGCCGCGCCCGCTTGCGGGCGCGGCTCTGCCGCCGTCCTGTCGAAGCGGCATGAGGACCGTACGCCACGTCCTCACATGATGCGCGCCGGGTCGTCCACCTGGGTAGTGCTCTGTCCTGGCGCATGTGACGGGGCCAGGCCGATCTCGCGCAGCTGCTCTTCCTGGTCGATGGTCAGGTCGTCACCGGGGTGGCGCAGCCAGGCGCGGTAGGCGCGGCCGTCGCCGGGCTGGGTGAGGCTTTCGCCCTGGTGGTGGCAGTGGCGGGCGGTCTGGCAGTGGCGCTGCCAGGTAAAGGGCCACCTGGGGGTTCCAGTTGGGGTCGATGCGGCTGAGTTCGGCCCTGAGGCCTTCGTCGATGGTCTGGTTCTTGGCCGCGTGGCGGTAGTTCTTCAGGCGTTCGCCGGTCTTGGTTCCGTCGGGTGCGGTGTATCCGACGGAGACGGCCAGTCCGCCGCATTCACGGGCGCATTCCTCGGCGTAGGTGATGAAGGCGTCGCGGTTGGCTTCGGCGGGGTTCCACAGCATGCCGTGGGCGTTGAGGAAGGAGATCTGCCATTCCTCGAGGTCGCCGTTGCGGTAGGCGGTGCGCTGGTACTCCAGCCAGGTGTAGAGGTCGGCGCGGTGGGGGTCGGTGTGCGCGGCGGTGGCCTGGGCTCGGGTGACGCCGAGGTGGCCGTGTTCTTCCCAGTAGGCCGTGACCAGCAGCGTCATGTCCGCCCAGTCGTTGGAGGCGCCGTGCGGCTTGAAGACCCGCAGGGTCATGACGTTGTGGATCTCGCGGGGGTGAGGATCTGGCCGTCGGTGCCGACGATCTCGGGGAATCCCCCGCCGCCCACAGAGGGGTACAGCGCGCCCCCGCCGGATGGTGCGCATCGCGGTGCGGTTCGCTCCCGGCCTGGTGCGCACGCACCGCCCAGGTTCATCCACGGCGGCGCCGACGGAGGCGCGCGGTGCGCCACGGGTTCGGTCGGCCGCCGGGGTACTGCGGTGAACGGCGCCGGACTGGCGGTGGCTTCGGCGACGGGTACAGCGCCGCGCGCAGCCGGGACGCGTCGGCGAGCTACTCCAGGCGCTCCAGGAGCTCCGGCGAGAGCGGCGGGATCGGATCGACCATGCGGGCCTCCGTACTCGGGTGCTGGTCCCCGCACCCTCGCCTCTCTTCGCCGCCTCCAGGACGTGCGCGTCGTCCGCGTCCCGGCAGGAGCTTCGGCGACTTCGTCGTCTGTCCCGCCGGACGGTCCCCGGCCATCACGGCTGGAGGCCCTGGCTGGGGCCGGGCTGCGGGTGCTGCTGTTCTCGCTCCTGGCGGCGCGGGTCGACCGGGTCGGCGGCCGGGGCCGGGAACTCCCGGTCCTCGACGGCGCGGCGGCGGGCGTCGGCAGCGCGGGTGATGGCGGCGAGCCGCTCCAGGTTGGCCGGTGTGCGCATCCATGTCTCCGGGTCGGTCGTACGGCCCTCCAGGTATTCCTCGGGCATCGCGGCCTGCTGCTGGGCGTGGACGGCGGCGGCCCGCTGCGCCGGGGTGAGCGCGGCGTCCCGCCCGGGGCGGTCGACGCCGTGCGGCGGATCGGTGTCGTGGTCGGCGGGCGTGGCGGCCGGCGTGGTGCGAGCGGCGCGAATCGCGTTCTGCACGGCGAGGCTGGCAACCCGGGCCCGCTCGTACCAGCTCGACTCGCGGGGCGGCTTGCCGTCGGTGCCGGCGATCCACCAGCGATCGGGCTCGGTGAAGTCGGCGGTATAGAAGAGCTGGTCGGCCTCCGGGGTCCGGCGGCCGGGCTTCGGAACGGTGGACTGACGGCTGTGGTCGGACAGGGCGCGGTCTGCGATGTAGTCGTCCAGGCCGCGCGTGAACTCCTGGCCGCGCAGGGTCTCCAGCAGGTGCCGGCGGGCTTCGGCCAGGACGTGGCGGCGGGCGAATTTGCCGCGGACGGTGGAGACGACCGCGGCGACGTCGATGGCGGCGAGTGCGGCGTCCACGTGCGGATCGACCCGCGCCCGGATCGCCGCGCCCGCCGCGCGGCAGCGCTGAACGAGCCCGTCGACCATCTGCTTGCCGAACTTCAACAGCGCGGACGCCCGCCACCACGCGAGCAGCTGCTTCAACGGGCGCGGAGTCTTCTTCTCAGGGCGGGTGTCCTGCGCCGCCTGCCACCCGAGGCCGTGGCGGGCGCGCTCGCCGGGCAACCGCCCGTGCTCCTGCGCGAACTTGTAGGTGAGGCCCTCCAGGACGTCCTCGATCCGCTGACGGCGGGTGGAGGACCAGTCGATGAGCTCGGGGTCGACCCCTGCTATCTCCATCACCGGGCGCAGGCCCGGCGTCACCTCCCGGGGCACCGTCGCCAGCCCCAGCTCCTCACACATCTCGGTCGTCATCGCGAGGGTGTAGAGCGTCCCGGCCGCCACCACATGCCGGTAGAGACGGCGGGTGTCCAGAGCACCCCACACCGGCTCGCCGTCGTCGTCCAGGCGCTGCACGCGGTTGAGGACCAGGCAGTGGTCATGCAGGAGCGGGAATCCGTCGCGGTTGTCGAAGTGCCGGAACGCCGCGACGACCAAGGCCGGCGTCTTCGCCCGCCCGCGTCCCGAGGACCACCGGGTCTCCGCGACCTCATCCTCCAGCCATCGCAGCGCCTTGGCGATGGCCCGCTCGTGTGCCCGCTCGATGATCCGTCGTGTCTTGGCGTCTCCCAGCGCCCACAGCACGATCAGGGACGCCTGCGGCCGGAAGGTGAAGTCGAGCGCGAGCAGCGGAGTCTGCTTGCGTGCCTCGATCTCTTCGATCGGCTGCCCGAGCACGGTGGCCAGTTGTGCCGTGGCCGGGTCGGCGCCGTCGTCCAGGAGGCCGCGCTCGATGTGGTCGGCGTCCGGGTGCCGGCACTGCCCGAACAACAGCTCCATCTGCCGCTCGGACACCTCCGCGCCCTCGGTGAGCCCGAGCGCGGCCAGGCCGCGCCCCAACCATCTCCCGGGTGGGAGCCCGGCCATCTCCTGGGCGTCCTTCAGGGACTGGCCGACCGGACGGCGTCCGTCCCCGAACGCGACTCCGCGCACGTAGTACCGCCACGCATTACGCCTCTGAACCTTCGCGACACTGAGCATCCCCACACAGGACACCCGTTCTGACCTGCGGAAAAACATGATCCCGTGAGGCGGGACAGTTCACCAGAACTTCACCGCCGATCCCGCCGGGCGGTCGCCCGCGGCGACACCGTGCCCGCCCGGCGGACACCACCAGGGCCATGCAAATACTGCGCGGGCATCCAGTCACACAAGCCTCAGATGCCCCGGAAAACGTCAGCAGACGACTCCACCTTCTTCGGCGGTGCAGAGCACGTCGTTCCAGAGCTAGCCGATCACCGCGTGCGGGAAGGCCGTCGTCTCCGAGCTCATTCGATGACCGGGCGTCTGTGGCGGGGGCAATCCACGGCTGGTGGCGGAACGCGACCGCTGGGGGTCGGTCCGAGGGGTAGCGACCATGCCTTGCGGACGGTGTCGATCAGGGGTCGGGCGCTGTAGGGCGATATGCCGAGTTCCTGACGTGCGTCGGCCAGTCGTTCAGGGTCGCCGTCCGGGCCGTGCTCAGCTGCCAGTTGTGTCCGGCGCTCAAGTCCTTCGGTGCTGAAGATGTCGAGCAGGGTGAGCGAGAAGTAGGCGTACGTGGAGGCCTCGTCGATGAGCTGGCGTGCGTCACTGCTGAGGTCCGGATCGGCTGGCGCGCGCGGTGGGTCGCTGGCGCCCGCCGGGTCTGGTCGGGGGCCATGGGTGTAGAAGGCGAACTGATCCAGGGTTCGCAGCATGTCGGCTTCTACGCACGGGCAGGGGTCGCGCAGATAGCCGCAGAGGGTGCGGAAGGAAGCGAGGACGCTGTTGGTGTCGTGGGTCCACCGCTGTTTGCTCAGCAGGGTCCTGAAGCCAGCGAACGTTTCCGCGAGTTCTTCCAGGATGAGGTGGCGGGAGATGTGAGTGAGCTCGTACGACTGTGTCTTGTCCTGTATCTCGCGGAGCTGCAGCCCGTAGCGGAGCAGGTCGCGCAGGATGCCGCCCGAGAGGGCATGGGCGAGCATGACGTGCGGGTCTTTCAGCCTCTGGGAGCGCTTGGCGAGGATGGCGCGTGACTCTTTGAGGGTGCTGGGCTGGACGTGGATGATGTCGTCCAGGGAGCTGTCGGTCACGTCCCGGTGCGGCAGGCCCCGGCGGACAAAGGCGGCCCCGACGTCTTCGGCTACCGAGATCAGGTAGTGGACCAAGGGAACGCCAAGGATCGCCTTGATCTCTCGGAGGAACGCCAGGGCTTCGGTGTCCGCACCGAGGCGGTCCACTTCGTCGATGGCGATCACGACCGTCTTGCCCTCTCCGACCTTCTCAGTGGCGATGCACTTGAGTAGTTGGCGGAACTCTTCCACCGTGCGAGGGAGGTTTCCCGGCAAGTCCGGTTCGCCTGACGTGGTCCCTAACTCAAGGCAAGTTGTCCAACAGTGTGGACGGCGCGAGAGCGGGGGGTGGCTGTGGTTTGGTGGCGGATGCGGTGTTCGAGTGCGGTGAAGCGGCGTCGCGTGTGGGTGTTGGCCAGGGCCCGGTGGACGGCGGAGGGCTGGCCGATGAGCATGACGCCGCGGCGTGCGCGGGTGACGGCGGTGTAAAGCAGGTTGCGTTGGAGGAGTTGGCCGGCAGAGGTGGTCATGGGGATCACGAGGTAGGGGTATTCGCTGCCTTGGGAGCGGTGGACGGTCAGGGCATAGGCGTGGAGGAGTTCGTCGAGGTCGGTGAACAGGTAGGGGACGGGTTCGCCGTCGGTCAGTGTGACGGTGAGCTGGTGGGCGTCGGTGTCGATGGCGGTGATGGTGCCGGTGGATCCGTTGAAGACGCCGTTGTTTCCGCGGTGGGGCTGGTTGCGGATCTGTAGGACGCGGTCGCCGAGGCGGAAGGTGTGTCCGTCGTGGTGGTGCTGTGGTTTGTCGGGTGCGGGTGGGTTGAGACGGGTTTGCAGGCGGGTGTTGAGGGCAAGGGTTCCGGTCGCGTGGCGCTTGGCGGGACACAGGACTTGGATGTCTCCGGGGGCGGCGTCGAAGTGGTGTGGGATGTGGGTGGCGACGAGTTCCACGATGTGTTCGGCGATGGCTTCGGGGTCTTCGAGAGGGCGGCAGCTGAAGACGCGGGCAGCGGGTTGGGGTGGCAGGCCGTGCAGGATGCGGTGGGCGTTGTCGATGATGGCCGCGCTCCCATCGTCCTGGCGGAACACGTGGGTGAGCTGGGTGCGGGGGATGTCGGGGACAGCGAGGAGGTCTCGCAGGACACGGCCGGGGCCGACGCTGGGCAGTTGGTCGGTGTCACCGACCAAGAGCAGGTGGCAGCCGGTGCGGATGGCTGCGGTGAGCCTGGCGGCGAGCTGGACATCGAGCATGGAGGCCTCGTCGATGACGACGAGGTCAGTGGCCTTCAGCAAAGTGTCATCGTCGGGCGGGTCGGACGTGTTGGGCCGGGAGCTGATCAGGCGGTGCACGGTCATAGCCACCTGCCCGGTGGTCTCCTCCATGCGCTTGGCGGCCTTCCCAGTGGGGGCAGCCAGCGCAATGGTGATGCCGACTTTATCGGCGAGGGTGACAAGGGTGCGCAGTGTGTGGGTTTTACCGCAGCCCGGCCCTCCGGTCAGGACTGACAGCGGTCCGGTGAGCGCAGTCAGGACTGCCTGCCGCTGCTCCCTGGTCAGGCCCTCTGGGACGGCCTGGGTGAGGAGGTCGGTCCAGTCGGCGCTGGCGACCAGGGTGGGCGGGGCGTGGTGCAGGCGCAGGATGTCCTCGGCCAGTCCGGTCTCGGCGCGGTACATGGAGGTGAGGCTGACTGTGGTGACGGGGTGGAAGGTGTCGGCGTCCTCGGGGGCGGGTGCGGGCAGCTCCTCGACGACGGTGTCGCCGCTGGCGCGTAGGGCGTCCAGGGCCTGGCGCAGGACGGGGTCATCGAGGATGTCGGCGGTGGTGGGGTCATCGTCGCTCAACAGGTGGCGGGTGCGGGCGAGGAGGATGCATTCGGGGAGGTGGCAGTCGCCTCGGGTGCGGGCCCCGGTGAGGGTGTGGAGGAGGGCGGCTTGGAGGCGTTGGTCGCTGTGTTTGGGGATGCCGACGGCGAGGGCGATACGGTCGGCGGTCTCGAAGCCGATGCCCTGGACGTCGCGGCACAGGTGGTAGGGCGTTTGGCGGATCATCTCCATGGGGCTCTGGTCGGTGTCGGTGTAGGTCTGGTAGATCTTCACGGCGAGGTGCGCAGAGATGTTGAGGCCTTGGAGGAAGACCATGATCTCGGCGATGGCCTTCTGGGTGCGCCAGGCCAGGGTGATGCGCTCCAGGCGGGTGGGGCCGATGCCGTGGACCTCCAGAAGACGCATGGGTGCCGCGTCGATGACGTGGAGCGTCTGGTCGCCGAACTGGTCGACAATCGCGGTAGCCAGGGTCTCGCCGATGCCGTGGATCATTCCGGAGGCGAGGTAGAGGCGGATCGCACGGAGGGTGGCGGGCCAGGTCCGCTCGCACACCTCGGTCTTGAACTGACGGCCGTAGCGAGGGTGGTGGGTCCAGGTGCCGGTCAGTCGCAGGCTCTCCCCCGGCTGTGTACCGAAGAGCGCCTTGCCGACCGCGGTGACCGTTTGAGGTCCGGGTGTGTCGTCGGTGACGGCCAGGCGGAGCACCGTGTGGTGGTCGTAGGTGACATGGACAAGGTGGTCGACGACCCCGTCGACGCGGTCGCGCGGTGGGGGGCTGGGCAGTGCGGTCACAGGTGGTTTCTTCATGGTGTGTGCAGGGGCTGGGCGAACGTCGGGGCTGAGGCTATGGACCACCGGGTCAGGTGAGTTTCTTCGCCACGGTGCCCAGAAGCTGAGCGGAAGTAGCGGTTGTCAGGAAGCGATCCCAGGCTGCGTCGAGGTGTGTCTGCGCTGCGTTGCGGGCGGCGTCGAGTGTGTGGTGAAGGCTTTCCCTAAGGTAGGCCTCGATGTCTTACCCGTGCCGGGCGGCTTCCTGGCGCCGCCGTTCATGGGCATCGCGCTCAAGTGCCACGTTGGCCAAGAAGGCTCCTGCTGCATCGGGGTAGATGGTGCCCAGGGTGTCACGCGGCAGTAGGGCGAGTCAGGGTGACGTCGATGGCGTGATGGGGCACGAGGGCACCTGTGTTCGAGCGGGACTGTTTTCCGGGGTTGGGGGCGGGTGGTCACGGTGGGCTCGGGCTGGTCGGGGCGGTGTCGGGAGAGGGGTGTTCTGGCCGGTGTAGTGGCTCGGGTGGAGCCAGAGGCCTTTGTCGGGGTCGGCGGTGGGCACGAGCCAGACGGGAACACTGAGGGTGAGGGCGCGGCGGCACATGTCGTTGGTGCTGCCGGGGTGGGCGGGATGGAAGTCTTCGTGGAAGGCAATGACCAGGCGGGGGCCTTCGTCGTCGAGTATCCGCTGGTTGCGTTCGGCTTCACTCCAGCAGCGGGTGCGGGTGCGGCGGCCAGGTGCTGGGGCGAGGGGATGGCAGCGGTGGCGCCAGGCTGGCAGGTCGTGTTCGGTGCACCAGTGGTGGGCGGCGCTCGCGGCGCCGGTGCCGGCGCCTTCGATGACCACGAGGTCGTTGCCGTGGCGGGCGGCGGCGCGGTCCAGGAGGGTGGTGATGGTGTCGGGCCAGGGCCAGCGGCGGCTGCCGCAGATCAGCACGCGGGAGGGAGAGTCGGTCATCTGCTGCCCTTGGGGGCGGGGTGTGGAAGGTCAGGCAGGTGGTGGCGGATGTGCTGGTGGTGGGTGCGGGGGTTGAAGGGTTCCCAGGTGGTGCGGGCGATGTCGGCGGCGTCAGGGGCGGTGGCGTGGGCGGTGCAGCGTTGGGCGCGCCAGCGCAGTTGTTCGCTGTAGGGCAGGTGGGTCAGGTCGTAGAGGGCCAGCCACAGTTCGGCGAGCGGGAGGTGGCCGGGTTCGTGGTCGGGGTGGAGGGGGGCGAGGATCCAGGTGCCGGGGAGGCCGTCGGGGTCGAGGATGGGGTGGGGGCAGCGGCGGCGGGCGCGGGTCTGGGCTACGCAGGGGATGTGTTCGAGCGGGCCGGGGGCGAGGTAGCGCAGGCACAAGCATTGCCCGACCGGCCGGGCCTCCCCCGGCGCCACGTCGTGGGCGGGTGAGTCGGAGCGCGGGGGTGGGGATGGTCTGAAGCGGCTGGTGTCTTGCAGGCGGCGTGAGGCGAGAGCCAGGCTACGGCGCAGGTCGTCGAGCATGCTGCTGCCTTGCTGAGTGGGGGCGGCGGGGCACAGGGCGCGGTGGCGTACGCGGCACCAGGGTGAGCCGTCGCCGGAAGGATGGGCGATGCCGGTGTCGATGTGCCAGCGCTGGTTCGGTGGCACGGCGGCCGCGGGAAGTTCGTCGGGGTGGAGCGGGACGGGGTTGTGGCCGGCGGTGCGGTCGTACCACTCGATGCGGTTGCCGCAGGCTGCGCACCGGCTCTGCTGGGCGGTGCGCAGGAGGCGGGTGGGACTGTCCGGGGCCACGCGCAAGAAGCGTGGTGGACGGCGGTGTTTTGGGCTGCCATCCCACGCCAGCTGGTCGGCGGAGGTGTTCGTGGTGTGCATGGCCAGGAACCTGACAGGCGGCACGCCGTAGGGGCGGCAGCGCAGCCGCGGGTGTCCCCTGTCTGGCCGCAACGGTTACCTGCCGATGTGGTGAACATGCCTGCCAGTGGCACCCCCGGCACCGGGGCTGCGACGGCGCCCTGGTGCTGCTGCTGACCCGTGACCGCGACGCCCAGCTTTGGCGGCTGGCCGACACCTGCAGCGCCTGCGCCGCGGCCACCGACTACGCGGCCGCCGTCCCCGAATCCGCGCACCAGCCCTCGCCTCTCCCCCACCGTTCGGGACAGGAGCCGCCCCCTGCGCAATCCACCCCCTCCCTGCCTGGCCGGGAGGTCCCTCACCTCCCATTGCCACGAGATGGTCTTGTACGGACACGACCTCCTTGAAGACGGCTTGTGGTGGCCCGATCCCCCGGCTCACGGCTGAGAGGCCGTTCTCTTTCCGAACCCCGTGTGATGTCTTTGCTGGTCAGGCATGAAGTAGCTGCCGCTGCGGGAGCCTGGGCCTGTTGCCGGGCGAGATGTCGTGGAGGTGGCGGATGCCGTCGATGCGGGCGGTTCTGGAAACGCGGCAGAAGGCCGCAGCCATGCAGGTGAAGCAGCTCGAAGCCGAGTTGGAGCGGGTGCGGGCTGCTCTGGCAGAGGCGGAAGAGGTGCATCGGCGCCGGGTGATCGGCCTGGAGGAGTTCTTGGAGGCGCTGGCCGAGGAGGATGTACCTGCGGATGTGTCTGGCGAGGTGTCGCGGAGAAAGCCGGCCGGACCGCGCCGGGCGGTGCCTCACCGGCGGCAGGCGGCCGAGGTGTCGGAGTTGTCGCCGGACTATCAGGCGTTGATGGCCGCTGCGGCCGATGCGGGAGCCGACGGGCTGGGTGCCCGGCGGGCGGCGGTGGTGCTGGGCTGGGACAGCGCGTCCGCCTCTCGCGTGGAGGGGGCCAGGGCGCGTCTGAAGCGGCTGGTGGAACGGGGCTGGCTGGTTGAGGCGAAGCCGGGCAGGTTCACGCCGCCCGCATCGCAACAGGACCCTGGTGTCGGACGGTCAGACGGCGGCTCATGAGCATAGACATCGACCACAGCACGACGGCTTCACTGGTGTCGGTGCGGCGCTCGTAGTCCCGGACCAGGTCGGTGCCGTCACCGGGGCCTGCGGCCTGGGCTGGCAGATGTGGAGCCACCATCTCACAGGCGGCCGGGTGGAGGTCTTATCCACCCGGCTCAAGCGGGAAGGCCGGTGGTGGGTGCGCACCGATGTCTCGAACGTCGGCCACCTGCGGCTTTGCCCAGGAGGCGGTCGACTTCCTTCTCCAGGTTCTCGCGCGCCTTCTCGGGGCTGACGAGCGCGGTCTTCGGGTCGTAGGGCTGCACCCGGATTTTCAGCGCCGACAGGCTGGTGGCGAGGTCGTCGGCGACGCTGAGCAGGCCCACCAGGTTGACGTCACCGGGCTGGTGCGGCGGGGGCAGTTGGTCTGGTAGCTGTCGAGCGGCTTCAAGGGTCGTGCAGGTCGGTCAACGCGGTCCCTCCCGGCTCGGGTGCCAACGCTTCCCGATTCTCGACCCGCACCGAGGCCACGACGGAGTGAAGGCGCAGATCGGTCACACGCTGGCCGGTCTGCATCCATCAGCGGTCGCGGGCCGCTCCCCTGCCCTGGTCGGGCCGAGGCGTGTGGTGCTGCTGCTGATCGGTGGGACGGTCCGCGTCGGCTGGTCGCTCCGGCTGCTGACGGTCGGCGATGGCGCGGCGGCGGGCGTCGGCCTCGCGAGTGAAGGCGGCGAGCCGGCTGAGGTTCTCTGGCGTGCGCAGCCACGTCGCGGGGTCCGTCGTCCGGCCCTCCAGTTGCTCCGGCATCGCGGCCTGCTGGTGGGCGTGGACGGAGGCGGCCCGCTGCGCCGGGGTGAGGGCGGCGGGCCGGTCTGGGTGGTCGACGGCGTGCGGCGTGGCCGCCGCCTGGTCGTGGTTGTGGTCGTCGGCGTGCGCGGCGGCCGTCGCGGTCGCGGCATGGGCTTCGTCCAGCGCGGCGGCGGGGTCGGTGCGGGCGGTGTGGATCGCGTTCTGCAGGGCGAGGCTGGCGACCTGGGCCCGCTCGTACCGGGTCAACGCCCGCGGCGGCTTACCCGTGCCAGCGATCCACCAGCGGGCGGGGCGATGTAAGTCGGCGGTGTAGGTGATCTGGTCCGGCGCCGGGGTCCGGCGGCCCTCTTGGGGCACGGTGAGCTGGCGTCCGTGGCAGGCCAGGGCTTGGTCGGCGATGTAGTCGTCCAGGCCGGGCGGGCACGCGCGGCCGCGGAGGGTCTCGGCGAGGTGCCGGCGGGCTTCGGCGAGGACGTGGCGGCGGGCGAATTCACCGCGGACGGTGTAGACGACGGCGGCGACGTCGACGGCGGCGAGCGCGGTGTCCACCAGCGGCCGCACCCGGGCCCGGATCGCCACCCCTGCTGCACGGCACCGCTGAAGGAGTCCGTCGACCAGCTGCTGCCCGAAGCGCCGGATCGCGGACGCGCGCCACCACACGCGCAGCTGGTGCAGGGGGCGCGGGGTCTCCTTCTCCGGGCGGATGTCCTGCGCCGCCCACCACGCGAGCCCGTGACGGGCGCGCTCGCCGGGCAGCCGTCCGTGCTTGGCGACGTACCTGTCGGTGATGCCCTCCAGCGCGTCTTCGATCCGCTGACGGCGGGTGGCCGACCAGTCGATCAGCTCGGCGTCGACCCCGGCTATCTCCATCACCGGGCGCAGGCTCGGCGTCACCTCCCTGGGCACGGTCGCCAGCCCCAGCTCCTCACACACCTGAGTCGTCATCGTCAGGGTGTAGAGCGTCCCGGCGGCCACGACGTGCTGGTAGAGGCGGCGGGTGTCCAGCGCGCTCCAGGTGCCGTCCGGGCGCAGCGCCCGGTTAAGCAGCAGGCAGTGGTCATGCGGGAGCGGGAAGCCGTCCCGGTTGTCGAAGTGCCGGAACCTCGCGACGACCAGGGCAGGGGCCTTCGCATGCTTGCGGCCGGACGACCACCGGACCTCCGCGACTTCGTCCTCCAGCCAGCGCAGCACGGTCGTGATGGCCCGCTCATGCGCCCGCCCCCGACCGCCGGCCAAAGACGCTCCACCCAGCACCACGTCACCGACTCCCTTCACTCAAGCAAGACACCCCCAGCCCCTGGGTGAATTCCAGGGGTCGTCGCAACACGTGATCACTGACGTGTGGCGGCGAGAAGTTTAGACAGACGCTCGGCTGGGGTTCCCCAGTCGAGCGTCTTGCGTGGGCGGCTGTTGAGTTCGGCGGCGGCTGCGTCCAGGTCCTCACGGCTGTAGCGAGACAGGTCGGTGCCCTTGGGGAAGTACTGCCTGAGCAGGCCGTTCGTGTTCTCGTTTGAGCCGCGCTGCCAGGGGCTGCCGGGGTTGCAGAAGTAGACCGGCATGTTGGTGGCGGTGGAGAAGTTGTGGTGGCCTGCCATCTCGTTGCCTTGGTCCCAGGTCAGTGACCGCCACAGGTGGGGCGGAAGTTCGCTGATGGTGGCGGTGAGGGCCTGGTGAAAGTGCTCCGCCCGGTGGCCGTTGGGCAGGTGCACCAGCATGGTGAAGCGGGTTGTTCGTTCGACCAGCGTGCCGATCGCGGAGGCGTGGTTGGCGCCGACGATGCAGTCCCCTTCCCAGTGGCCGGGGACGGCGCGGTCGGCGGCCTCGGCGGGCCGGTCGCTGATCATCACCATGGGCGCGGTGAAGCGGGGCTGACGCTTGTATGCCTGGCGCCGGGGGCGCCGGCGGGCCCGCCCGGTCCGCAGAGCCTTGGTGAGCTCACGGCGCAGTTCTCCGCGGCCTTGGACGTAGAGCGCCTGGTAGATCGTCTCGTGCGTCACGCGCATCTCCAGATCGTCGGGGAAGTCCCGGCGGAGCTGGTGGGCTATCTGTTCCGGGCTCCAGCGTCTTTCCAGACGCTCCTGAATGTAGTCCCGCAGTCGGGTGCACTGGCCGATCTTCCCGGGCTTGGGGCGGGGACGGCGGGCCTCGGCCCTGGCCTGGGCTGCGTAGGGCCGGTAGACCCAGTGTGAGTCGTCGCCCCGCAGGGCGATGCCGTTGCGTCGTATCTCCCGGCTGATTGTGGACGGGCTGCGGCCCAGCTCTGCGGCGATCGCTCGGACAGTGGCCTTCTCCCGTATCCGGTCAGCGATGTGGATGCGCTCGGGTTCAGAGAGGTACCGGGACGGCGAAGAGGCCGCACGCCCAGGACGGGCGGGCGGCCTCGGCCGCTTCTTGCCGCCCCCGGGGCGGCCGTTACGCCACTCACGACCGGTCCGAGGGTTGACGCCGACACGTCGGCTGGCCTCTGCGTTGCTGAATCCCTGCTGCACGAGCCGGAAGTATTCCTCCCGCTCACGGTGCAGCTTCTTGCGCCCTTGCTCCTTCCGGCTCTCCCGGATCCTGAAGTCCATCCCATCCCCTGAGCTGGGGTGTTGCGACGACCACTAGAACGGAAGCTGGTGCCGCCGGGGGCTTCATGCTTCCCGGAGGAGACGCCATGCCCACGTACGAGGCCCCTGCCCCGCATCCCTTGCCGAAGTGGCGCGTCATCTGTCGGCCGTCGGCCCGATGTTTCACCCGTTTCACGGTGTGCGGTGCAGGCGGTTTGATGCCTTGCGTCCCGGAGCGGCAGCACGGGCGAAAGCCGGATTACCGATGAGGCCGTTGCCTTCGGCAGGATGGGCCCATGACCGAGATCCGCACACCCCGCCTCCTCCTCCGTCGCTGGCATGACGCCGACCTCGCGCCGATGGCGGACATCAACGCGGACCCGCGGGTCATGCACTGGATTGACGACGGCTCGGTGCACGACCTGGACCACACGGCAGAGACCATCGAGCGGTGGGAGGAGGAATGGGACGACGAGGGCTTCGGACTCTTCGCCATCGAGCTGCTGGCCTCGGGTGAACTGGCAGGCTTCACCGGACTGTCCGTGCCCGAGTTCCTGCCGGAGGTACTGCCCGCCGTGGCAATCAGCTGGCGACTCGGCTCACAGTTTTGGGGCCAGGGATACGCGTCCGAAGCCGCACACGCCACGCTGGAGTTCGCGCTCCAGGACCGCGGCCTCGACCGCATCATCAGCATCAACCGGGCGGGTGACGACGCCTCCGAGAACCTCATCCGAAAGCTCGGCATGGTGCCCGAGCGAGAGACGGCGCACCCGGTGTACACCTATCCGCTGCGCGTTCACACCATCGACCTCACCGAGTTCCAGGCGTGAACCGGCCGCGCCATCGATCATCACCAGACAGCCGACCGCTGTCCATACGTCCCCGACTGGTCGCCACGGAGCGGACACCCAGACGAAGGATGTTACATTTCCGTCGCTGACCTGCGCTTTCACGGAACTGCGGCCAGAGCCAATTCCAAAGAGCCCTATCAGAGGGCGTTTGATCTAGGTGGATTGCCCTTTATCTACTAGTAAGTTCCTCGCCAGGTGGGTGTCGTCTCGTCCGTTATGCGCTTGGTGAGGTTGTCGATCGAGGCGACGTGGATCATGGCCTCGGAGCTGGCGGGCAGGATCTCGTAGTCTCGGGCGAGACGCCGGTACAGCATGATCCAACCAATTCTTCGCTCGACAACCCAGCGCCTTTTGACAACGTGGAAGCCACGAACTCCCAGGGTTTCTGTTGACGACTTCGACGTCGATTCCGAGGCTGGCTCCGTGCTCGATGACGGCGTTCTTGAAGCCGGTGTCGACCCAGCTCCTGGAGATGGTCGGGTAGGTTTTCTTGGCCTGGTCGAGCAGCTGGATTCCCACGGCGTTTTCGGAAAGGCTCGCGGCGGTGACGGTCACGGCGAGGATGAGTCCGATCGTGTCGGTGAGGATGCCCCGTTTCCTGCCGACGATCTTCTTGGCGGCGTCGATTCCCTGGCTGGTCAGGGGCACGTTGGCGGAGGTCTTCACGCTCTGGGTGTCGATCACGGACGCGGTCGGTTCGGGCGTGCGTCCTTCCTTCACGCGGGCGAGCCCGGTCAGGTCGTAGTTGAGCTGGACGAGGATTCCCTCGTCGCGCCAGGCGGCGTAGTAGGCGTAGACGGTGCCGTGGTTGGGGAAGTCGTGCGGGAGGTATTTCCAGGGGATTCCGGTGCGGTTGATGTAGAGGAGTGCGTTGAATACGTCGCGCAGGTCGACCTTGGCCAGCTGCCCGGTGGGTCTGCGGTCGAGCCGGGCCTTTCTCCAGGCCGTCAACGTCGGCTCGATTAAGGCCCATCGGGCGTCGGACAGGTCGCTGGGGTACGGCTTCGGCTGGCTCACGCCGTAGCGTGATCATGGATGCGGCGGACGGTGCTGTTCCGCTGCTGCTGGGCGTTTCTGCCTGATCTTCAAACCAGACGGACTTCATGCAGGAGAACGGGAGTAAACGGGCGGCCAAGTCCGCAGCTCGATGGACGCGAGGGTGCGCGTATAGGGCCAAACACCCCAAGCCCGACGGCCACGAAAGTTACTTACCGACACAGGCCATCTCTAAATACCCACTGAAAGCTCGGCACGAAGTTCCCTTGGTATCTGCCGAGCACCCAATGCACACGCCTCCACGGTCTCTCGCAGGTATTGGGCTTGATCCCTTTCGATGAGGCTCACGCACCCGCTATGGGAGAGCAGTTCACGGGCCGCGTAGTGCTGTGACCGGGTAGGTTCGCCGGGTTGATCCGGTAGTGGAAGGGGGTATTCCCATCCGGGTTGCCAGTGCGCCGGGGCTTGGACGAGGTCTTCGAGGCGGGCGCCAGCGAGTAGGCAGTCCAGAGCCCAGCCAGGTCAGTGAGGAAGTCTTCGGTGGCGGCCAGAACCTCGCGGTAGCTCTGGCCGCCGCGTTCGCCCCGTTGTGGGGTTCACGACTCTGCGATCAACGTCGCTGTGGCGAAGACGCGGAAGAATACGTCGCGGCCGTCACCGGTCTGAGTATTTGCCAGTCACCGGTCCTGTGGATCGGGCATTGTCGTCTTGCCGCAGCACCTGCGACGTCCGCGTCTGGTCGTCACCAACCCGTCTGCGTCCGATCAGGGATATGGAGGAACCATGCAGTGGAGGACCGAGCAGTTCGGGTCGTCCCACGAGGGCAGGGCAGCCGCGGTGCTGGCCGACGGCAGCGAACCCAAGCCGATGTACTTCGATACGGGAAGCGGCAGCAACACCCACAAGACGAGCGATTGGTGGGTCTACGACGGCACACTGGGCGCTCCCCGGGCGGCCGACCTGCGCGGTTCGTGTTCGTGCGGCTGGCGCGGCACGTCCCGGCACCCCATCGACTGGTCCCAAGTCTCCGAAGGCCGCTCGGACGAATACGACACCTTGGGCCCGCGCGAGGACTGGGCGCAGCACATCGCCGAGGTCGAGTCGCGATCGGTACCGCTGCCGACTGACCTGGAGGACTTGGTGGACCGGCTGGACGAGAAGCTGAGCGCCTTGGCCGGCCAGGCCCCGCTGGCCGCGCTGAAGGCAGCGGCAGCACTCGAGCGCATCGCCGAACGCGTCGGCCGCCAAGCCGCCTACGACGTGCAGGCCGACGAGCTGTCGTGGGAGACGATCGCAAAAGCTCTCGGCCTGACGGAGGAGGACTCCCGCTCCCGCCTGTTCCACTACAGCCTCATGCGCTGACCGGCTCAAACGCAGACGGGCCTGCCCTTGTACCAGCGTCACCGCAGCGGCGCGCTGGCATCACGACCGGAGACATAGTCAGCGCGGGGCTCGCGAGCGACTGCTCCCGTCTCATCACACAGCCCCTCCAGGTGATTACTCTTACGCCGAGATTCCGTGGCCAGGCAGCGTTCAGTGGCTACCGCGCTCACCGCCACGGCGCTCATGAGGTCGTGCAGCAGTTTCTCGGGCATGTGGCCTTGGCCGAGCTGTGCGGAGGAGACGGCTGCGGACAGAGCATGGCGCTCAGCTGAGCTCATCCGCTCGCAGCAGCCTGGGTGGGCAAGAACCTCTCGCGCGACATATCCGTCCCTGCATGCCGCTGCCTCATTGATGATCCGGTCGGAAACCTCAGCGGCGGTGGGCTTGCCGGTGGATTCGGAGAGATCGAGCACGCTAAGGCCCACGCGGCTACGGAACACGGCGAGTTCGCGCGCGGTGTCGAGGCTGAGATAGTCCTTCGTCATGGCCGCGACGGAGGTCATGTCAGGCTCGCCGGACGTGGCGAGGCAAAAGACGGTGAGGCACGCGGCAACAGGGCGTTCCCACGCTTCGGAAAGCGTGCTGTCCTTCAGGAACTCCAGCGCGGATGCGGGCTCTCCGGTGAGGCAGCGGGCCAGGACCTCCACCTGGCGTCCGTCGAAGAGACGGTTGCCAACTCCGCGATGCTGCTTGGCGTGCGCACGTACGCGGTCCCATTGGCCTGCTGCCACCAGGGCACGAGTTCCGTCACCGAGCAGGACGGTCCACAGCCATTGGCAGACCTGTCGGTGAGCGTCGTCCGAGGACGTGAGGTTACGGAAGGATACGGCTCGGCCGTCGATGACAGCTTCTGCGCGTGATCTGACTGCTTGGTTCAGTGTGTCGAGCAGTTGGTAAGCGCCATCACCATCACCGCCGCGAATTAGCAGTCGGGCGAGGTTGACCAGGGGTTCGAGGGCATACCGGGCCTCCTGCGCGCCCAGAGGCTGGGCGCGCAGGTAGACCTCGGTGTGGCGCCAGCACAAAGAGCGCGCCAGTTCGGGCATGCCGCAGTCGCTGGCGATCAGAGCCGCCATGTTCTGCGCGGCGGCGGCTGAAGCGAGCTTGCCGTCATGCTCGGCGGAGTGGACCAGGTCGCTGGTCTCCTGGACCCGCTCGGCGAGGGGCGGGCACGCTGGCCGCGGACGGGCCACCAGCGGGAAGCGTTGGGCTATGGCGTCAGGAGGTTTCCACACGGTCCGCAGTGGTCCTTTCGGCGGTGGGGTCAGGGCCGAAGATGACGGTCTTGGCGGCGGCTGCGAGGGCGGCCTGAGTGGCGTAGGGCAGGCCGATCCGGTTCCAGGCGAAGATCACGTGGTGGGCCAGGATGTCGCGCAGTCCGCGGTGCAGTGCTCCGGAGGCGGCGAGGTGGGCCAGCTCCTGCCCGGCGGCGGTGTAGGCGCTGGCCCATCCTGCGGCGTGGGCCAGGGGGCCGTCCTTGCGGAGCTGGCTGTCGGCGTCCACGGTGATCAGCCGGTGCACGGCAGTGTGCAGTCGCTCGGTACTGCTCCGGTCGAAGGCGGTGGGCAGTGCTCGGTGGGTGGCTACCCGCGCCCAGACATCGCCCTGCTCGTACCAGTCCAGGCCGGCCGAGCGCATCAGGGTGCTGCACAGCATGAGGGACATCTCCCGCCGGTGTCCGCTTGCGGCCCCGCCCTCGCCTTGGAGGTAGGTCAGCAGGCCACGGCTGTCGCGGTGGAAGAGGCGGTGGGCCGCTGCCATGGCTTCGACTCCGCCGAAGGCGTGCACTTCGGGTTCGTAGATGGCCGGTGTCCAGTCGGTGATGTGCCCTGCTGCTGTCAGCGCGTCCAGTTCCCGGCCGATGGGGCCGTGTGTGTCGGTGTCGGCGGCGGGCAGGTAGCGCACGCGCCAGCACGGGCGTTTGCGGATGAGGAACCACGCGTTGATCGCACCTTCGTCCTCGGCGGTGCGCAGGAGGGGGTTGAGGCGGGCCAGGGCGGTTTGCTCGGCACGGCTCCAGTCGGGGAAGGCGATGTTGACCTGGTGCCACGCGGGCGAGTTGTCCATCGGAGTCTCCAGGGTGATCACGCCAGGGCGAGAAAGGCGTCCCAGTGCGGTGCGGGTGCGATTCCCGTGCCGACGGTGTGCAGGGCGAGGGCTGCTCCAGCGGCGCCATCGAGCAGTTCGGGATCGTGGTCGGGCCGGTCGAGTGCGCCGATCAGGCGGTCGGTCACGCGTGGCAGCTCTGCGGTGATCGCGGGGTTCCTCGTCTGGTCGGCCATCCGCCACGCGGCGTGCAGCAGTCCGGCCATTCCGTGGCACAGCCCGATCTCGGGGAGCAGGTTCAGTTGGTTCGGGTCGCGCAGGGCCGCGAGGATGGCGCTTTCGGCGGCCTGCACCCGCGCGGGATCGCCCAGTGCCAGGCCGGCCAACTGCTGGGCGGGGGCGGTGCCGCTGACGCCGTAGCACCAGGAGGGCCGGGGCCGAAGTGCCGGATCGATATGTCCGTCGCTCGCCTGCTCGACCGAGATGAGACCCGGCCACCAGGGCCCAGTGTCGTCTTGCTGGCGCCACTCGTCGGTCCACGTGCAGATCCGCCTGATCGCCTCTTGTGCTCCGGGGAGGGGGAGTCCGCGGAGCAGGGCTAGCGAGAGCACAGCGAGGACGGAGCCGATGCCGTGGGACAGCCCGAAGTTCCCGTGTCCTCCGGGGAAGTCCGGGTTCGGCTCGCCGTTGGGAGATACGTCGGTCCACCAGGCGGGGAGGTCGCCATTCTGGGGAAGGGGGTCAGTCAAGCGCACCAGGTAGGCCAGCACATCGGCGGTGATCTCGTGATGCGGTTGGCGTGCGAGATGGTAGACGCCCAGCCCGGCGAGCCCGCGGATCAGGTCGAACTCCTTCATGGCGGGGCGTTCGCCCCGGTCGATGCGGGCGTGGGCGTGGGCCAGGCGCCGTCGGGTGACCGCGATGGTGGCTTCGTTCAGTTTCTCCAGCGCGTTCCGGTACCGGCCGGTGGAGCCTGCGGCGGCGTGCAGGACGAAGGCCAGGGCCGGGGCCCCGAGGTAGAGGCTGGCATTGGAGGCGGCGGTCAGGTCCTCGGAGGCTGCCCGGGATATCCAGGTGTGCGCGGTGTTCCAGTCGCCGTGGCCGGTGTGGGCTCGTTCGACGTGGAGCAGGGCGATGCCCGCTGCGCCGCCGGCAAGCGATTGCGGCCACGCTCGCCCGCCGGGTGTTGCGGCCCAGGCGGTGTGCGGGTCGGCCAGCGCCGCAACGATGGCGTCGGCGGCAGCCAGCGCCTGCGGTATCGGTCTCATGAGCCGCTTCTCCTTCGTGCGGTCCAACTCAACGCTGCGGCGCGGGCCAGGTGCAGGCAGTGGCGTTCTGCGTCCAGGTCGAGTCCGGCTATGCGTGTGTGGTGCAGATGCAGCAGTTCGGGCAACAATGCGGTCGCGCGGGCCGTGCCAGCCGTGTCAAGCACGGCCTTGTAGGCGGCCAGCGTTTCGCGCCGCTGGGCCCAGCGAGCGACGATCTGCTCGCCGCAGGGCAGCCGGGCCAGATCGCCTTGCCCGTGCGGGTTCCCCAGGGCGACCGCTTGGTCGTACAGATCCCGGGCGGGAGCTGTGCTGGTGGTCCGGGCGTGGTCGATCAGCCAGTTCATCGCTTCGGCGGGGCTCCCGATCAGGCTGGTCGTGAGGTCGAGCATGCTGGCGGCGGTCAGGGCCCGTGTGTCGGGGCCACCTTTCACCGCGCTGGAGGCAATCTGTACGGCGGCGGCCTCCGAGTCCGCCGCGAAGTACGCCTCGACGGCGTCGATCGCCAGGGTCCCTCCGAAGCGGGCAGTCTCGGGGAAGTCGGTGTCCCACTGCACCCGGGAGATCAGACCGGCCTGGCGCAGTCTCCGGGTCCAGGCACCGATCGCCGCCGGGGTACTCGCGGCGCTGTCAGTCGGCACGACCAGGCGCAGCCGCAGATGGTCATCGGGGTCGCGATAGGGCAGGAACCACCACCGCGCTCTGCTGTCCAGTTCGGCGAGCAGGCCGGGAAGATGACGGGTGAGAATGCTGCCGTAGCGGTCGGGGTGGGCGTAGAGCTTCACAAGGAAACGCCCGCCGCAACCGGGAAGATAACCATGCTCGCGCCGGAAGCTCAGCCCGCCCTCCAGCCACCGCGGTGCTTGTTGGGGCTCACCGCTGAAGGCGAGGGGGATGACGAGTTCGTGGGCCCGCCCTCCGATCCATCCCGCGTCGGCGGCCGTTTCCGCGCGGAGTACGGCGGCGCCGTCGCGCTGCACCTGTGCGCGCAGCAGCGCCCGGTGTGAGGGCTCGGTCAGGTCCAGGCGGATGCGCTGGTCGCCATCGCCGGTATAGACCGTGCTCGGCGCGGCCACCTGGTCTCGCCATGCGGCCAGCGAACAATCCCACTGGGCCCCGTCCTCCTCGCGAGCAGCCAGTTCAGCGGCCGTGAGCAGCCAGCGAGCCGGGGACAGGATCGTGCGCCGGTAGCGCAGCGCGGGGAGGAACGGCAGGCTTCTTGCGGCTCCCCAGTCGAACCTCGTGCACGGGACGCTCATCGCGTTGGTGGCCTCGGTGAGAAACCGGACCAGCGGATGCGTGCGATGGACCGGCTCCACCGCGTTGAGGGTCACGAACTCCAGCGGCCGACGCCGGGTCCGCGAGATCAGGCAGAGGCGGTGCGCGTCCGCAGTGACGGCGATATCTTCCAGGAGCACCCGCCCGTTGTCGTCGTGGTCGTGGCACTCGCCAAGGGGAAGAATGGCGGGCATCACCAGGGGAGCTCGCGCGACGTTCTCGGTGTCCACATGCAGCGGGGGTGCGGAGATCTGTACCGTCAGCGCGCCCTCGGTCGCGGTGGGCGCGGTCGCGTACGCCCTCGCCATCCGCTCGCGGTCACCGGGGTCGAGGAGGTCCAGGAACCTGCCGGTCACCGTTCCGGCGGTGCGCGATACTCCGGTGATCGCGAGCGTGAACTCCCCGTCCTCCAGAGCCCGGGCGCTGTGGGTATGAATGCGCACGGTCAGTTCCGTGGTCGGCTGGACGCGCATGTCGGGGCCTGCGGCGGTGAGGTCGGCGATCATGGCCTCGTCCAGAACGATCTCGTGCTGGCGGCGCAGCGCCGCGTTCTGCGCGAGCGCCAGCAGCTTCACATCCTGCTCGATCAGCGGGCCGCCTGCCGGGGCGGGTGGCCCGCCGAGGAATCCGGCCGGGTAGCCCAGGCCGGTGTCGCCGTCCACGGCGTCCAGGATCGGCACCAGGGCGCGTGGGCCGTAGCGTTCCAGGAAGCGGCTGTGCCAGCTCGCCCAGGCGCGGCTGAGGAATGGGCGGCGGGCCAGCCGTACCAGCGCCGTCGCCGCCCGCGCGGCCTCGGCGGCGACCGCATGCGGGATTGTCACCTCCCCCTCGAACCGCAGGTCGACGCCGAGCGCAGGCCCGGAGCAGGGGCTGAGGTTCTGCATCGCGGTGGTGAGCTGGGCGCGCTGCTCTCGCCCTCGGGTGGGGGTGGTGTTGTGCTGGGCCAGAGCGTCGGCTATCTGGCGTAGTTGTGCAGTGGTGTTGGCGACCGTGGCAATGTCCTCGGCCTCCGCTGCGTCGAGTGCATCCAGGAGATGGTCCAGCGGATCCGTCGTTGTGATCGGACAGCGCAGGTTCGTGATCAGGAGGCGTTGGGCGGTCAGGTCCGCCAGCAGCTTGTCGATGACGTCGGCGGGCACGTGGGGAAAGTCGGCGGTGAGTTTGGAAGCGAGGTCCTTGGCCCGGAGGGGATGGCGCGCTACGTCCATGGCCGACCTGACGGGTGTGGTGGCGCGGACCCGGACGTGGGCCGGGCGCCCGCCGGAGCCGGCGCCGCGGTGCTCGAGGATCAGGTGACCGTCCTTCTCGACCGCCAGCGTGTGGGCCTGGACCGTCAGGCGTTGCAGGAGCGCGGGGTCGGCTTCCAGCCGTTCGATCACCCCGGTCAGCCACGCGGCGTCTGGCTTGGCAAAGGCCCGGTGTCCGGTGCCGATGCGCACAGTCGGCACCTCAGCGATCCGGGCCGAAGCCACCCCGGCGAACAGGCCGAACGGTGTGGCCCGGCTCGAAGCGCGCAGCAGGTAACGCATGACGGCCAGCACCGCCTTCCGCGCGGCGGGCTCGGGCAGCTGCCTCCCGTCGCGGATCTCCCGGACGCGGCGGGCCAGCACGGGACTGGCCTGCTCTAACGCGGCTGCGAAGCCGGGTATCTGCAAGGTCCGCTCAAGCCACGGCCGCCAGGACTCCGCACCTCCGGTCGGATCGGGCCATGACCGGACCTGGCGATCCGGCGGCCAGGCCGCGGCCCGCAGCATCGCGGCATCGACGTACTCGTACACCGGCACCCCCATCGACGTGCGGTGTCCGGCCAAAACCGGCCGGACACCGCGGATCAGGACTCCGGACGGCCTGCTACGGGCAGGTCGTCGAGCAGGCGGACTGGCAGGTCTTGCCGCAGCCGTCGTCGGTCATCTGGATGAGCCTGTCGGCCGAAGGACCGGCCTCGACGATGGACACATCCAGGTCCCAGCTCTCGAAGTCCCCCTCATGGCCCGTTACCGGCGGGGCCGACTGCGCCGCCGCGTCCTCGAATTGGACGGACACACAAACCTCCCTGATGATTGGGTGGTGCGCACTTCCCCGCGTCCCCGGGACGATGTCGCGGGGGCGCGGAGCCTATGACCAGGAGATCTCGACGGCCCCGAGCTGTTTCGCCACGATTCCCTGGGATGGTTCTGCCGTGCCGGTGGGCATCGGCCGGTACTGGATGCGGGCCGCGCCGCGCCGCTGATGCTCAGATGCCCAACGGCGCAGCAGATCGACGTAGCGCGCCGCAACTGCCTCCGCATCAGGCCCGTGGGCGAAGACGCCGCTCTCGAAGCCGCCTGTCTCCTGATTCGGCCGTTTGGTGCGGTATGCGAAGCTCCCGCCGACGACCAGTGCGGGCACCCCGCGCGTCACCGACAGCGCGAAGCCGCCCTGTTCGACGAGGTCCTTGCTGCCGTGCAGCATCACCATCTCGGCCGTGCTTGTCGCCAGGAACAGCTCCAGCTCGTCCGGCAGGTCGAAGGCCGCCCCGGACCACACCTCCAGCCGAGGTGAGCGCGCGGCGGCGGCCAAGGCATTGATGTCGAAGTCCTGCTTCTGGTCATCGACCCGCAGCCCGATGCCGTCGGCGACCCGGATGAGCCGCTCGGTGTAGGCGCCGACTCCCTGCATGGGCACAAAGCCGCACAGCCGGTAGCTGTCGCTGACCAGGCCCTCGCCATCGCGGTCGAACGCGATCGAGCGGGTGAGCCCCCGCACACGCAGCGGGACGACGATCCTGCCGCGCTCGGAGAGCTGGTCCAGCCACGCCGACGGAATATCCCACGCCCCGGCCGTGACGATGATGCGGTCGAACGGCGCGTGCTCGGGTACGCCGGCGTCGGCGTCGGACTGCACCACCTCGACCTGGTCGTATCCCGCCGCATCCAGGCAAGTGCGGGCGCGCTCGACAATCTCCGCATCGATGTCCACTGAGACCACCGCCCCGGTGTCGCCGACGAGCTCGGCGATGAGCGCGGCGTTGTAGCCGCCCGAGCCGACTTCGAGGACCCGCATTCCGGGTTCGATCGCGGCCTGCTCCAGCATCACCACTTGGATATGGGTGGCCGACAGAGAACTGAGGGCAGTGCCGTCCTGATCGCGCTTGATCACCAGGGCCTGGTCGGCGGCGTACGCGGCCTCCAGCGGCTCGCCGAGGGCGAACAGATGCCGGGGCACTGTGGCCACAGCGCCAGCGAGGGACTCGGACGTCATCGCGCCTAATTCGCGCAGCTCCTGCACCATGGCCGCCCGTAGCGAGGCCGCTTCGCCATCCAGGCCTTTTTCTCGGACCGTAGTCATTGTGTCACCCTATCGAGTCGTGTTCCGTGCAGCCCCAGCACTCTCCGCAGGGGCTCCATCGCCATTCGTGAGCACGAGGCCTCCGGGAAGAGCACAGCCGGATCTCGGTCTCCTGGGGCCTGCGGTCACATTGAGATCTGACCTCCGGCTTCAGGCTGCGAGCGTCGGTGCGGGGGACAGGGCGCGGCGCAGCGCGGAGAGGCTGAAGGTGGCAACTACGGGGGCGTGGTCGGACGCCTCGCGTACGTCGTCGTTGACGACGACCTCCAACCGGGTCAGGGCCTGCGCAACCTGCGGCGTGGCGTAGATGCGGTCAATCCGACACGTCGGGCCCTGGTCTGTGCGCCACAGCGATGCCGTGGGGGCAAGGGCTTCCGGCTGGCCGAGCACGGTGGCGGCATAGTGTCCCATCTCCTTGAAGACGGGCTGCTGCCCGCTGCGCTCACCTGCGAAAATTTCGTCCGGCCGGATGTCGGACACGCGCTCGCCGTTCTGCTCGAACGTACGGTGCTCGAAGTGGACACGGTCGGCAATCTTGCTCCAGTCGGGCAGCGAGGCCGTTTCGTCGTCCGACCGGTGCGGGTAGGAGTTGCAATCGCCGCCGATGATCGCCGCTTTGCCGGGCTCGCCGAGCGTGGTCAGCCGCCGGGCTTCGCTCGCTCGCTGTTCCGGGTCGAAGAAGCACAGATGGAACGATGCCAGGGACAGCTTCGACCGGGCGCCCTTGACGCGCACGACTGGGTTGCAGATCGGATGCCACAGGCCAGTGGTGTACTGGTAGTACTCGGTCGGCACGCACAGGTTTGGGTCGGTATATACGCCAGTCGGATTCGCGGATTCCGGGGTGGCTTCGGCGAGGAACGGGGTGTGGCCACCGAGGCGTGCGGCCTCCGCCCACAGCGCGCGCTCTCCGTGCATGTCGGCGCGCTTCAGCTCCTGGCGGAGGAGCACATGCGGCTTGAGCATCGCGAGGACGCCCATGGCGAGGTGCCATCGCTCATCGGCCCCGTTGGTCATGCCGTTGCGCTCGACGTTCCATGAGACGACGCGGAAGGCATCGCCTTCAAGCTCGGTCAACAGGTCCCCTTCGTTTTTGGGTTTTCGTGGACTGGTTCACCACGTCGTGGAGTGCTCTCTTGCCGCTCGATCATCCGGTTCGTGCCTCCGGACCACCGAGCGGCGGTCTATGTGCCCGCAGTGCCGAGAACGAGGCAAGCCAAGGGCCACGCAGGTCGTACCGGACGACGCTGCCCCACCTGGTGGTGCGACGACTGGGGCAGTAGCGCGTGAAGCGCATGAGTTCGGATCGCTGATAACCCGGAAGGTATGGCCGTTCTGCTTCCAGGAGTTCCACCTCGCGGGGGCAGGATTGGCAGTGGGCATGCCGCGCTCCTCAGTAGGTAAGCTCGCGCAGGGTCGTCGTCAGGGCACTGCTTGGGTTCCTCGACGGCGGCTCCTGCGGTCTGGTGGTCCCCGAGCCACGCCCACGCGATGCCGAAGGTCGGGCGGTCGAGTTCGGTCAGGACTTCGCCGGCCGACTCCAGCATCCAGACCAGGGCGCGCGCTGGGTAATCCGTGGTGTTATTCAGGGGGTCGCGGAGTTCTCGGCCAGGGCCGTCGTAGTCCCTGTGGCACCAGTAGGTACTGGTCAACGACTGGGTCACGCCGACCACCTGCTCTGAGCACGATCGGCCGAGCCGAATGTCGGCAGCGGTTCATCATCGTCGACGGCCAGTTGGTCCAGCAGTGCCAGAATCGCCATCGCCAAGCGTCGCAGGTTCGCTTGATCAACCGTGTCTTCGGTCACCTCGCGACCTCGAAGGAGGTCAGCTTCCTTGATCGCCGCGTCAAGTTCGAGGCTGGGTGCTCTGGCAGCTCGCTGGTGAGCGTGGGTCACGAGGTTGCCGAGCATTCGGCTCAGGTGGTCCGCGTGTTGTAACAGGACGGGTGCCTCATCGCTGGGGGCTTCGTCCGCTCGGCGGCGCACGATGCCTGCGAGCTGACCCCATAACCGGCGACGAGGGGTTCGGCGTCGGCGGCTCCCGGCGATTCCTGTAGGCCCCGCCGCGGCACCCAAGATCGCGTCCAGGTCGTCGTCCAGGTACTCGTTCAGGAAGCGATCGTGCAGCCTGGCCGCGACCCTCGTCATGGTGTCTACGCTGCTGTCAGCATCTTCGGGCCAGGGAGTCGATGTGCTGCTCATACGGCAGCTCCGTCGGCCCGGAACTCGACCCACACGTCCTTGCCATTATCGGTCGGGTCCGCCCCCCAGGCATCGGCGGTCGTGCTGAGGATGAACACCCCGCGCCCGCTCTCGCTCTCCCAGTCCGGCTCGCACACCACGGGGAGCTTCGGGCTGTCGTCGCTGACTACGATGCGCACTCGTGACGGGGACACCTGGAGGAGAAGTACGCACTCGTCGGAGTCGGCATGCCGATACACGTTGGAGAGCATCTCCGTCACGCACCTGACGGCCGGGTCGACGTACTCACCCCAACCCCATAACCGGACCTGAGCGGTGACTGCTCGGCGGATGCGGCCGATGCACTTCGGGTCAACGGTCAATTGCTGCTGGTACTGCTTCGTGCCTGCCTCTGCCATGACGGTCATGGCTCCTCCATCGCCCTGATGCCGAATCCCCAGTGGACCGACCTGCGCCGACCCGTTCGACGTATGCATTCGGGGCGGCGAGGGGAGATAAAGATTTCCGTCACGATGAGGGGTTGACCATGTCACGGCGAGTGCCACCTCGCGCACCACCGGGTGACACGGGTATCACCGGCATGTCATCTGAGCCCCACTTGTGCCCGAGGCCCCTATGGCTGGTCCAAGTTGCGCAATAGTGGGCTGTGGTACTTCCAAGGCTGCTAAGCCTCGATCCACCGACGTGGTTTCGAAGTGCTCTCTGGGCGGGTTCTGGGCTGTCGGCTGGGGTGCGGGCATGGGGTATCCACTGGTCTTC